>DAOUMJ010000230.1:0-37366 GCA_034411715.1 Anaerolineales bacterium | reverse complement strand
GGAACTCTACGAAGCAGTTTGCGCGGATTGCCCCACTGAGATTTTCCGCGACCAGGAACGCATGGCCGCGCTCTCCAACATGGAACTCGCGCAACTCCTGCGCGAGGGGACGAACGACTTCCCCGCGCTGGATTCCAAAATGACCGAGGGCGGATTCACCGAACTGGCCGCCTACGTCCGCACCCTGTCCTTCGCCTCCTCCCCGACGCCGGAGCCGGTCGCGGCCATCCCGAGCCCCGCGGCCCCCGAGGCGACTCCCTCCGCGCTCCCTGTTGAGTCCGCGTCCCCCGCCGCTGAATCGGGGACGCCCATTGCGGAGGAGACGCCCCTCGCAACCGAATCCGCCGTCCCGACGGCTGAGGCGGTTGGAGGCAAAGTCACGGGAACGATCAGCGGCGAAAACGTCGCGGGTCTGACCGTCACCCTGCGCGGCTTCGATCACGCCTCCGACGCCGGCGGCCCGCAGGAGGTCCTCTCGCTCGAGGCGGTCACCGATGTGGAAGGCAATTTTGTCTTCGAGGAAGTGGAACTGCCAACTGGCCGCATCTTCTACGCCGAGGCGAAATACGAGGGGGTCGCCTATGGTTCCGAACTGGCCGTCGTCCCCGAGGGGGCGAGCGAAGTGACCATTCCGATCTTCAGGGTTTACCCGATCAACAAGGACTTTTCCGCCGTGGCCTTCGACCAGGTGCATTTCTTTGTTTCCATTGGCAACGGCGCGGCCCAGGTGATCGGCGTGTACACGTTCTCGAACGCGGGCGAGGAAACCATCGTGGTGGAATCCGCCACGGATGTGCCGTTCATCAAATTCCCCGCCGAGGCGCAAAACATCGGATTCGACGTGACGCAGGATAGCGCCCCGCTCGCGGCCGCGGAGACGGGCTTCGCCATCCCGCCGAGCGAAACGGCTTATGGGATCGTGGCCTTTTACACCCTGTCCTACGACGGCAAGGCGCAAATCGCGCAGCCGTTTTCCCAGCGCGCTTCGTCGGTGCTGTTGCTGGTCCCCGACGGCGTGAAGGTGAAGAGCGACCAGTTGACCGAGGGCGAACTGCAAAATTTCCAGGGACAGAATTACCGCGAATTCCGCGGCCAGGCAATGCAGGGCGGCGATACGCTCACCATCAACCTGAGCGGCAATCCCAAATCCGCAGGGTCGGAGTCCAATCCGCAACAAAACCTGCTGATCGGGATCGGCGCGCTGGGACTGGCTCTCATTCTGGCGGGCGCGTGGATGTACCTGCGCGACCGCAACCGCGTCGAGGAAGAGATCGAGGAGGACGAGGAGGAGAACGGCTTCGAAAGCGAAGAGGAGATCCTCGACGCCATCATCGCCCTCGACGACCTCCACCGCGCGGGAAAGATCCCCGAGGAAGCATATCGGGCGCGGCGCGAGGAGTTGAAGGAGAGGTTGAAGCAATAGTCGAATAGTCACATGGTCTGATAGTCACATAGTCGAATGCATCGAGTTCATGAGACTATCAGACCAACGATTATCAGGCTATTAGACTAACGACTATCAGACTACCATGATCGAAGTCAAAAAGCTTGTCAAGCGTTTCGGCATGAAGACCGTCCTGCGCGGGGTGGATTTCCGCGTGGAGCGCGGGGAATTCGTGGCCCTGCTCGGCCCTAACGGCGCGGGCAAGACCACCTTCCTGCGTATCCTGTCATCGCTGGCGCGGCCTTCGCTGGGCGAAGTGACCGTCGCGGGACATCGCCTGCCGCACCAGGCCGCCCAGGTACGCGCCCGTCTCGGCGTGGTCTCGCACATGCCGTTGCTCTACGGAGATTTGACCGCGCAGGAGAATCTGGAATTCTACGCGCGCATGTACGGAATTGCCAATTATCAATTACGAATCACCGAAGTCCTCAACATGGTCGGCCTCGAATCCCGCCGACGGGACCTCATCCGCACTTTCTCGCGCGGCATGGCGCAGCGCCTCGCCATCGGCCGCGCCGTGCTGCACGACCCCGACGTGATCCTCTTCGACGAACCCTACACCGGCCTCGATCAGGACGCCTCGTCCATGCTGGATGAAGTGTTGAAATCCGTCGCCGCGCAGGGACGCACCGTGGTGATGACCTCCCACGACCTGGCCCGCGCCGAAGACCTCGCCACCCGCTTCGACATTCTCTCGCGCGGCGTCATCGCGGCCAGCGCGACGCGGGAATCAATGGGCGACAACAACCTGCTCGCATTCTATAAGCAGGCGTTGGTTTCGTAGATAGATGAATCCCTCCTTCCTCCGCGCCACCCTCGCCGTCGTCCGCAAGGACCTCACCGCCGAATTTCGCTCGCGCGAACTCCTCTCGGCCATGCTGGTTTTCTCCCTGCTGGTCATCCTCATCTTCAACTTCGCGCTCGAACTCGACCCGTCCACGCGCAGGGAGGTGACCTCCGGCGTGCTGTGGACCACCTTCGCCTTCGCGGGGACGCTCGGCCTCAACCGCTCGATGGCCGTGGAAAAGGATCGCGGCTGTCTCGACGGCCTCCTGCTCGCGCCGGTGGATCGCGCCGCCATTTATTTCGGCAAAGTCATCAGCAACCTGGCCTTCATGTTCATCGTCGAAGCGTTCGTACTTCCCATCTACGCCGCGCTGTACTCCGTCAACCTGTTCCATCCCGGCCTGTTGCTCGTCATCCTGCTCGGCTCGGTCGGCTACACCGCGGTCGGGACTCTGCTCGCCAGCATGACCGTCCAGGCGCGCACGCGGGACGTGTTGCTGCCCATCCTGCTCTTCCCCGTCGCGATTCCCGTTCTGCTGTCCGCCGTCAAAGCCAGCACGGGATTCTTGAGCGGCGCGGACATGGCCGAGATCTGGCCGCCGCTCAACCTGCTCATCGTCTACGACATCATCTTCACCGCCGTCGCGTTCATGGTGTTCGATAATGTTGTTGAGGAGTAGTTAGGTGGTTTTGTAGTTACGTAGTTAAGTAGTCCCATGACGCGACCTGTGTACGTGTCTACTTGTGTACCTGTGTACGTTCACATCGTAAATCTAAATCGAAGGAGCATGTATGACCCCAAAACCTGTTTTACTTAAAATCCTGGACTATCTCTCCGTCATCGTTCTCATCATCGCCACCTACCTGGCGCTCGTCTACGCGCCGACGGAACTGGTGATGGGCGATGTCCAGCGCGTGTTCTACTTCCACATCGGCACCGCCTGGGTCGGCCTGCTGGGGTTTGTCTTCGCGGCGGGACTCGGCGTGACCTACCTCGTCGCCAAAAACCTGAAATGGGACATCGTGGAAGTGGCGGCGGTCGAGATCAGCGTGGTGTTCTTCTTCATCACCATCGTCCTGGGTTCCATCTGGGCGCGCCCTGTCTGGAACACCTGGTGGACGTGGGACCCGCGCCTCACCACCGCGGCCGTTACCGAACTGATCTACGTGGCCTACTTCATGCTGCGCGCCGGCATAGACGACCCCGAGCGGCGCGCCCGTTTCGGCGCGGTCTACGCCTTGCTCGGCGGCCTGAGCGCGCCCATCACCTTCATGGCGATTCGCCTGTTCCGCTCCATCCATCCCGTCGTCATCGGCGCGGCCAACGAGAACCAGGAAAAAATGAACATGACCGGCGACATGCGCGTGGCCTTCTTCTTCGCCCTGTTCGCCTTCACCGTCATTTTCATTGACCTGTTTTGGAACCGCATCCGCCTCGGCCAGTTGCAAAACAAAGTCGAGCAACTTAAGTTAAAAGTGATGTAGTAACGGACGTTAGAGAACGTCCTCCTACGCGCGCGGAGAGAACATCCTCCCACGCGAGCAAGGCCGGCGTAACAGGCGCTCTCCAGCGCCGACACATCACACAGATTTACAGGAGCAACAATGGAAACCACCCCCGATACCACCGCCTACATGATCGCGGGCTACGCGGTCTTCTTCATCGTCAACGCCATCTATCTCGTCAGCCTCTTCGTCCGCAACCGCAGCCTGCGCCGCGACCTGGAAACCCTCGAAGAACTGGATACACAAAAATAGTCTGCGAAATCGCCCGGAGTCCGCTATAATGATGGCGGACTCTGTTGTTGGCAGGACTTTCCGCGGATCGCAAAATCTCCCGATTTTGCGCCGCCACGCGCGAAAGTCCAATGTGACGACTGGATGAAGACCTCCCCCCGGCGGACACCCCTCTTCTGGCTGATCGGCCTCCTGGTCGCGGCGGCAGCGCTTCTCTCCGTGACCTCGGCCGGGTTCGCCGCGCCCGCGTCCCCTCCCGGCCCCGACCGCTACAAGGTTATGCTCATCGAATACACCGCCTACGACTGGTACATGGCAACCTTCCAGGAGGATGAGATCGTGTGCAAGATCGTGGTGGACTACGAAGGAAAACCCACCCTGTCCGACATTTACATTGACTGCGGGGACGAATTGACGGAAAAATGGGTGGTCCAGCCGCCCTGCAAGTATCCCCACAAACTCAACCAGTGCGAAGGCTATTACATCTTCTTCGCCGGCAGCCGCGCCGCGGAAAAAGAAGTGGCGATGGAATTGCCCGCCCCCACCGTCTGGCTGGATGTGACCGACTGCTCCCCCGTCTCCTCCCTTTCCACCAGCGTTTGCGAATATCTTCCCAAACTCACGCTCACCGCCCAGGAACCGCTGCCCGATCACCGCATCACCGCGGTCGAAGGGCGGCTCAACGGTCAGGCCTTTTCCTGCGAGGGCGAGACCTGCGTGGTGGAGCTTCAGCCTACGGTCGAGAAAGGCGTGTTGTTCGAATTCTGGGCCTACTCCACCTACGGCGACAGCAGCAAGAAATTCACCGCCCAGGTGCGCGTCACCGCGGCTGATTTTGGCAACCCCGACGCGCCCGCCTGGTTCGTGGATGTGCGTTCGAGTCAATGGAAGGGCGTGCCGCTCGCCAGTTGCGCCGAAACCTGGCAGGTCTTTCCGCCGGTGGGCGGACCGCCGCAATGGCTGGCCACCCCCAATCACGTCAGCGGGCTTTCGAGCAATATTCCCTACAATTACCTCGCCGCCAATCTCATCCAGCAGGGCGCGGTGGATGTGGGCGCCTGTCCCGATGGCGGCCTCTCCCCCGACGGAACGGTTGCCAGCGCCTGCGGCATGGAGGCGGCGCGCGAAGCGGTGAACGACTGGCAAAACCGTTTCGACGGCCTGATCCTGGAAGTGGCGCAAGAGACCGGCATCCCCGCCCAGATGCTCAAGAACCTGTTCGCCCGCGAAAGCCAGTTCTGGCCCGGCACAGTCCTGCCCGGCGGCGATACCGGGCTGGGGCAACTCACGCATAACGGCGCCGACACCACCCTGCTGTGGAATCCCGCCTACTTTAATGCCTTCTGCCCGCTCATCCTATCCGGGGAAGCCTGCGAAGACGGCTATCTTAGCCTGGAACCGGACGACCAGGAAATGTTGCGTTTCGCCCTGGTCAACAGCGTGAACGCGGCATGCGCAGACTGTCCGCTCGGCATGGACCTGGAGCGCGCCGATACCAGCGTGGCGATCTTCGCGCACACCCTGATGGCGAACTGCCAGCAGGCCTCGCAGGTGGTCTGGAACTATTCAGGGAAGAAAATGCCCGGCCAACTGGACATCACCTACGAAGACATGTGGAAGTTCACCCTCGTCAACTACAACGCCGGGGGCGGATGTCTCGCCAACGCGTTGGAGGAGACCCTCGCCAAAAACGAAAAATTGACCTGGGAAAATGTTTCACAGCATCTCGCCCCCGCCTGCCGCGCCGCCATCGGGTACGCGGAAGACATCAGCCGGTAAGTGTCGGCTGCAATCAAAAACGACCTGCCAGATCCGCAGTTCGTTTTTCAAGCCCGTCAATCGGATGGATGCGCACTGTGCCGGGGGTAGATTTCCAGATAACGAACTCCCAACGTGAATCCCAGCAGCGCGTACGAGACAATGCCAAGCGCGACCGCCAATTCAACCAGGGAGGGGGAATAGGAAACCGCCACTACATTTCCCAATACGCCCGGCGACCAGGCCGGGGGAGCCACCAGGCCGGAGAGGGTGACATTCCAACGGTTCATCACCACGCCGATCACCACAAAAGCCAGCGCCGCCATGATGAGCGGCTTTCGTTCGCACAGCCGGGGAAGAAGCAGGATCATGGCGGGAATCAGCCCGCCCAGGATCACTTCTATGCCCCAGAACGTGGTAGTGTAAGGCGTGATAGCGTGCAAGCGCTCCAGCATGTTCGAAGCGGCCGGCGTATGGCTGTAGTAGGATGTCGCGGCCCAGTCCCAGAGTTTTATGTACATGTAGCCCAAAGTGATGAAGCCGATGGTTTTGGTCAATCCAATGCACACCTCATTGGGCAGGAATTGTTGATGCCGCAGGCGGCCGACGATCATCGAGGCCAGCATGGTCAGCGACATTCCTCCCGCCACCGCGGAGATGATGAACATCACCGGCAGGGACGGCTTGTACCAGATGGCGCGTCCGCTCAATACGCCGTAGGTTGCGCCGAGGGAGGATTGATGCAGCAGGGACAGTCCCATTCCGATCAGCGCCAGCACGGGCGTCAGGCGGTGCGAGAAATGTCCCGCCTGGCGCAGTTTCGGCCAGCGCCTGCCGAGCCGCGAATCTCCAATGACGGCCAACACCTCCAGGGCAAGGACGGTGGAATAGAGGATGACGCACCAGGTCACTTCCCAGAGGACGGAATGAACATTCCAGAAGACGATGGGGTGCCAGAAACGGTCCGGGCGGCCGATATCCATGGCCAGGGCCAGCATGGCGGAGGAATACCCCAGAAAGCCGATGAATACCGCCGGGCGGGCCAGGACTTCCAGGCTTTTGATTCGGAACAGGTATACCGCCGCCGAGAAGGTGAACGCCCCCGCGCCCAGCGCGATGGCCGACAGATCCGCGGTGATCCACAATCCCCAGGGGACTTGATCGCTCAGGCCGGTCACCTGCAGGCCCATCACAAGGACGGCGACCATGCCAATCACGCCGATGGTAAATGTGCTTGTCAGGGAAATCAGCCAGGTTTGAAGCGGACGGTGCGCCAGGTGCCCGACAAATGATCGGATCGCCATCTTAACCTCTCCTGTTTGCGGGACGGACGTAATGAACCTTCGGGCTGGTTCCCCATTCCTCGCGCAGGCGGAATGTTTCATGCGCTTTCAGGTATTTGGAGACCGGGCTTTCCTCGTCCAGAATGTCGCCGAAGATGCGGGCATTCACCGGGCAGGCCACCACGCAGGCGGGAGTGGCGGCCCGGTCCACGCCGGGCGTCAGCCCCTGGGAGAGACCGCGGTCGATTCGCTGGATGCAGAAGGTGCATTTTTCCACCACACCGCGCGGGCGGCGTGCCACTTCCGCGGTTCCCCACTTTGGGATGTAGGGATTGTCCGCTTTCGACGTTCGCCAGTTGAAGCGGCGCACGTCATACGGGCAGGCCACCTGGCAGTAACGGCACCCGATACACCGATCATAATCCATCGCCACCATGCCGTCGGCGCGCACCCAGGCGGCGCCCACCGGGCAAACGCGTGTGCAGGGCGCATCCTGGCAATGCTGGCAGGGACGGTTCATGTAGAACTCGGCGCCCACTTCGCTCTGTTCGGGAAAGACGATATTCCAGCGCATTTCATCGTCCGGCACATCGTTGACCGCCTGGCAGGTCCGCACGCAATAGTTGCAGCCAATACAAACCGACAGGTCAATGACCATGTGCCATTGGCGCGTGGAACTCCCCGCCCCCTCGCCCTCATGCTCCGCCCGGGCAATTCCCTGGACCGATTCTACAGAGAGAGGCCCGGAGATCACCGCCTGGCTGATCACTGCCGTCGCCAGCGTCGCGCCGCCGATTTTCAGCATATCCCGCCGGCTGAGCGGTTTCTCCCGGGGCGGGGATTCGCCCGTATCCGGTTTCGCAGGTTGGGGGGATGATTTTCGCTTGAACATTCTACGATCCCTTCCGGGCCGGCGAAGAGTCGTCTGTTGATTCGTCGGATTTACCCTTTTTGCGCGAGGGGGATTTGGATTTCATCCACTCTCCGCCTTTTTTCAGGATATTGAGTCCCTTTTCCATCCCGCGCTCGATGAGGACCAGCGCCTTTTCCAGTTCCTGGTCAACCACTTCCCCGTCCGCGACGCGCGTATCGGCAACGGGCTGTTCGGCTTCCACTTCCTCAGGTTTTCGCGCCTGGTTTCGGCTCAGGTAGTAGACGGTCAATCCGCCCAATACCAACCCGATGATGCCGCCCTGGAACAGCATGGAAAAGCGCGTGCTGGCTAGCGCGGCTTCGAGCGCCTGAATGCGCTGTTCCGGGCTAATGCTTTCCGCGCTGGCGGGCGGTTTTTCCGCAACGGGCGTTTCGGCAGGGGCCGCTTCGCCATTCGCGGCTTTGGCTCCATGCTCATAACCGGGCAGGGAAAAACCAGCGTGAAGCGCATCCGTATGGCAGGCGACACAGGTGGATGTTGTTATGGTAAAAGCGTGGCCGGTTGGCACAATGCCGTCAATCGGCAGCGGATCGGGGGGGATGACCAGAGCATGGCAGTCCACGCAACCAATCCCTTTCTGGATGTGCAAATCCTCCAGATATTCTCCCATCTCATCCCGGTGGCAATTCAGGCACATATCGTCCGGCTCGTCGAACAGGGCGCCCTGGCTGTGCGGATCGTGGCAGGACATGCAGCCAACCCCGGCGGTGGAATGTCCCGTCAACCGCCACTCGCCCAGAGTGGTGGTATGACAGACTCCGCAATACTCCGAATCGGTCCTGACTGGAACGACTGCTGGGGGATGTCCCTCCACCGCTCTTCCGTGACAGGCCTCACACTGGACGCCTTCGCCGCTGAAAGAGTTCGTCGTGGACTGGTAATTGGTAGTATGACAGGCCAGGCATTCCCCTGGTTTTCCCAATGATGTCCAGCGCTCGGCAAACCCCGGGTCGTCGAAGGCATGGGCATGTGAACTGGTCTCCCAGGCTGTATTGATATTCAGGTGGCACTCCGCGCAATCTTTGGGGGAAGCGCCTGCGCCGGGACCCGGCACGGCGGTCGCTTGCGCGGCAGACAAAACGGCGGACGCCCCTGCCGCGCCGACAACAATTGCCATACTCAACAGCCCGACGGTCATGCCGCAAAGCAGGATGATCCATGTGCGTTTTTTGAACATTGTTTGTTCTTTCATCGTGAACCTCGAAAAAACATCTTTGGGCAAGCCGCTTACGCCGGCAATCAGAATTCTGACGGAATCATTCCGGGTTGAGCATCGGCGTGCGCTGCGGGTTGGGGTTTTCGATCAGAAAATTCCAGAACGCCAGTTGCGCGTTCGTCGCCTGGCGGCGGCTGTTTCGGCCAACGTAGATCTGACGACAGATATCCATGTCGCGCACGCGTACTTCTGCCACCTTGTCGCGGCATAAACGGTCAACGACCATCTTCGAAACAAAGCCCACCCCAATCCCCTCCTGCACAGCCACGGCGATGGCCTCGGCGTTTCCCAGCGTGATCAGGATGCGCAGGTTGGCGATGGAAATATTGTGCCTGGCCAGCGCGTCGCGCACCGCGTTGAAGGTGCCGGAGGAGGATTCGCGCATGATGAAATCGCCATCCGTCAACTCCTGCGCCTCGATCTCCCCGCGCTTCGCCCAGGGATGTTCAAGGGGAGCGATGAAAACGATGGGATCGCAGATATAAGTCACCGCCTCGATGTTCGGGAAACCGTCGTGCGGCAGGCTAAACAGGGCAAAATGCGCATTGCCGTCCTCCACGCTTTGCAGGGCATCCACCTGCGGGGATACCTGGCAGGTGACCCGCACCTGGGGATATTTGCGATGGAACTGCGCCAGCAATTGGGGCAGGATGTATTTGCCGGGCGTGGTGCTGCAACCCACGATCAGGTGGCCGAAAATGCCGCCTTTCAGCGAAGCCATTGTTTCATCAATGCGTGTGGAAAGCATCACCGCCTCTTTTGCCAGCGGCAACAGGGCCATGCCGGCATCGGTCAATTCCAGGTTACGGCCGTTGCGCAGGAACAACTGCATGTCGAAATGACGCTCCAGTCCCTGAATGTGCTGGCTGACGCTCGGCTGGGTCATGTGAAGTTGTTGCGCGGCCTGGGTGAAGTTCAACGTCTCTGCCGCCATTACGAAAACATTGAGTTGATGGACATCTAGCATAGGGAAGCCTTTTTGTGAATAATAGCACAAAAAATATAAGCAAGCAAATTGTTGTTTGAGTTTCTGCATAGTTTATGCTTATTGGTTTGGATAGAAAAAACTATAAGTATTTATTATCCTAACTGCCAAAATGCAGTGTATACTGCTTATATCTATTGTGAAAATAAGTACAAAAAGGAATGAGCATGCGACACTTTCACTGGTTCGGTTGTTTCCTCGCTATGGCACTGGCGCTTTCGAGTTGCGCTCCAGCGGATGCCGTGACCGGCATGAACGAACAGATCGTTCAATCCCTGGACCTCGAACCGGCCAGCCCACCCCAGGCGCAGGCCGCCCCCCAAGCGACCGAAGCCGCGGAAACGAACGAATGCCTGGATTGCCACTCGAACAAGGACCGCCTGATTGACACCTCCGATCCTGTGGAGGAAACCGCCGAAGCGGAATCCAAGGGAGTTGGCTGAGGGGGCGAGGTGGCTCCGTTGGAGCCATGGGAGAAGGCGCTTGTAGACGCGAAGAAATTCCCCGCCACCGTCCACGGCCACATTGACTGCACGGGCTGTCACGAAGGGACTCAATCGTCAGACAAGGAAACGGCCCACGAAGGCATGACCGCCCGCCCGTCCGAGGGCGAAGCGAATGCCTGCCGCGAGTGCCATCCGAATGTAACCTCGGTGTTCTCGAACAGCCTGCACGCCACCCTGCAGGGATATTGGACGGTGTTGAACGCGCGCGGCGCGGCGGAGAATCATCCCGTGATGGAAGAGGCGTTCGGCAACCATTGCGCGAAGTGCCATACTTCCTGCGGCGATTGCCACGTGGCGCAGCCTGCCAGCGTGGGCGGCGGCCTGTTCGAGGGACACGTGTTCACCCGCACCCCGCCGATGACGCGTTCCTGCACGGCCTGCCATGGCAGCCGCGTGGGCAACGAGTATCTCGGCAAGAACGAGGGCATTCCCGGCGATGTCCATTTTCGCGAGGGACGGATGAACTGCGTCGCCTGCCACGGCAGCCACGAATTGCATGGTCAGTCGGCCAATTGCTCGGCCTGTCATGTCGCCCCTAAAGAGATGACCATTGCGCCCGCCGATCACCGTTATGCCGGGCTGCAATCGCCATCCTGCGAGTCCTGCCACCCCAACGTCACCCTGGGCAGGGACAATATCGAGATGCACACCGTCCACGGCGCGGACCTTTCGTGCCAGGTCTGCCACTCGGTAACCTACACCAGTTGCGATGGTTGTCACGTTGCGATTAGCGAGAATACGGGCAACCCCTTCTTCGAAACCGAGGCCACGTACCCGACCTTCCTGATCGGATTGAACCCGCAACGGAGTTACACGCGTCCTTACAAGTATGTGCCGTTGCGCCACGTGCCGATATCCCCCACCAGTTTCTCGTTCTATGGCGAAAACCTGCTCCCAAACTTCAACGCCTTATCCACGTGGGTCTACGCCACGCCGCACAATATTCAGACAAAAACCCCGCAGACCGAATCGTGTAATGCCTGCCACGGCAACGCGGATCTTTTCCTGACCATTGACAAGGTAAAACCTGAGGAGGTGGAAGCGAACCAGAACGTGATCGTTGAGAAAGTCCCGGCTCCCGTTGAAGAGCCAATCAATTCAGAACCACAATAAGGAGAATAGAGAAATGAGTAAGAAACTGTACCTGCCCGTTTTCCTCCTGCTGGCGTTCAGCATGATCCTGGGCGCCTGCGGAGCCCCCGCCGTAGCGACCGAACCGCCTGTCGTCGTGACGGAACCGCCGGTCGTCGTCACCGAACCGCCCGTGGTCGCGCCCGACGCGCAGGCGTTGTTCACCGACCTCGCCGCGAATCTGCCTGCCGACAAGGGCTTTGGCTCGGTCAAAGTGACCGCGCTGAACGAAGAGTTGGCCGACAAGCCGCCCTTCCTGCTCGATGTACGCGAAGCCGCGGAACTTGAAAAAGACGGCTTCATCGAAGGTTCCATCAATATCCCGGTGCGCGAAGTTCTCGCCAACCTGGATAAACTGCCCGGCCTGGATGAACCCATCGTAGTCACCTGCGCCTCCGGTCATCGCGGCGGCATGGTGATGGCCGCCCTGCGCCTGCTGGGCTACACGGACGTCCGCAACCTGAACGGCGGCTTGAACGCCTGGAAGAAAGCCGAACTGCCGGTTGTGACCGGCGTCATGCCCGAAGCGCCCGCCTCCATCGGCACTGCCATCATCGAAGACCAGGCGCTGTACGACATGCTGAATGATTTCCTCTCCAATTTGCCGGAGGGCTTCAACGCCATCAAATCCGACAAACTGTCCGAGGAACTTGCCAGCGGCGCGCTGCCCACGCTCATTGACGTGCGCACAAAGGCCGAATGGGACAAGGATGGCTACATCGAAGGCTCGATCAACGTCCCGTTTACGGATTTCTTCGCCAACCTCGACAAAGTCCCTGCCGATAAAGACGCCCGCGTCATCGTCCTGTGCGCCTCCGGTCACCGCGGCGGCATCATCATGATGGCGCTGCGCCTGATGGGTTACACCGATGTCGTCAACCTCAACGGCGGTCTGAACGGCTGGAAGGCCGCGGGATTGCCGGTTGCCGGTTACGTGGACTGGGCGACCGTCATGGGCGAGTTCATCGCCAGCCTGCCCGCCGATGCCGGTTACTACAGCATCAAGGCCGACAAGTTCAACGAAATGCTTGCCGAGCGCGCGCCCTTCATCGTGGACGTGCGCGAAGCGGCCGAGATCGAAGCCAACGGATTCATCGCCGGGTCCATCAACATCCCGATCCGCGACCTGCTGAAGAACCTCGACAAACTGCCCGCCAAGGATCAGAAAATCGTCATCACCTGCGCTTCCGGTCACCGCGGCGGACTGGGCATGATGGCCCTGCGCCTGCTGGGCTACACCGACGTGGTCAACCTGAATGGCGGCTTGAATGCCTGGATCAAGGCGCAATTCCCGGTTGAGAAGGGCGCGCCCGCCGCCCCCGTGGCGGGTACTGCTCCCGAAGTGGACGCGACCCGCTTCGCCGCCCTCGACAACTACCTGAGCAACCTGCCCGAAGGCTTCGGCGCTGTCAAGTCGCCCGACTTCAACACCGAGTTGGCCGCTGGCAACATCCCCTTCATGCTGGATGTCCGCTCGCAGAAGGAATGGGATGATAACGGCCACATTGACGGCGCGGTGTTGATCCCCGTCATTGATGTTCCCGCCAACCTGTCGCAGCTGCCCGCCGACAAGGCCGCGCCCATCCTGGTGATATGCGCCTCCGGTCACCGCGGCGCGATGGTGCAGATGTACCTGCAATTCCTGGGCCACACCAACGTCCGCAACCTGAACGGCGGCATGAACGGCTGGATTGCCGCAGACCTGCCGGTTGTGAAATAGTAACAA
The DNA here is from genome assembly GCA_034411715.1 of Anaerolineales bacterium. Lineage (GTDB taxonomy): Bacteria > Chloroflexota > Anaerolineae > Anaerolineales > Villigracilaceae > Denitrolinea. The sequence continues at coordinate 23,860 of DAOUMJ010000230.1, read as the reverse complement.
CGTAACACACCAGACTGCCCGCGAGGAGACTCGCGGGCAGTTTTTGTTTTGTCCAAGGGCTGTCTCGAAGTAGAACTTCGAGATTCCAAACGGGGCTGAAATGGGAATCCGAAAGTTCTACTTTCGGAAGTGGGAGCGGGGCGTAAATTTGATACAATCGCGCCAGTTTCTTCCAAATCCAAAACCAGTTCTGCCAGCAGTTCAACTGCTGGCAATCTTATCGGAGACTACCATGCTCACCCCCATTGAAAAAATCCTGTTTATCCTTGCGGCGCTGGCCTCGGCTTATTTCACACTTCGCGGACTGGCGCGCATTGCCAAGAACATTTCCAGCGGACAGGGGAAAATCAACTGGTCGCTGCTCCCGAAGCGAATCGGGGACGTGATCGTGAAGGCGGGATTCTTCCAGAAGGTGTTTCGTTTCCGCCTCATCCCCAGCGCGTTTCACGTGATGATCGCCTGGAGTTTCCTGATTCTGGCGGTGATGGATCTCGTTGACCCGTTCTATGCCTTTACCGGGATTCGGGTGTTCGATCAGTTCGGGACGCCCGGTCATATCTACCATTCGCTGGCCGATTTTGCGAACGCGGCGGTGCTGGTCGGGATCGCGTTCATGGCAACGCGCCGCTTTATCGTCCGCCCGGCGAACCTGACGACGCGCGCGACGACCCTGCTCCATCCCAAGGCGAGACGGGGGATGAAGCGGGATTCGTTCATCGTCGTGATGTTCATCCTCGTCTGCAACACCGCCCGCCTGTTCAACACCTCTTTTTACTTGGCGGGAGCGGGGGAACCCAACGGGTGGGAACCAATCGCTTCGGGGATCGCCGGTCTGCTGTCGGGCATGGACGCGGGCGCGATCCGCTGGGGGGAACACGTCGCCTTTTGGATTTATCTCGGTTCGATTCTCGCCTTCCTGCCGTACTTCCCGTATTCCAAGCACATTCACATGTTTTTTGCGCCGCTGAATTTCGCGCTCAAGCCCGAACGCAGATCCATCGGCGAGTTGGGATATATCAATCTCGACGACCAGTCCATCGAGCAGTTTGGCGCGGCGAAGATGCGCGACCTTGGCTGGGAGCAGGTGATGGACAGTTACGCCTGCATCATGTGTATGCGCTGTCAGGAGGTTTGCCCCGCGTACAATACGGAAAAAATTCTCTCCCCCGCCGCACTGGAGATCAACAAGCGCTATCATCTCAACTACGGCGGCGCGATGGACGCGGGACTGAAGTCGCTCATCTCAGACGAGGCGGTGTGGGCATGTACATCGTGCGGCGCGTGCGTGGATATATGTCCCGTGGGCAACGAACCGATGCGCGACATCCTCGACATCCGCAGAAATCTTTCGATGATGGAGAGCGCCTTCCCGAAGCAGTTGGAGACGGCTTTCAGGGGAATGGAACGCAACCTAAATCCGTGGAATGTTTCGCAGGCCGACCGTATGAAGTGGGCGGAGGGACTGAACGTGCCGACCATCGAGCAAAACCCCGATCCCGAGATTTTGTGGTGGGTGGGATGCGCTCCCGCCACCGACGCCGGCGCGCAGAAAACCGCGCAGGCCTTCGCCAAAATCCTGAACGCCGCGGGGGTCAATTTTGCCGTGCTGGGAAAGAACGAAGCCTGCACGGGCGATTCGGCGCGGCGCGCGGGACGCGAGGATATTTTCTTCGGGCTGGCGACGCAGAATGTGGAGATTCTCAACGAGGTCAAGCCGAAGCGAATCGTGACGACTTGCCCGCATTGCCTGCATACTCTGAAGAACGAATACCCTGCCTTTGGTGGAAACTATGAAGTCATCCATCACACCCAATTCATCAATGAGTTGGTGGGGTCTGGAAAACTTCAACTCGAAATTACCAATGACCAATTACTAATTACCTTCCACGATCCATGCTATCTCGGACGGCACAACAAAATCTTCGACGCCCCACGCAACACGCTCCACGCAACAGGTATCACCACCATCGAGATGCCGCGGCACGGTGCGAAATCCTTCTGCTGCGGTGCGGGGGGCGCGCAAATGTGGAAGGAGGAGGAAGCAGGCTCAGGTCGGGTGAACGAGGCGAGGTTCGCGGAGGCCAAAGCCACGGGGGCGCAGACCGTCGCGGTCGGCTGTCCGTTCTGCATGGTCATGCTGACCGACGCGTCGAAGGCAGACGGGGAAAAAGTTAATGTGATGGATGTCGCGGAAATAGTTGCCAAACGTCTTAAAGCCTAGAATGGGCTAGGTGCTATACTGTTTTTGACATCGTAATTTGCCGCCAGACCTGACAGGCGATGCACTGAGCGCAGTCGAAGTGTTTCATCGTGGCGCGGATCAATCTGCGTCATGGGCGGAAAATTCAACTCGATCAATGAGCCTCTGCGGAAACCTGTCAGGTCTTAATCTCCACAGTGAGGTGTCTATGCAGTTGGCACGCAAACTCCTTTACGGGGGAATCGCCATTTTGCTCGCGGCGGGAGCCTTGCTCCTCGCCACCAACCTCCACGCCAGCGCTTACCAGCCAGGCGTTTTGGATGAATTGTCATCCGTTGAGGTTCCGCCTGCCAAACTGGAACCCTGCCTGCATTGTCACATCCAGGGCGAGCATACCAACCTGTGGACTCCCACGGCGCGCTGGCTCGTTTTCGGGACGTTGGGGCTGGTCTTCCTCTTCGGCTTCTGGCAATCTGCTTCGATCTGGACCCAGCGCAAGCCGTTCAAGCCGCTTACGACACGCGTCGCCGAATGGGTGGAGGAACGCTACCAGATCGCCAAGCCATTGAATGAGATCCTGAAAAAGCCTGTCCCGTCGTTCGCCCGCTGGTGGTGGTACTGCCTGGGCGGAATCACCTTCTTTCTGTTTGTGATTCAGGGGACGACGGGGATCATGCTGGCGTTCTATTACAAGCCTACCGCCGCCGAAGCCTACGCCAGCATCCAGTTCATCGAGAACCAGGTTTATTTCGGGGCCGCCATTCGCGCCATCCACCACTGGTCTGCCAATGGGATGATCGTGATGGCGGTGGCGCACATGATCCGCGTGTTCATCATGGGCGCGTACAAGCCGCCGCGCGAACTGAATTGGGTCAGCGGCGTGATACTCCTCATCCTGACCCTCGCCTTCGGCTTCACAGGCTACCTGCTCCCGTGGGACCAGCGCGCCTTCTGGGCCAGCACGGTGGGGACGGAGATCGCGGGCGCCGTGCCTGCTGTGGGCAACCTCGTGCTGATCTTCCTGCGCGACGGCTGGGGCGTGACCGAGGCCACGCTCGGAAGGTTCTTCGGCCTGCATGTGCTGGTCATCCCCACCGCCACCGTCTTCTTCATGCTGTTGCACTTCATGATGGTGCGGCGGCTGGGCGTCAAGCGACCACTGTAGGAGGAACCATGAAAGACAGATCATCCCACGAGATTCTCCCGGACGATAAGCCCGTTCCGTTTTTCCCCGACCACCTGATGACAGAGTTTTGGGTGGCGATGGGCTTCCTCGGGCTGGCGATCCTTGTCGGCGTCATCGGCATGTTCAATCACATCGGACTGGGCGATCCCGCCGACCCATTGAACACCCCGCTGCACGTCAAGCCAGAGTGGTATTTCCTCTTCTTGTATCAATTGCTCAAAGTGGTTCCCGATTATGTCTTCTTCGGGCAAATCGAAGGCCGCGTCTTCATCACCGTCGCGGTGATCGTCGGCCTGATCGCCTGGATGTTCCTGCCCTTCTTCGACAAGAAGGATGACACCTCCAAACGATCCTCATGGATCCGCGCCGCCCTCTCGGCGCTGGCGCTGATCATCGTCATCGCCCTGACCATCTGGGGAGAAGTGAGTTAACCATGCCCGACATCACCCGACGCGACTTCCTGAAACTGATGAAAGGCACGGGCATCGCCCTCGGCGCGGGCGCGCTGGCCGCGCCCATTGTGGCGTATCTCTACCCAACCGACCTGGAGATCTATCCCGCCGAACCCGCGTTCGTCTGCGCGGAGGATGAACTTCCCCTCGGCGCATCGCGGACGATTCCCTTCGGGCGGTATCCCGCCCTCGTGATTCACACCGCCGACGGGCTGAAAGCCTACTCCGCGGCCTGCACACATTTCGCCTGCACCGTCAAATGGAATAACGCGACAGGCACGATTGACTGTCCCTGCCACGAGGGTTACTTCAAAGTGGAGGATGGCTCGGTCATCAGCGGGCCGCCGCCGAAACCGCTCCTCAAACTCGAAACCGAAATCGTGGACGGAAACATCTACGTCAAGGTGAGTGAAGCATGACCACTGCAGCCCAAACTCCCCGCCTCTCCTTTCACAAATTCGCCCTTCGGGATTTCTTCGTCCAGGTTCTCGGACAGGCGCGTGTCCTCAAGAAGTGGTATCCGGGAATCATGCACTTCCTGATCTTCTGGGGCGTGTTGATCCAGGTTCTCGGCACCATCGTCAACATCATGCAGATGAAGTTGTTCCTGCCCTTCGCGCTGGAAACCTTCCCGCGCGACAACTGGTACATCGCCTACGAAGTCGCGATGGACGCGGCGGGACTCTTCATCATCGTCGGCGTGCTGATGGCGTTCTTCCGCCGCCTGTTTTTTAAACCAAAAGCCTTGCAAACCAACTGGGATGACTGGTTCGCCCTCGGGATGTTCCTGCTCATCGCGCTGCTCGGATTCACGAACGAGGCCATGCGATTCATCGCCGCGGACCCTGCCTGGGCGGGTTACTCCGTCATCGGCAACTGGCTGGCTGACATTTTCCGCGCGGGCGGCATGACCGTCGAGACGGCGTTTAATTGGCACAACACGCTGGTTGTCATTCACACCATCGTGGCGCTCCTGCTCGTGGCGGCCGTCCCGTTCACCAAACTGCGCCATATCTTCAACGGGCCTCTCAATATTCTCGTGCGCCCCTCACGGCCGATCGGCGCGTTGCAGAAGATCGAAGACATCGAAAACACGGAAATCCTCGGCGTCAACAAGATGACCGAGTTCACCCCGCAACAACTTCTCTCGTTCGACGCCTGCCTGAAATGCGGACGCTGCCAGGAGGCCTGTCCCGCCAACCTGAGCGGCATGGACTACTCGCCGCGCGACCTTGTTCAAATGCTGCACAAGGGCATGAACAGCGCGTTGCTCACCGGCGAAGCCCAACCCGATGGCGACGTGCTGGGGCCGGTCGTGCCGGAGAATTACTCGTGGCAATGCACCACCTGCGGCGCGTGCATCGTCAAGTGTCCCGTCTTCATCAACCCCGTGGACGAAGTGATTGACCTGCGCCGCTTCCAGGCCTTGACCAGCGGCAAACTCCCCAAGTCCATTTCGGATCTGCTCCGCAACTTCGAGCGGCAGGCCAACCCGTGGGGCATCCCCGCGGACGAGAAGATGGATTGGGCAAAAGACTTGAACGTCCGTGAACTCTCCGAAGGCGACGAGGTGGACATCCTCTACTTCGTCGGATGCGCGGCCGCGTTCGACCAGCGCAACAAAAAGGTGGCGCGCGCCTTCGTCAAGTTGCTGCAAAAAGCGGGCGCGGACTTCGGCGTCCTTGGCTTCGACGAGATGTGCTGCGGCGAGACGGCGCGTCGTATGGGACACGAGTACATGTTCCAGGAATTCGCCAGGCAGAACATCGAGACCTTCGGCAAGATCAAGTTCAATCGCATCGTCACGGCCTGTCCGCACTGTTTCAACACGCTCAAGAACGAGTATCCGCAAATGGGCGGGGATTACAAGGTGATGCACTACACCGAACTGCTGGCCGAATTGAACCTGCCCGCGCCGAGCGCGAACGGGAACGGCGTGCCTGGCCGCGTGACCTATCACGACTCGTGCTATCTCGGACGCTACAACAACCTCTACAGAGAGCCGCGCTCCCTGCTCGACAAATCGGGCGTGCAGCGCGTGGAGATGGCGCGCAAACTGGAGGACAGCCTCTGCTGCGGAGGCGGGGGCGGCGGCATGTGGATGGAAACCGACGTGGACAAGCGCATCAACCACCGCCGCCTGCAGGACGCCCTCGATGCGCAAGCGGACGTGGTTGCCACGGCCTGTCCCTACTGCATGATCATGTTCGAGGACGCCATCAAGGCCAAAGGCCTGGGCGAGAAGATGAAGACGCTGGATATTGCAGAGGTGATGATGGAGAGGCAGTTGGGATTGTAGCAGTACAGTACCGCAACATTCATGTTGCATTCCAGCGGCAAGATAAATCTTGCAGTACTGGGTAATCTGTGGCGGGTTGGCCGGTTACGGTCAATCCGCCTCTTTTCAAGGTGGTACTGAATATGGTACTATGGGAGTTGAGATGAGCAAAAAGGAAAAAGCGCTCGCAAAGATACGCCAAAACCCGCGCCATGTTCGCTTCGAAGAATTGGAAGCGATACTTCTGTGGCTCGGATTCACAAAAAGACAGGATGGCACAAGCCATGCCATGTTCATTTTTGGCAAGCACATCGTCAACATTCCCAAGCGCAAACCCTTCGTGAAACCCAAATATGTTGAATTGGCTTTGGAAGCGTTGGATGCGATAAAAGAACTCGAAGAAGAGAGCGAGTGAGGCCATGACAGCAAAGACAGTTGAAGATTATCTTGACCTGCCTTATCACATCGAAGTTATACGCGACAACGATGAAGAAAATCCCGGCTGGGTGGCGCGAGTGATCGAATTACCCGGCTGCATTACACAGGGCGATACCTTCGATGAACTCGGTGAAATGGTCGAGGATGCCATGCGCGGCTGGATCGGGGTCGCCCTCGAAGATGGCATTCCCATCCCCGAGCCCGCGCCGGACGAGGAGTACAGCGGCAAGTTCGTGGTGCGATTGCCGCGCTCGCTCCACCGTCAGCTCGCGGAGACCGCTTCGCGCGAGGGCGTGAGCCTCAACCAGTTCGTCAACGTCGCGCTCGCCCGCGCCGTCGAGCGGACGAATCCGTCGGTGAGTTATCCTGTCAAAAACCCGGAACAGCCGCTGACAGTTGCAGAGAAAAAGGGGAAATATACATCGAAAAAGAAACGGGCAGGCTGACACAAGGAGAATTCCCATGTCGCGTTTCAAATTTTTCATGAGCGGCTTGATTACATTCCTGCTGGCCGCTTGCATGCCAGCCGCCGCGCAGCCCACAGGGCCAAGCGCGGAGGAGATCCAGGCGCAGATCGCCACCTCGGTCGCGTTGACCCTCACCGCGCACGCCCAAACCCAGATCGCGGCCTACTCGCCGACTCCGCAGGATACCCCCACCCCCACCATAACCCTGACTCCCTTCCCCACGCTCACGCCCTTTTCCGTTTCAAAATCGCCCACGCCGGGCAGTCTTCCTCCGGTCAGTCCTCCCGCTTATGCCTGCGCCGTGAATAAAGCGCCCTTCGATAACACCGCCTTCAAGAAGAACGACAGTTTCGACATCAAACTCTGGCTGAGGAACATCGGCACGCGGAAGTGGGATAAAGGCGCGGACCTGATGTACGAAAGCGGAACCAACTTTCTCACCAGGGACAAACGCTACGAACTGCCGCTTGTGAACCCCGGCGATACGGTGGGGCCTTATATTTTCGATGCCAGAGCGCCAGGCAAACGCGGCACCTACACGATGACGTTCAAAGTGCAGGGAGGGTTTTGTTATCCGTATATCAAGATCATCGTCAAGTAATTCCGAAAATGGAAAAAGCGGCAATCCCTTCCGGATCGCCGCTTTTTTCTTCGACGCCTGAACCTACTGGCCGCTGACTTGCGCCAGCAGTTTGCGATAGGCCTCCGCGTTGGGCGGATTCAGCCGCAGAATCTGGTTAATGGCCGCGATGGCGCCGTCTCTATCCCCCTTACTGAGCAGGGATTCGCCGGCCGCGTCCAGTTGCGCGATGGCGTCCGCCGTGCGGCCCGCCTCTTGGTACAAGGCGGCCAGGGCGCGGCGCAGGGAGGGCTGGTCGCCGTATTCGGGAAGCAATTCCTCCAGGAAGGGAATCGCCTCCCCGCTTTTTCCGTTGCCTTCGAGATAGGTGAAATAGTTTTCCAGTTCGGCCAGCGCCTGGTCGGCGCGCGCCATGCGCAGGTTCAGTTCGATGAGATTCCTGCGAACCGCCTTGTCCTCGGGGCGCAGCGTGCGGATCTGCTCGAAGACGCGTACGGCCTGCTTCCAATCCAGCCGCTGCATGTCAATATCCACCATGCGCTGCAGGATGTGAACGTTCCACGAACGGTCGGCGTTCGTCTGCTGAACGAGGCGCAGGGCGGTGGTGTAGGTCTTGCGCGCCATGTCCAGTTCGGCCAGGCGGTAGTAGATCTCGGCCAGGCCAATGTATTCACGGATCGCTTCGTTGACCTGGCCGCGCGCCGTCAGCTGCTCGATCAGGCGCGAGCGGGCGGCCATGTCCATGGGCGCGAGTTCGATCACGCGGCGCAGAAGTTTGGTGGCCTGGTTCGGTTCGCCGCGCACGCTGTAAGCCTGCGCCACAGTGGTGAATTTGGCGATGGCATCGGTCGTGCGCCCCTCCTGCACGAGCAGGTCGCCCATCAACGTGTGAAGCGGGAGGTATTGCGGCGCGTAGGCCAGGGCTTCGAATGCCGCGTCCATCGCGGATCGCAGGCGCCCATTGCGCGCCAGCGCGTGGATGTAGTTGATGCTTTCCAGCACCTGGCTGCTTTGCGCCTGGATCACCATCTCGGCCAGCGGCAGCGGCACTTCGCCTTCGGCCTTCGGGAGTTGCTCGCGCGCCTTGAGCAGGGTCTCACGCCAATCGGGACGCATGACCATCTTATGGATGTTTTCGCACAGGGCTTTGAGCGCGTTCTCATCCTTTTGGGCCGATTGCGCCTCGATGATCGGCTCGTACAACTGGCGAATCTCATCGGACAATTCGGGCGGCGATACCTGCGAATCGGCCAGTTTCAGGGCCTCGAGATATTCCACCGCGGCTTTGTTGTACCGCGCCATCTTGGCCAGGATCTGTCCCAGCAACAATCGCGAGGCCAGCGCGAAATCGGCATGTTTGACGGAATGTTGCAGGTGGCGCAGGGCGCTCTCCAACCGTTCGCTTTTGAAGCGCAGCAACCCCAGGTCGAAATACAGGGACGGATGCTTGAAACCGGCCTCCAGCGCCTTTTCCAATTCCTCGGCGGCCTGCATCTCCTGGCTCTTGGTCTGCGAGTCGATGGCCTGGCCGAGGTACAGCACCACTTTGGTCTGCTCGATCTGTTGTAGCGAAAGTTGCCCCGTGCCGCGCATGATGGCCTGCAGGCCGCGCCGCTCCTGCGCGGCGGGACTCTCGTCGGTGTAGTCGAAGAGCGCCTCCGCCAGGCGCGTCAGCGCCTTTTGGCGCGCTTCCGCCACCGGGTCCAGGTCGCTCGCAACCGGCCGCGTCGGGGACTCCAACTCCCGCACCTGCGACATGCGGATCGGCCCCGTTCCCCCTCTCTGGCGCACGGGCTTGGGAAGCAACTGTCCCGATTTCAACAACGCCTGCGCCTGCCGCGCCTCCGCGCTTTCCGGCGAGAGCGCCAGGGCTTTGTTGATCAGTTCGGCGGTTTTTTCCAGGTTGCCGGCGCGCTGGAGCAGGCTGGCAACCGCCAGGTATTCGGCAATCGCAGGTTTGACGTGACCAAGCCGTTCATGGATCAGCGCCAGGTGGGAGTGCGCCAGGACATGATCGGGATCGAGCGTGGTGACGCGCGCCCAGTTTTCGACAGCCTTGTCCACGTCGCGTTGATTGATGAAATGATCCGCGGCGCGCATGGCCGCCTCCACCGCGCCCTTCAAATCGCCGAGCCGCTCCGAAAGTTGGGCGATGCGCTCCAGCGGGACAGGATCTTCGGGCGAAAGTTGCGCCACGCGTTTATAGATTTGCAGGGCCTCCTCGAAACGGGAGAGTTGATGCAGCGCCAGGCCGAGGTTATTGAGCGCCTTGGGATGGTCGGGAAATTCCTCGAGCGCGGAACGATAGCAGGCAGCGGCCTTTTCCCACTGTTGGTCCCAGGCGGCCGAGTGGCCATCGTTCATGAATTTTTGAAAAGTGTCTTCGCGTCCGGGCATGGCCCTATTTTACCCTGTTGTGGTGTAGGGCAAATTGCCAATTTGTCCTACGATGCGACTATCAGACTATCTGACTATTTGACTACCGCCATCTCGCCCCAGTTCGACCCCGCGCGGGCCTCCGTTTCGAGGGGAATACCCAACCGATAAGCGGACCCCATCACCTCCCGCGCGACGCGCGCCGTCCTCTCCAATTCCCCGCGCGGACATTCCAGCACCAACTCGTCGTGAACCTGCAACAGCATCTGCGCGCTGAGTTTCGCGTCTTTTAGCGCGGGCGGAATTTTCAACATGGCGATCTTCATGATGTCTGCCGCCGTTCCTTGAATCGGCGCATTGATGGCCTCGCGCTCCTCGCGGTTTCGCAGGTTACGATTCATCTGTCCCTTCAGCGCGGGGAAATAGCGTCGGCGTCCGAGCAGGGTTTCCACGTAACCCATCTCCGCCGCGGACTTGCGGATGCCGTCGAGATATTTTTTGATTCCGGGGAACTGCCTGAAATACGCGGCCACGAAATCCTCGGCCTCGGCCAGAGTCAACTCGGTGGAGCGCGTGAGACCAAACGCGGACATGCCGTAGATCAACCCGAAGTTGACGGCCTTGGCATGGCGGCGGTGATCCTTCGTCACCTTGTCGAGCGGAATGTTGTAAATGGCGGCGGCTGTGGTCGCGTGGATGTCCTGTCCTGCGTGGAAGGCATCCATCATCGCCTCGTCCTGCGCCATGTGCGCCACGATTCGCAACTCGATCTGCGAGTAGTCCACCGAGAGCAGGACGTTGCCCTTCTCCGCGATGAACCCATTGCGGACGCGGCGTCCCAACTCACTGCGGATCGGGATGTTTTGCAAGTTCGGGTTATTGGACGAGAGTCGTCCCGTCACCGCGCCGATCTGACTGTAGGATGTGTGCACGCGGCCCGTCTTCGCGTCCACTGCCAGCGGCAGCGCATCCACGTATGTTGACTTCAACTTCGAGAGTTCGCGCTGTTCGAGAACCAGATCCACAACGGGATGTTGTCCGCTCAACGACTCGAGCACCTCGGCGCTGGTGGAATAGAAGCCGCTGGCAGTCTTCCAGGAGGCATCGGGCTTCAAACCCAGTTTGTTGAACAGCACATCCGAAAGTTGCTGCGTCGAGTTGATGTTGAATGCCTTGCCCACCGCGGCGTAAACATCCTTTTCGATCTTCGCCAGCCGCGCCGTCAACTCGCCCGACATCTTCTTAAAGAACGGCAGGTCGAGCAGCACGCCCGTCATCTCCATATCCGCCAGCACGGTGGTAAGCGGCAGGTCAATTTCCTCGAGCAGTTTCTCGCCGCGCACGCGCGTCAACTCCGCCTGCATCACGGGCATCAAACGCAAGGTGGATTCTGCATCGGAAGCCGCGTAAGACGCGACCGCATCCACAGACACATCGGCCATGCTCAATTGCTTCTTGCCCTTACCGATCAAATCCTCGATATGGGTCATCTCCACGCCCAGGCGCGCAAAAGCGAGATTCTTCAGCCCCATGTTGCGCGACGACGGGTCAACGATGAACTCGGCCAGCATCGAATCGAAAGTCAACGGCGATACGCGCAGTCCGTGACGCGCCAGCACGATGAAATCATATTTGGCGTGATGCGCGATCTTGCCGATCTTCGGATTCGTCAGCGGCGCGCGCAACGCTTCGATCACCTCATCGAGCGGCAGGTTCTGTCCGATGCGATGGCCGGTTGGGATGTAGATTCCCTCGCCCTGGCGAATCGCCAGCGAGATTCCCACGATCTCCGCCTGCATTTCCTCCGTGGAAGTGGTCTCGGTATCGAAGGCGATGACCTTCGCCTGGTTCAATTCCCTCACCAGCGCGGCGAGTTTCTCGCGCGTGTCCACCACGCGGACTTCGATGGCCGACTCGATCTTTGGAGACGCGACGAACGCGGCCGGCGACTCGAACAGCGACAACTGTCCCTCGCCTCTTTCCTGACCTTTGGCCGGCGCGCCCGCCGACGCGCCCGTCAGCGCCGCGACCTTGTTCACCAGCGACTTGAATTCCAGTTCGGTGAGGAGAGCCGTCACCGTCGCCGCGTCGAAGTCGTGGGCGCGCGCCCGCTCGAGGTCCAGTTTGATCGAGAGGTCGGTGCGGATGGTGGCGAGGTCGCGGCTGAGGTACGCGGAGTCGCGTCCCGCTTCCAGTTTCGTCCGCCAGCGGTTTTCCACTTCATCGAGGTGGGCGTAGATTTCGTCCAGCGTCTTGAATTTGGTCAGCAATCCGAGTGCGGTCTTTTCGCCCACGCCCGGCACGCCGGGGATGTTGTCGGACGGATCGCCGACGATGGCCTTGTAATCCACCACCTGTTCCGGGCGGACGCCGAACTTGCTGGCCTGCACGTCTTCGGGCGTGATGAAAGTTTTTTCGTCGCCCGCCACGTAGACCGCCACGCGCTCATCCACGAGTTGCAGGAGGTCGCGGTCGCCGGTGATGATCTTGACGCCCAGTCCCTGCGCGGTAACCTGGCGCGCGATCGTGCCGAGAACGTCGTCCGCTTCGAAGCCCTCCACTTCGAGGCGCGGGATGTTGAAGGCGTCCACGATCTGGCGGATGCGCTCGATCTGCACGCGCAGGTCGTCGGGCATTTTTTCGCGCGTGGCTTTGTATTCGGGAAAGAGTTCGTCGCGAAAGGTCTTGCCCGTGTCGAACGCCACCGCGAGGTATTCGGGCCTTTCCTGTTCGAGGATGCGGATGAGTTCGCGCGCGAAGCCATACGTGCCAGCCGTCGGTTCGCCTTTGGATGTCTGCCAGCGTTGACTGCCCGCGCCGCCCGCGGTGAGGGCGAAATACATGCGATAGGCGAGGGCGTGACCGTCAATTAAGTAGAGGGTAGGAGGCATAGGAATTAAGGGATGCGAGATAGGAGATAGGAGATGGGTTACGAGTTACGAATTACGGATTACGAGTTACCTGTGTACTTTCACAAAATAAAAACGCAGAGCGGTCGGAGGCCTTCCTCGCGCCCTGCGCCGCGCACAGGTGGGGGATCCGCGTTCAGTTACGCGGCTGGGAATCGCCCTGCCGCTGGCGCGTCTGCTTGATGTAATCCTTGACAAGTTGCTGTGGGTGCGGCTGGGCGCCGCCCATGATGAGGTAACCGGGCGCCCAGAAATCACCCGATGGATTTTCCTTTTTCAAGCGCGGGAATTCGGCAAAAATCTTCTCCGAAGTCTGCTGGCGCATGATGCGCATGAGATAACCCGGCGAGGTGTTCGGCGGGACGCTCACCACCCACTGCATATACTCGGGACGCACGGCCTGAAATTCCAGCCGCCAGCCAAAGGCGATGCAGATATTGGGAAGCCATTCCCCCAAACGCGCGGCGACATCGCCGGTCAGATAATGCGAACTGAAACGCGGCACCAGCAGGCAGGCATAGTTAAGGTTGTAAAGCGCGGGCGAGGCGGGTTCCAAAATGACACGCCCGGCCACCTCGGTAATCGAGTGCGGGCGGGTTTCGTCCAGTTCGCCGGGTCGGGGCGGGCGCACGGGTGTGGACGGCCGGCTCACTTTGGACGGTGCGGTGACGTCCAGTTCTTCCGCCTCGTGCTTGACGGTTTCGTCGGTCACGAGGTCGCGCAGGCGCACGGGCGGCGAGGACTCGCGGCTGATCACGTGCGTCTCGGCCAGCGGCGTGGAGGGGCGCGTCTCCAGCAGGGAAGGGTTGACTTTCGAAGGTTTCGCCTCCGGCTGCGCCTTGGCCGGCGCGTCGGCGCGCAGGGAGGCTCGCGGGGATGGAAGCGGAGCGGGAATATCGTTCAGAATCTCGGAGATGGACGGCCCTTCCAGGTCCGCTTCGTCGGATGGAAGGGAGGCGCTCGCGCGCGGCCTGGGGGCGGGTTCGGCCGTGAAGGGGGGAACCGGCCCTGTCCGCTCCACGGCCAGCGAACGCGCCAGCGCGTTGGCCTGCGAGCGGATGGTGCTAAAGGGCGTTTCCGCGTCGAAGACCAGCGCCAGCGTCACTCCTTCGGCCAGGGTGGAGGCGTACAGCATGTGTTCGGCGCGGGTGGTTTCGAGACGCGCGAAGCGCAACAGGTCGCCGCCTTTCTGTTCGTCCCAGTTGCGCGAAACGATGCGGACGAGTTCGTCCGCGGTTTCGCGCGAAAGTCCCCCGGCGTAGGCCCATAGTTTTTTGCCGCGCGTGATGAGCGCGGCCTGCGCCGACGATTCGAGCGTCAGGCGCGTGAGTCGCTGCGCGGCTTTGTTGACATCCTGCAGCCAGAGCAGGTCGGGTGTATCGGGCATGGACATGTGAGCCTCGAGATCGGCAGGAGGTTCCCCTTCGGGCATGGCGCCAAGCATGTTCATTAATTCGGGCAGGTAGAAGGGCTTGCGGAGCAACGTCCACGGGCGGAGCGGATCGAGCGCGGGCGGCAGGTCCTCGTCGGAAACGATGACCAGCCCCACGTCCGCGCGAACCGTGCGCAGGGCGCGGCCGATCTCCAGCACGGCCTCCATTCCCAGGTCCACATCTAGGAAGGCCATTTCGCATTCTTCACTTTTGAGTTGAATGAGCGCGGTCGGTTCATCCCCCGCGATGAAAACGCGAAACTGTCCCGTCTCCTCCATGCTGGAGCGGAGCATGTTCCCAAAACTGGTCTGCGGTGTGACGACAAGCAGGGATTTTTTCATTTTGGCATAGTGTATCACTGTACATCCGAGCAGGCAAGTGGCCTGCGGGTAACTGGCGATATCCCACATCCTTGATCGTCAAGCAGGCAGATGGATTTGTGGGAAATCACCAGGCCGGTGAAGGGAAGAAACGAAAAAATCGTATAGACAACTTGACTTTATCGCCAGTCCGTGCTATTTAAGGGGAAGAATTTTTTCAAGGATGAAGAATGCAACGCGAACGTGTCTCTGAAAATGTGTATTGGTTCCAAAGCGACGTTTATGCCCAGGTCACGGCGGGCGTCATTGTCGGACCGCAATGGGCCCTGGTGGTGGATACCCTGGTCCTGCCGGATGAAACCATGGGAATGCGGGATTTCATCGAGCGCGAGTTGAGCGTGCCGGTGCGATATGTCATCAACACCCACTATCACGCCGATCATTCCTGGGGCAACTGCTTCTTCCCCGGCGCGACGGTGATCGCGCATGCCCGCTGCCGCGAACTGCTGGCGGAGCGCGGCGTCCCCTCGCTGGAGGCGGCCCAGAAGCAAAACAACGCCCTCCGCCAGGTGAAGATCGTCCTGCCGCACATGACATTCTCCGCGGGCGAACTGACCTTGCGCGTGGGCAAAAAGAACCTGACGATCATGTCGGCGCTCGGCCACAGCCAGGATGGGATCGCCGTGCTGGTGGAGGAGGATCGCGTCCTTTTCGCGGGCGACGCCTTCATGCCCCTGCCCTACGTGGTGGACGGCGATCTCGAAGACAGCGCCGCCTCCATCCGCAAGATCGGGCGCATGGGGCTGGAGAACATCATCCAGGGCCACGGCGACATCATTTTGCGGGGCGAGATCGACGCGGCCGTGAAGGAGAATCTCAACTACCTTGCCAACCTGAAAAAGGCGGTGAAGTCCGCGCTGCGCCGCCGCAATCCGGAGGAAGTCATCGAAACGGTCGCCATCGAGGAGTGCGGCAAGAGCCGCGTCCACCTGGGCGGCCTGGCCGAAGCGCTGCACCAGCGCAACCTGCATGCCCTCGTCCAGCAGTGGTCCGAAGACGGGGCGAAAAAGGGGAAGGGCAAAAAATAGCGGCCTGCAAGGTTATCGTGTAAAATGGGCTCGTTTCATCGTCCCCGCCGTGGCGCGGCGGGTAACCTGTTATCCAAAGGAGAATCCCCATGTATCACACCATCATCATCGCTGGCAATGTGGGCCGCGACCCCGAAATGCGCTACACCCCCACCGGGCAGGCGGTCACTTCATTTTCTGTTGCCACCAATCGGCAATACACCGGTTCCAACGGCGAACAGGTCAAGGAAACCATCTGGTTTCGCGTTTCGGCCTGGGGCAAGACAGCGGAAGTATGCAATCAATACATCAAAAAAGGTTCCAAGGTACTTGTGGAAGGAAGGCTGAATCCGGACAAGGCCACCGGCGGTCCGCGTATCTGGACGAAACAGGACGGCACTGCCGGCGCATCCTACGAGGTGACCGCCAACACGGTACGCTTCCTCTCCTCGCGGCAGGATGCCGGTGAAAGCGGCGCGGGAGGCATGGACGCCGGTGACGTGATCGCGCCGTCCGAAGACAACATCCCGTTCTAATGCAGGAGATCGTATGGCAAATCCCCCCCGCCCCGTTCCCATCGCGCTCGAGGCGCCGCCCGGGCTGGAGACCGCTTACGCCAACCTGGCGCGCATCTCCCATTCCCCCGCCGACCTGGTGATGGACTTCGCCCACGCCCTGCCCGGCGAAGCGAAAGCCATCATCAAAGCGCGCCTGCTCATGTCGCCGCTCAGCGCCAAGTTGTTCTACCGCGCCCTGGGCGAAAACCTGGCGCGCTACGAGGCGGCCTTCGGCGAGATCGTTGTGCCGGTCAACTCGTCGCTGGCCGAACACCTCTTCCGCCCGCACCAGCCGCCCGAACCGCCCGCCGACAAAAAAGAGTAACCCCCAGTACCGCACACTTGCCCTCCCGAAGGACATCGGGACGATGTGGCGTGCAAGCGCCAGGGAGATTTATCTTGCGCGGGGCGCAACGATTATCTTGTGTGAGGCGCAACATAAATGTTGCGGTACTACCAGGAGAACATGCAAAAACTCGAATCCATCGCGGAACAGATTCGCCGCGATTTCGACCTCCGTACCGCAGCGCGCGACCGGGCTCTCGCCACCGCGCGCGGACTGACCCGCGCCTGCTCGCTCGCCATCCGCGCCGCCCACCGCCTCGAAACCGACGGGATGGCGGGTCAACTCGCCGAGGCGCGTTCCCTGGCGGACGCGTTGCGCGCCGAATTGCAACCCTATCCCGACCTGTATCACGCGGGCTACACCCAGGACGCGCTCAAGGAATTCGTGGAGGCCAGCGCCACCTGCGCGCTTATTCAAAACCAACCCCTGCCCATCCCCGAGGAATTGGGGGTGGGCGGAGCCACTTACCTGAACGGACTGGCCGAAGCGGTGGGCGAATTGCGCCGCCGCACGCTCGACATCCTGCGTCACGGATATTCACAGGAGGCGGAACGCCTGCTCGGCCACATGGACGACATCTACGCCGTGCTGGTCGGCATGGACTACCCCGACGCCATCACCAGCGGCCTGCGCCGTCAGACCGACCTGGCGCGCAGCATCATCGAGAAGACGCGCGGCGACATTACCTTCAGTTTGAGGGGCGAACATCTCGAGCAGGCCATCGGGCGGCTGATCGGCCAATTGAACGGCGCGCCGGCCGAAGTCGGGAAAGAGGCGGGAAGGCCCCGGGAGCAGGAGGAGGATTAGCGCATGGCTCGCGGCGGTCGTCGGTATCCCCTCGTCATCTATCGCGAGGTCATCAATCGCTGGTGGCCCGAAATCCTGGCGCTGGGGATCGTTCTCCTCGCGCTCGCCTGGCCGGTCTACAACGATCCGCTCGGTCAGGCGCAATCCTGGCGCTGGCAGTGGATGCTCGCTCTGGGCGGGGGGACGATTCTGGCGGCCCTGTTGCTGCTGGCAATGCGCCGCATGGCCTATGTACAGATTTTCCCAACCCACCTGAAACTGGTCACGCCGTTCCTGCGGCTGAACATTTCACACAAACGCCTGCGCCGCGCCGCGACCGCCGAAATGCGAACGCTTTTTCCGCCCGGGAAAATGCGCGGCTGGAAGCGCGATGTGATCGCCCCGTTGGGCGGCCGAACGGCAGTGGTGCTGGAATTGAACGGCTGGCCGGCCGCGCCCGAACTGCTGCGCGTGTTCCTTTCCCCTTTTTTCTTCAAGGATAAAACCCCGCATTTTGTGATTCTGGTGAACGACTGGATGCGCTTCAGTTTCGAACTGGAGAGCCTGCGGCGCGGGGAGGGGGCGGCGCGCCCAGTTTCTTCGCGCTCGCTCAATCCATCCATCTTGTCCCGCCTGCCGCGCAAGGACGCCTGACTTGTGATTATTATCACCAATTATCCGTGACTTTTGGGAATGTCTGACATTTGGAGAATCTGCTAATATATGGGCGGAGACGGAACACAGACACCTCCAACATGCTCCTCACTGTCTCCTCCTTTGGCGAATGCCTCCGCTGGTTCTCACCGGCGGAGGCCTTTTTAATTCAGGAAACCGGGGGAATATAGGCAGGCAGGACAACGAAGAATGTGCTGCCCTGCCCCAGCGCCGATTCGACCCATATCCGCCCCTGGTGGTTATCCACGATGGATTTGACAATGGCCAGTCCCAGCCCGGAACCTGGCACGCCCTCCGGCACGTTTTCGCCGCGGTAGAATTTATCGAAGATATGGGGCTGGTCGGTGAGGGGAATGCCGGGACCGTTGTCGCGCACGCGCAGGATGACCTGCCCCTCCTCGGCGCGCAGGCCGATTTCGATCTGTCCGCCGGGCGGGGAATACTTGATGGCGTTGCCGATCAGGTTGTCGAGCATCTGGCGCAGGCGCAGGGGATTGGCCTTGAGCGGCGGCAGGTTGGGCTGCGCCTCGAAATGGACGGTCTGATTGCGCGCCTGGGTCTGTCCGCTCAACACATCCAGGGCATATCCGATGATGTTTTCGAGTTGGACGATTTCACGGCGGGCGTCGAACCCTGCCTCGAGGCGGCCCAGGTCGAGCAGGTCGTTGACGAGGCTGGTGATGTTCTGAATGCTGGCTTGCAGGCGCGCCATGAATTCGCGCTGGTGATCGTTCAACGGCCCGGTGCGTCCGACGAGTTCGGCGTATCCCAGCACGGAGGTCAACGGCGAGCGCAGGTCGTGCGAAACGGTGTGGACGAAATCGCTCTTGATGCGGTCGAGTTCCTTGAGGTAACTGATATCCTGCAATGTAATGGCAAAGCCGATGTTGGGAACGGCCGCGTAGTGGGCGTTCAGAACGCGCCCGTCGTCGAAGTTGATCTCGTGATATTTCAACCCGTTTCCGGCGGGACGCGCCAGCAGGGAGAGGAGGTCGGGATGTGGGATGGCGCGCGCGACAGGCTGCCCAAACACGGATTCTGCTGCAACGCCAAAAGCCTGGCAGGCGGTCTGGTTAATGATGATGATGCGCGCCTGCCTGTCGAGGATGATGACCCCGTCGCCGATATTGGTGAAGATGGTATCGAATTCGATCACCTGGCGCTGGAGCGAAGCGGTGGTTCGTTTGACCTCGCCGCGCACCCAATCGCCGATGCGGCGGGCGCGCTCGAGGCTGCGTTCGACAGCCGCCACGATCTCCTCGGTGCGCAAGGGCGGGAAGATATAACCGCTCAGCCCGGCGCGCAGGACTTCCTTTGCAATGGCGTGTGAGTCCTTTTCGACATAGAGCAGGATGGGCAGGGTGGGAAATCGCTCCAGTTGGGCGTCGGCCAATCGCAGTCCCGATTCGCCGCGCAGGCTTTCGCCGATCAGCAACAGGCTGGGGGTGGATTCCTGCAGGGCGCGCTCCAGGCCGTCGCGGTCATGCGCGATGGCGGTGGCGTATCCCGCGCCGCGCAAGGTCCGTTCCCCCAGTTGCAGGAAGGGCGATTCATCGAGGGCCAGCAGGATCAACGTGGGTTTCTTCATTTCCGCCCGGCGGAATAATCGTCCGCCACCAGTTCGGCCAGTCGCTGCGCGGCGGCGTTCGCGGAAGCCAGGGCCTTCCGCTGTTCGGCGTTGAAGGGGCCGGTTTTGCCGGTCAGCATCAGGCCCAGCGGATAAAGTATCTCATCCGCTTCCTTTTGCACCGCGGCGCGTAAAGATTGGATCAATTCGTTCTGCCGTTTCTCGCCGGCGCGGGCGGCCTCGGCGTTCTGCTGGATGGCGCGGAACAGTCGTTCGTTGACCAGCGAGATCGAAGCGTAATCGGCCACCGCCTCCAGCAGGGCCTGCTCGATTTCACCGAAGGCCTCTTGCGCCTTGCGGACGACGACGATCAGTCCGATGACCTCTTCGCGCACCTTGATGGGCGCGACCGCCGCCGCCCGCCCAAGCGCGGCGGCCTTGAACTTTTGGAGCGGCTCGCCGTGGATGAGGAGGGATTCGCCCGAACGCGCCACCAGCGCGCTGACGCCATCGTCCAGCGGCTGGTTCATCTTCTTCGCCCAGGCTTCGGGCAGGTTGCGATGGGCGGCAAGGAGGAATTGATTGGCGCGCTCGTCGCGCAGGAGCAGCCAGCCCACATCCGCGCCTGCCACCTGCAGGGCGCCCTCCACGATACGCTCGAACAAGGCGCGGCGATCCGTCATGGAGACGACTGCCTTGCCGATGGCGATAATGGAGGTCAGTTCGCGCACCCTGCGTTGGAGTTTTTCGTTGGCCTCGTTGAGCTGCCCGTCCAGGCGGCGGCGGGCATGCGTTTCGCGCACCTGCGCCAGGACGCGCTCCACCGCCGAGACCACTTCCGCGTCGCGGGCCGGCCAGAGCAGCACATCGGCCGCGCCGAGGCGAAAGGCCTGGATCACGGCCTGTTCGCGTCCCTTCTCGGCGATGACGAGAAGCGGTACGCGCGCGCCCTGCGAAGAGAGCGCCGCCAGCAGGTCTTTTCCGCTCAGGCCGGGCAGGTCCAAATTGGCAATGACCAGGTCGGGAGGGGACTGAAGCGTCCGCTGGATGGCGGTTCCCGCGTCCGTGACGACATCCACCGGATACCCCAGCGGCTGCAGGGCCTGTCGGGCGATCAGGTCGCTGATGTCGGGGTCGCTTTCCACGAGCAGGATACGTTCGGTGAGCGCCATATCTTCCATCCTGTCCCACACGAGGGTCGGGTGTGGGAATTGTAACATCATTGCAAAGAAACGGAGACCGCTTACCGAACCCTGATATAGGCCGCCAGAATGTGGGCCTGGTTTTGAAAAACCTTTGCCTGAAAAAAACGGTTGGTATCTCTGTCCAAAGGAGGGATCTCATTCCCCAGCACATGATACAAAACAACATCGAAGTTGCCCGCGCCGGCTCGTTCCAGCGCGCGGGATAGGAACATGCCCTCGTTCGACTCTTCCGAGGCCAGCCAGCGATCAATTCTGCGTTTCGGCGCCCAGCCGGGACCGTCGAAATACATCACGAAATCCTCGTGATACTCGCCGCTGATCAAATTCTGGTCGAAGCGGTACGCGGGCCGCCAGCCGAGTTGCTGGAAATAGAAATCGAAATAATACGGATAGTTCATCCCGCTGAAAAGGATGCGCGCCTGCCCGTGATTTTCCTTCAACCACGCCAGCGCCTGGGGGTAGGGATAATAATGTTCGGAGGTGTCGAGCAGGTAATTGCCCCAGAAGGGTGTTTTGGTGCCGTCCAAGTGAACGGGCGAAAGCGCCAGGTTGACAACGATGACGATGGAGGCCGCAGAAATGCCAATGAACTTTCCCCTCTCGGCGATTTTCCTGGATGCCGCCAGCGCCCCGCCCAGAATGACGGGCAGGACGTACAGGTTGAAACGGCTGTATCCGGCGTGGTCGCCGCCGGTGTCCAGGGCGAAGACCAATGGCGTGAGAACGAGAACGGTCAGGAAAAACCCCAGGGAAACGTATTCCCTTCTCAAAAATAATATTACACACCCCGCAACGAACAGGAGGAGAAAGGGTCCAAACTGCTCCAGAAACGACTGCCCGGCGGCGCGATAGACGAAAGGGTTCAGCAGTCCGGACAGGTCCGGGCGGAAGCCGCGGCTGTCCACCAGCGCGGCACGAAGCGCCAGGTAGAGAAGAATCGGAAGAAAGATGGAATAGGAAACGGCAAGTTCCTCCCCGAGAAAGCGGACGAACGCCGTCCGGCCCCGTTCATGTCTCCTCGACCACCAGCGAAAGGCCAGCCTGCACGCCAGAAAGCAGACCAAAAAGGCGAGGGTCGTTTCTTTTATCAACCCCAGCAAAATGAGCGCGTACCAGGCTGGCTCCCGTTTGAGGTCGGCGAAATCGGCCTGCAGCAGCGCCGCGCTTCGCAAGCAGACGATCAGCATCAGGAAGACGGCCGGCGGTTCAAGGTAAAGAATGCTCGAGTAATAGAAGACCAGCGGGATGGTCGCCACGCAGAGACCCCACACAAGGGCGGCCATGCCCAACCTGCCGGATAATTCCTTTTGGAAGGCATAGGCGGTCAGCGCGGCGGAAATCAGCGGGACGATTCGATAGAGAATCTCGTGGTAGGGTCCAACCAGGTAGCCTGCGGCCTTGGGGATCAGCATGTAAAACCAATAGTTCAGGAACGGATACCGAAAGATCCAGTCCGGTCTCTCGCCCTGAAAGGGGCCGTTTTTCCACAGGAAGGCGACTGCACCTGCTACGGTCAGCGCGCCGAGGGCCGCCATCGTCCATTTCCATCCCCGCCAGGCGGCGGCCCAGAACAGCGCGAACAAGGCGAATGCGACCAGAATCCATTCGATGGGAATCTGCGCGGCGAGGTACACGGCGATGCGGATGTGGCGCTCCTCGTCTCCCCGCCAGGGGATGGCGGCGGTGAGCGGTTTGTAGTTCAGCAGGAACAGCGCCGCCAGCAGGATTGCCAACCAGGCCGCGTCTCCCCCTGTGAAGCGCACTTCGAGGTCCGAGGAGGATAGATGACACCAAATCGCCCCCAACCCAATTGTCGCGAGCAGGATGATCGCCATTTCCAGGGGCGAGCGCGCCAGGAACCAATAGGGCGAAATGACAAACGCGAGAATAAAAAGGGAAGCAAGCAGGGCAAAAAGAAACGTTCTGGGCAGGCGGATGGTCATTGCTCTTCTGTTTTCCTATAGTGGGTTGTGCGCAAGTCTCAGACTTGCGTTACATCTTGTGCTGCAAACCTGAACCTCGCCGCAACTTTGCAGCGATTATAATCCGAGTATGGCACAGACTGAATTCGACCATTCCCAAAAGGAATTCTGGAACGAAAACGCCAACCTGCGCGCCTACGACCACCCGGTGGTGGAATCCTTCGCGCTCCAGCGCGTGGACTTTCTGCGCGGCCTGCTCGACTCTTCGGTGGAGTCCTGTCTCGAGGTCGGCTGCGGCGACGGCTTCGGCATGTACTATATGCAGGCCTTCGGACGCGTCTTCGGCTGCGACATTTCGCGCCCGATGCTCCGGCGCAACCCACTGCGGCAGGCCGTGGCCGAGGCGGATATCTACCGCCTGCCCTACGCGGACAAAAGTTTCGACCTGGTTTATTGCTGGGAAGTCCTGCACCACGTCGAAGACATGCAGCGCGCCCTGCGCGAGATGATGCGCCTCAGCCGCCGCTATATCCTGGCGTACGAGCCGAACGCGTTCAATCCCCTGCAGGTCGGGTTCGGATTGATCGCGCCCGCCGAACTCGGCACGCTGCGCTTCCATCCCTGGTTCATGCGAAACCACTTCCGCCGCGCCGGGCTGGCAAATATCCGCACGTTTTCCGTCGGCACGTTCACGCCGAACCGCACGCCCGCCTGGCTCTACAAAACGCTGGCAGCGCTTCCCTACCGCGTCCCGTTGTTTGGAATTTCGAACCTCGCCCTCGCCGAGGTGCCATTTTGAAATATACAGCCGTCGCTGCCGCGCTCGCCGTTGATTTTTTGAAGTAGAATTACGCCAATGCCTACGATTTTCATAGAAGAATACAAGTTCCGTTTTTACTCGTCGGACATTTATGAGCCGCCGCATGTACATGTCATTCGAAGCGGGAAGGTGGCCAAAATTTGGCTTGCGCCAGTCAGCATTGAATACAATCGCGGTTATAATTGGACTTTAGACAAAATTTGACAAAGAAGAGGAACTGTATCAAACTGGGAGCATGAACAAGCATGAACATGCCACGCAATTGATGCAGTTCCG
>DAOUMJ010000229.1:0-33480 GCA_034411715.1 Anaerolineales bacterium | reverse complement strand
GCCTGTAGATAATTGACTTATCTCTTTAAGTTCAACAGGTTCATCTCTGGTGTAAGGCACGATATGCCCTAATACGATAAATGCTGAGAGAATAAGATTCCGAAACTTCCGCGGCGTCCGACAGGACCGCCCTGCTCCCCGCCACTTTCGCCGCCAAACGCGACCAGATGCCCGAATCGATCCTCGGCAAGGCGGGCTTCTTTCTCCTCGACCTCAGCGTCCCCGTCGTGGAAGGCACTTACCAGGCCGCACTCGCCTCCGCCCATTGCGCGTTGAGCGCGGCAGAATTCATTTCGCCAACCGCGACTCCCCCTTCATCCTTCATCTTTCCGCCTTCATCCTTTGCCTTATGCCGCCCTCCCGGCCACCACGCGGGACGCGAGATCGCGGGCGGATACTGCTTCCTCAACAACGCCGCCATCGCCGCCCAGCGGTTGACTCAATTCGGCAAAGTCGCGATCCTCGACGTGGATTACCACGCAGGCAACGGCACGCAGGACATCTTCTACTCACGCGCCGATGCGCTGACGATTTCCATCCATGCCGATCCCTCTTTCGAGTATCCCTACTACGCCGGCTACGCGCAAGAGACAGGCGCGGGCGAGGGACTTGGCTTCCACCACAACTTCCCCCTCCCCGCGGGGACGGACGACGCGACGTATCTCGCCTCGCTCGATCACGCGCTCGAAAAGATCACAGCCTTTACCCCGTCATCTCTCGTCGTTTCCGTTGGGATGGACATTTACGAAGAAGACCCTCTTGGCAGTTTCAAAATCAGCCGTGAGGGCATCGGCGAAATCGGACGACGAATTGCCGGATTGCAACTCCCCGCCGCCATCGTCATGGAAGGCGGCTACAACACCGACGCGCTGGGAGAAAATATCGTCGCGTTTTTGGGGAATTTCTCCTAACCCCGCTTCCTTGCGAAAACGGGGTTCGTGCGTTTACCTGATCTTGAACATCTGCGTCAACTTCATCGCCAGGTTCAGGTCGCCGCCAAGTTTGATCTTGCCCTCCATGAAGGCTTTCATCCCGTCCAGTTCGCCGGTGAAGATCTTGACGTAGTCGGAAGAATCGGCGGAGAGGGTCATCTTTGGGGAGGGATGCTCGCCCTGCGCGGTGACGCACTTCCCGTCCTTGATCTCGGCGTACCAGTTTCCCGCTTCCGCGCCTGTGAACTTGAATTGGATGACGGCATCCAGGCCGGGGGCTTTCTCGGGAATGAACGCGCCGGGCATTTTGGACATTAGATCGGCAATTGTGAGGGGCATGTTAGTTTCCTTTAGTTACATAGTTTTGTAGTTACGTGGTTACGTAGTTTGATTCGTCATTGCAAGGAGGGCGTTCTTCCCGACGAAGCAATCCCCGACGCAACAAGGAGATTGCTTCGCTCGAAGTACACTCGCTCGCAATGACGCTGATCACTGTAAGTTTTCAAAGATCGCGGCCGCGCCCATCCCGCCGCCGATACACATCGTCACCATACCATATCTGGACTTGCGCCGCCCCATCTCGTAGATGAGTTGCGTGGTGAGTTTCGTACCCGTGCAGCCGAGGGGATGGCCGAGAGCGATGGCGCCGCCGTTGACGTTGACCTTGCTCTCGTCCAATTCGAGCGTGCGGATCACGGCCAGCGACTGCGCCGCGAATGCCTCGTTCAACTCGATCAGGTCAATGTCGTTCAGGGACAGGCCAGCCTGCTTCAACGCCTTCGGGATCGCCTCGACGGGGCCGATACCCATGTATTCCGGCGCGACGCCCGCCGCCGCAAAGGTGACGAAGCGCGCCAGCGGCTTGAGACCCAGTTTCGCGGCCTTCTCCGCCGACATGACCATCGCCATTCCCGCGCCGTCGGACATTTGCGAGGAGTTGCCCGCGGTGACCGTGCCGCCGTCCTTGAAGGCGGGCTTGAGTTTGGCGAGGCCCTCCAGGGTCGAGTCGCCGCGCGGGCCTTCGTCGCGCTTGACGGTGAATTTTTTCGTCGCCGTTTTGCCGTCTGCGTATTCGACAATTTCCACCTCAATCGGCACGAGTTCGGGATCGAAGCGCCCGCTCTCGACGGCCTTCGCCGCCTTCAGGTTGGACTGTAACGCGAACGCGTCCTGGTCTTCGCGGCTGATTCCATACCTGACCGAGACGTTTTCCGCCGTGAGTCCCATGTTGGTGTAGTAGTGCGGCAAATCCTGGGCGAAGTGCGGATTGGGCGAGAACTTGTAGCCCATCATCGGCACCATCGTCATGGACTCCACGCCGCCGCCGATCCCCACTTCGATCTCGCCGAGCATGACGCGGTGCGCCACGTGCGCGATGGACTGCACGCCCGATGAGCAATAGCGGTTGATGGTCTCCGCGGGGACGGATTGCGGCAAGTCGGCGCGCAGGCCGATCATACGCGCCATGTTCATGCCCTGTTCGCCTTCGGGGAAGGCGCAACCGACGACCAGATCTTCGATCTCGTTGGGGTCGAGGCCGGGCGTCCGCTTGAGCAAGGCCTGGATGGTCGCGGCCGCCATATCGTCGGGACGAACCGTGGCAAGTCCTCCCCTCTTCGCTTTGCCGACGGGCGTCCGGACTGCTGAAACGATAACTGCGTCTTTCATGGTTTATCTCCTCTCACCTGTATACCTGTCTACGTGTGTACTTGTGTACGGTACACACGTAAACACGCACACAAGTACACATTAGTTTCGCAACGGCTTTCCCGTCTGCAACAGCGACCACATGCGCGCCTGCGTCTTCTCCTCGCCGCACAACGACATGAAGGCTTCGCGCTCCAGGTCGAGGATGTACTGCTCGCTCACCCACGTGGGCTTGCTCAACATGCCGCCCGCCATCACGTAGGCGAGTTTGGTCGCGATGTGCATGTCGTATTCGGTGATGAACTTGCCCTCCGCAAACGACCACGCGCCGATCTTCATCGCGCCGAACATGTCGCGGCCCGGGGCGTAGATCAACTCTGGCGCGGACGGATGATAACCCGCCGCGGCCATGCGCATCACCTCGCGCTTGGCTTCGGTGAGCAGGTGTTCGCGGTTCATCACGATTCTATCGCATGATGTGAGGATGCCCATCGCCCGCGCTTCCTCGGCAGAGGTGGCGACTTTCGCTTGCCCGATTTGCAGGAACGCGCGTTGGATGAACGGGAAGGCTTCGGCGTTGTCGGTTCGCATGGGCGGATTGATGATGCGGCGCATGATCTCCTTCGTGCCGCCGCCCGCGGGGATGACTCCCGCGCCGAGTTCCACGAGTCCGATGTAGGTCTCGGAGGCGGCGACGACGCGCGAGGCGTGCATGGTCACTTCGCAGCCGCCGCCCAGCGCCAGTCCCGCGGGCGCGACGACGACGGGCTTCGGGAAGCAGCGCATCCGCATGTTCATGTCCTGCAATTTTTTCACCGCGCCTTCGAGCGTGTCCCACATCTTTTGCTGCGCGGCCATCACCACCATGAACAGGTTCGCGCCCGCCGAGAAGTTATCGGCTTCGTTGCCGATCACCAGCCCGTCGAAATCCTTTTCGGCGCGGTCGAGCGCCTCGGTGGTGATGGCGAAGATGTCGTCGTCGAGCGCATTCATCTTGGTGTGGAATTCCACCAGCGCCACACCGTCGCCGATGTCGAAGAGCGACGCGCCCGTGTTCTCGCTGACGAGTTTCTTCGTGCCGCGTAAATCCTTAAGGAAGACCATCCCCGCAGGCCGTTTGATCTTCACGTATTTTTCTTTGGTCACGTCGTACACGCCGACCTTCTCGCCGTTCTTGTATTGATAGAACGACTCACAGCCTGCCTTGAGCATCACCTCCACCCACTTCGCGGCGGGATAGCCCGCGGCCTTCATCCGCTTCACCGTCTCGCGCACGCCGAGCATGTCCCACGTTTCGAAGGGACCCGCCTCGCGCATGAAGCCCCAGCGCATGGCGTCGTCAATCGGCTTGGGCGTGTCGGCCACTTCGGGGATGATGGACGAGGCGTACTGGAAACTCTGGAGGGTCAGCGCGGTGACGAGTTGCGCGGCCTTGTCGTCCGAAGAGGCTTCGAGCATGACCTTGAGGCGGTCTCCGAGATTCTCGAGGTCTTTCGCCTTCCCGACGGATTCGAAGCGCGGCTTGGTCGGCGGGATATGCTCCATCGTTTGCAGGTCGAGCGGCCAGAATTCCTTCTTGCCGTCATCGGTGCGGACTTCCTTGTAGAAACCGACTTTGGTTTTATTTCCAAGCCAGCCGCGCTCCACCATCGTGCGGATGAGTTTGACGGGCGCTTCGGACTGGAGATATTTCTGCGCCAGTTTGTCGTGCTGGATGGCGGGCGCGAGATTCCTGCCCACGTGCTCCCACACATCCACGCCAACGAGGTCAATCAGGCGGAACGTGGCGGTTTTCGGGTTGCCGACGAGAGGTCCCGTGATCATATCCACTTCGTCCACGGTGTAGCCGTTGACGAGGAAGTAGTCCATCGCAAAGGCCGCCGTCCCAAACGCGACGCGGTTGCCGATGAAATTGGGCGTGTCCTTGCACAGGACGATCCCCTTGCCGAGGCGCGCTTCCCCGAACCACGAGATGAACTCGGTCACATCTTTGAGCGTATCCGCGGTCGGGATGATTTCCAAGAGTTTCAAATAGCGCGGCGGATTGAAGAAATGCGTGCCGAGGAAGTGCTGCCTGAAGCCCTTCGACCTTCCCTCCGCGATATCTTTGACGGGAATGCCGGATGTGTTCGTCGTGACGATGCAGGTCGGCTTGCGGATCTCGTCAATGCGCGTCATTAAGTCCACTTTGATCTTGAGGTTTTCGACGATGGCCTCGATGACCCAATCGGCCTCGGCGATGACGCCAAAGTCATCCTCCAGGTTGCCGAGCGTGACCAGCGTCTTCAAGTCCGCGCCCATCAAATTGGCGGGTCTCGCCTTGAGACAGCGATCCCACCCCTCGTTGACGATCTTGTCCCGCGCCGCCTTGTCCCCCGCTGGCGCGTCCTTCGGCACGATGTCGAGCAACGTCACGCGCACGCCCGTGTTTGCCAGGTGCGCGGCGAGCGCGGCGCCCATCGTCCCCGCGCCGACTACGACTGCTTTGTTGATTTGGTATGTCATGGTTCACTCCTTTGGTGTCAGGTGTCAGGTGTCAGGTGTCAAGTCGTGTTGCAAGATGAACCTGACACCTGACACTGGAGCACTTGACACTTATCGCAACTCCGCTCCGCTGTATCCAAGTATCTGCCTGGCCACAACCAATCTATTGATTTGCCCCGTTCCCTCATAAATGTCCGTGATCTTCGCGTCGCGGAACCACTTTTCGAGCAGGAACTCGCGGCTGTAGCCGAGCGGGCCCAACAATTCGACGGCCTTCTGTGTGATCTTCGTGCCAACGTCGCCCGCCTTCACCTTGCTCATCGAAGACTCGAGCGCGTTGGGCTTCTTGTTGTCCGCCATCCAGACGGCCTTGATCACCATCAGCCACGCCGACCGGAACATAATCTCGCAGTCAATGACCTCGCGCTCGACGTTGGTCAGTTTCTGGCGCGGCAAGCCATAGCGGATCTGGACGCCGTTCTCGGCAAGTTTCTCTTTCAGGAACTCCAGCGCGGCGCGCGCGACCCCCAGGCCGGCCGCGGCCACGAGCGGCCGCGTGGCGTCGAAGGTGGCCATCGCGCCCTTGAAGCCGGTGGTCGTCTTTTCGACGGTGGGACTGCCGAGGATGTGATCGAACGGGACGCGCGCGTCCACCAGCGAGATCGAGACCGTGTCGCTGACGCGGATGCCGAGTTTATGCTCCTGCTTCGTCACCTTCACGCCGGGCGTCCCCGCCTCGACGACGAAGGCGCGCATCCCCGCCCGCCCCGCCGAGGGATCAATGGATGCCCAGACGACGACGAAGCCCTTGCCAAGTTTCTCGTACTCGGTCATGGACTTGTCGCCCGCGGTGACGAAGATCTTCTCGCCGTTGAGCACCCATTCTTTGGTCTTTTCGTCCAGCACGGCGCGCGTGCGGATGGAGGCGGTATCCGAGCCAGCGCCCGCCTCGGTCATGCACATCGCGCCGAAGGTCGGTTTCTCTTCCGCAAAGCGCGCCAGGAATTTGGCCTTCTGCTCCGGGGAGCCGGCAGCCTGCACAGCCGCCGCGCCCAGTCCGCCGCCCGGCGTCGTCAGGTACATGCCCGCGTCGCCCCACGAGAGCATCTCCATCTGCGCCGCCAGCACCTGGTAGCCGATGGGCGGGCGTTTCTCTTTTTCTTCGCCTTCGTGTCCATTGCCTTTTTCTTTGGGAGCCAGCGAGCCGGCGCCCATGGCCTTCATGGCCGTGTGCATGAACTCGATGTAATCCCATGGAATCTCGTGTTCATGCT
Organism: Anaerolineales bacterium; assembly: GCA_034411715.1. Lineage (GTDB taxonomy): Bacteria > Chloroflexota > Anaerolineae > Anaerolineales > Villigracilaceae > Denitrolinea. Next base: position 27,143 of record DAOUMJ010000229.1, on the reverse strand, counting down.
CGTCGAAGTAACGTGACTTTGCGCGCATCATTTCTTCGGCAACCGTCTTCAACACGAATTGCGTTTGCACGATCGGTTTTGGGGGTTCGAATTCGATTGTCATGTCTTCATCTCCTTGTAAACAGGTAGACACGTATACAAGTACACACGTACACACGGCGTCTCTCACCTGTGTACCTGTGTACCTGTCTACCTCCTCACACCATCGTAAATCCCGTAAACATGGAGAACCCGCGCCCCTCGCGCATCCACATTTCCACGGGATGCTCGCGGATGTATCCATGCCCGCCCAGGATCTGCACGGCGCGGTCGGTGACCATCATCGCCATGTCGGCCGCGCTGGTGGAGGCGAGGTAGGCTTCGATGAACGCGTCTTCCTTGCCGGCGTCCAGTTTCCAGGCGGCCTCCCACGTGAGCAGGCGCGAGGCTTCGATCTCCGTCCGCATTTCGGCCAGCATGAACGCGACGGCCTGCTTCTGCGCGATCTTCACGCCGAAGGCCTCGCGCTCCTTTGCGTAGTCGCGGGAATATTCGAAGGCGGCGCGCGCCACACCGACGGCGGCCGCGGCGTTGGCAACGCGCATCGAAGCCAGGATCCGCTCGAAGTCATGCCCCGAATCGCCGCCGAGTCGATTCGCCCTGGGGACTTTGACTCCGTCCAGTTTGACGCGGTACGTCGGCAGCGCGTTCAGTCCCATCATCTTCTCCGCTTCGTCGCTGAACGATAGGCCGGCCGCGCCCTTCGGGACGATAAATCCCTGCGTGACGCCGTTCAGCGCGGCGTAGACGATCATCGCCTCGGCCTCCTTCGCGAACGGGACGAAGGCTTTCTCGCCGCTGATGACGTATTCCTCGCCCTTGAGCGTGGCCGTCGTCTTGAGCGCCAGCGGGTCGAAGTCGAAGGCAAACTCGATCAGCGCGGCGGTGTAGGGACGCCAATCCGCTTCGATGACCTTCGGCAGGTATTCCTGTTTTTGCTCCTCGCTGCCGCACAACAGAATCGGAAGCGCGAACAGGTTGGGCAGGCCGACGGCGATTGCCCCCGCCAAATTGCCAAAGGCCAGTTCCTCCTCGGCCAGCGCGCCCGTCACGGCGGAGCGTTCGCCGAAACCGCCGTAGGCTTCGGGAATGGAGGCTTGCAGCACGCCCAGTTCCCAGCCCTTGCTGATCAGTTTCGGCAGAAGGGCGCGCGATTCCTCCGCCTCGCGCCCCGCCGCGCGCAAGTCGTTGACCGCGTACTTGCCCACGGCCTCGACCAGCATTTTTTGTTCTTCGTTGGGTTCAAACGAGTACATAAGCCCTCTCCTTCGGTAGTAGTTCCGTTTCATCAGGAACGGATGGGGAACGACGATATCGAATGACGGGCGCGCCGCCCTCACCCCCGGCCCACCTGCCCCCGTCAGGGGGTCTCCCGATTACGGGAGAGGGGGGCAAAGCCCCGCCTTCGAGTTCGTCCAGGTTGGAAATCTCCAGCAACCCGCGCTGGTAGAGATATTCAACGTACGCGCCCACCTTTTCCAGCGTGAGCAGGGAGTTGTAGCCGTTGATCTCGCCATAGACCTGACGGCAGGCCGCGGCGACAGCGTCCGCCTCGCGGAAGGCCTCCAGCGTCTGGCGCAGGCGGCGGGACAGGCTGGCGCGGATCTCGGCGATGCGCGCCCGCGGGTCGGCGATGGGCGCGTTGTGGCCGGACAAGACGAGACGCGCGCCTTCCGACCAGCCTTCGAACAGGGATAGCGACTCAAGGTAATGGCGCAGTCCCATGAACGGGGTCAGTTCCTCGGGCGCCTGGTGCGGCGTGACGTTTTCGACCACGAGATCGCCGCAGAAGATCGCATCGTCCAGTTTGATGGCGACGTGACCGGGACAATGCCCCGGGACGTGGATCATCTCGAACCGGCCGAGGCGCATGCCCGCGGCTTCGTAGGTGAAATCCACGGGGACGGAATGATAGAGCGCCTTGGTGAAACGATACATGCGGAGCAGGTCGGCGCGCGCCTCGTCCGCCACGCCCCACTGTTGCAGAAAGGCGTCCAGCCGACGCCCCATCACCGCCAGGCGCTCCTCGTGGTGCGCGACCGTTTGAAAGTCCAGTTCGTGGATGCCGACCTGGGCGTGCGTCTCACCGCGCAATTTGACGAGTCCGCCGAAATGGTCAATGTGTCCATGCGTGATGAGGATGTGGGTGAGGCCGGCAAAGGTAATGGATCGGCCAAGCGCCGCGCTTGCCTGCTCGAATCCCGCCTGCAAACATTCGTGACTGCGCTCACTGCCCGATCCTGTGTCAATCAGCGCCAGCGTGTCGCCCGTCTCTACGAGATAGACGTAAGCCCAGAAATTTGGAAAGGCCTCCAACGGAATCGCAAACACCCGCGCCCCGCGCGAGGTCTCGAAGGTTTGGAAGGAGGGAGGCGTTGTCATTTAGTCAAAGACGAAATATTACGAAACCAACAATCCATCGAACAGCATGTCCGCGTATCGGTCGGCGATCTGCTCGATGGTGAGTTCGCCCTTCGGACGGAACCAGGTGATCGTCCAGTTGAGCGAACCGAGCAGGGCGCGGACGGTCACCGCGGGGTCGGGACAGGCGAAGAGTCCGGCGCGCACGCCCTCCAAAACAACGTCCCGCCACAGGGCCTCGAACCGGTCGCGGTTCGGGATGTGGCGGGCGTGTTGTTTCGGCTCGAGGGAACGATGCTCGAAAAGAAGCACCGAAGCGAGGTCGGCGTTCTCTGCCAGCAGTTGCAGATAGGCGCGGATCATGCCGCGCAATTTTTCGTCGGCGGGCGCGGTTTGCGCGGCCAGCGGCGCGACGCGTTCGGTGAGGATGACCAGGGCGCGGTCGAGCAGCGCCAGCAGGATTTCCTGTTTGGAGGACACGTGGTGATACAGGCTGGCTTTCTGAAGGTTGACGGCTTTCGCGATGTCGGCCATGGACGCGCCGTGAAATCCCTTCTTGCGAATCACCTGCGCGGCGGCATCGAGGATGTCTTCACGAGTCATGGATGCTCCCTACCGAACGGTCGGTAGGGGTATTATACACGCGAGGGGGGAGGAGTCAAGAGGGTAAGGAAAGCGGGTACACGCAAAGGTTGTCACTGCGGATTGCAAAATCTCCAGATTTTGCCCGAAGTCTGGAGACTTCGGACTCCGTTCCTGGCTGTCACACGGGAAAGCAAAAGGAAAAGTCCCCTTCCCCAAAATGGTACAATTTCACCCATGAACGAACTCATCGTCATCGGCGGCGGGCTGGCCGGAAGCGAAGCCGCATGGCAGGCCGCCGAACGCGGGTTGAACGTGACGCTCTACGAAATGCGCCCGCGCGTCCCAACCGGCGCGCACGAGACGGGCGACCTGGCCGAACTGGTCTGCTCCAACTCGCTCGGCTCCAACCTGCCCGACCGCGCCTCCGGCCTGCTCAAGGAGGAGTGCCGCCGCCTCGGCTCCATGCTGCTGGAATGCGCCGAACGCGCTGCCCTGCCTGCGGGCGCGGCCCTGGCGGTGGACCGCGGCCTGTTCGCGCGCCTCGTCACCGAACGGATCGAAAACCATCCGCGCATCCGCCTCGTCCGCGAAGAAGCGACGGAGATCCCCGCCGCGCCCGCCATCCTGGCCTCGGGGCCGCTCACCTCGCCGCGCCTGTCCGAATCCATCGCGGCGCTCAACGGCGCGGAGCATCTCTACTTCTTCGACGCCATCGCGCCCATCGTCGCGGCAGACTCGATCAACATGCGGGTGGCCTTTCGCGCCTCGCGCTACGGCGCGGGCCGCGATGCGCAGGAGGGGGGCGATTACATCAACTGCCCGTTCACGAAAGAGGAATACGAAACCTTCGTGGCCGCGCTCCGTTCCGCCGAGCGCATCGAATTGCGCTCTTTCGAAGAGGCGATTCGCAACGGCGTGAAGGCGGGCGCGTTCTTCGAGGGCTGCCTGCCCGTGGAAATCATCGCCGAGCGCGGCGCGCAATCGCTGGCCTTCGGCCCGATGCGCCCGGTCGGGCTGACAGATCCGCGCACCGGCAGGCGTCCGCACGCGGTTGTCCAACTGCGGCAGGACAACCTGGCCGGGGACTTGTACAACCTCGTCGGTTTTCAGACCAACCTCAAGTTCCCGGAGCAGAAGCGGGTCTTTCGGCTCATCCCCGGCCTCGAAAAGGCGGAATTCGTCCGCTACGGGCAGATGCACCGCAACACCTTCATCGCCTCGCCCAAAGTCCTGCGCGCCACCCTCCAGCACAAAAGCCGCGACGACCTTTTCTTCGCGGGACAGATCACCGGCGTGGAGGGCTACATGGGCAACATCGCCACCGGTCTGCTGGCCGGGCAAAATGTCGCACGCGTTCTGAACGGCCAGCCTCCGCTCGAATTGCCGCGCGCCGCCATGCTCGGCGCGCTCTGTCACTACGTCACCCACGCCGACCTGCGCGACTTCCAGCCGATGAAGGCCAACTTCGGCCTCCTGCCCGCCCTGGAATCGAGCAAACGCCTGAAAGGACGCGACCGCGCCCGCGCGCTTGCGGAACGCGCCCTCGCCGAACTGGAGAATTTCCTTAACCATGATTAAACGCATCTTTCTGACCCTCGTCCTGCTCGCGATGATTCTTGCGGGCGGATACTACCTCGTGAGATATTCCCGCGTCTACCGTCCGCGCTTTCAGCCCTTCGACGCGGCGCGCGCCTATCAGGATGTGGTCCACCTGACGTCACTCGGTCCGCGCACGCCCGGCAGCGAGGCGCATGGAGAGGCCATCAACTATTTCCGCCGCGAACTGCAAAGCGCAAAATGGCAGGTGGATATACAGATCGCGAAAGTGAACGGCCAGATCATCAAGAACGTCATCGCCCGCCGCTCCGACATGCCGCCGCAGATCATCCTCGGCACGCACTACGACAGCCGCCTGCTGGCCGAGCGCGATCCCGACCCGAAAAAACAGCGCCAGCCCGTGCCGGGCGCCAATGACGGCGCGTCCGGCGCGGCCGTCCTGCTCGAACTGGGACGCGTCCTGCCGTCCAATTCGGTCCCGATATGGCTGGTGTTCTTCGACGCGGAGGACCAGGGCGGCATCCCCGGCTGGGAAGAGTGGTCGCTGGGCGCGCGCGCCTTCGTGCAGGCTTTCGCGGTCAAACCGCGCGCTGTGGTGATCGTGGATATGGTGGGAGACCGCCACCTCAACATCTACCAGGAAAAACAATCCAACCCGCGCCTGGTGCGCGAAATCTGGAATGTGGCGCACAACCTGGGTTTCGAAGCGTATTTCCTGTCCGAACAAAAATATTCCCTCACCGACGATCACGTCCCGTTCCTGGAGGCGGGCATCCCTGCCATAGACATCATTGACATGGAATACCGCTACTGGCACACCTCCTACGACACCGCCGACAAGGTCTCGCCGGAAAGCCTGCGCATCGTCGGCGCGACTTTGCAATTCTGGATCGCGCAGCAGGGACGATAGATTCCCGAACTCACCTGCGAATCCGTAATCTTTCTGAAAGCCCCCGTTTCGGCCATTCGGGATAAACTATACTCATGAGTCCCGCCAGCATCCTGGCCCACCTCGCCAGGGTCCGCAAAAAACTCCTGCGCCGCGCCCTGCAAAGCCTGGCGCGCGGCGCGGACGTGCGCGCGAACTTCGAGGGGCAACTGGAACGCTTCTTCGACCTGCTCGAACAGGCGCTCTCCAGCGGCGATTCCGCCTGGCTGGACGCGGTGATCTACGACTGGGCCAGCGCCAGCACACAGACCGACCTGGCGGAGGGACAGAAGAACGCCACCACCCTGATCGGCATCCTCTTCGGCCTCACCAGCGAGGCGGCGCGCGAGACGCTCAACAAGGGCGAGGCGCTCGACCTGATCACGGCCCTCCAGCCCGTCTTCACCTACGCGCTCGACAAGGCGGCGCGCCTCGAAATGGAAAACCGCGTGGCGTATTTCGCGAACGAGATCGCCAGCGTCCAGCAAAAATTGGAACGGTTGGATCGGAGCAAATCCAATTTCATCTCGGTGGCCGCGCACGAATTGAAAACTCCGCTGACGCTGATCGAGGGATACACTTCCATGATGCGCGATGCCAGCGCCAACCCGCAATCGGACGATAGCATGGATTCCCTGTTGAGCGGCGTAAACACCGGCATCCAGCGCCTGCGCCAGATCGTGGACGATATGATTGACGTTTCCTTGATTGACAATAACATGCTCTCGCTCAACTACCAGCCGATCTGGCTCAGCCATCTGCTCGATCTACTCCAGACAAACCTGGAAGAGACCCTGAATGAACGCAACCTGGCTTTGGAGCTCCGCAAATTCCCCGGCAGCCAGGCCTGGCTGTATGCCGACCCGGAACGCCTGTACCAGGCCTTTCAGAACGTGTTGACCAACGCCATTAAATACACGCCCGACGGCGGCTCCATCACCGTGGACGGGCGCGTCCTGCCTGGCTTTGTGGAGGTGACCGTGACCGACACCGGCATCGGCATCTCGCCCGAAGACCAGGCGCTCATCTTCGAGAAATTCGGCCAATTGGGCCGCGCCAACCTGCACTCGAGCAGCAAGATCAAGTTCAAGGGAGGCGGCCCGGGGCTGGGACTGTCCATCACGCGCGGCATCATCGAAGCGCACGGCGGGACGATCTGGGTCGAATCCGAAGGATACGATGAAAAGAAATGCCCCGGCTCCACCTTCCACATCCTCCTGCCGCTTCGCACCGAGTCCCTGGATCCCCGCCTGGCAAAATTGTTCGGAGACCTGACCACACAAAGAGAAGAAGCCAATGTCGAAAAAGAAACCCGAACCGACCCTCCCGCCGCGTGAGCGCGCCTTCCTCGTCGGCGTGGAATTCAAGGGCCGGAAGAGCATCCTGGCGTTGAACGATTCGCTAACCGAACTGGCGCTGCTGGCCGATACCGCCGGGCTGGAAGTGGCCGGCGAACTGACCCAGAAGATGGATCGTCCCAACGTGGAAACCTTCATCGGCGCGGGCAAGGTGGAGGAACTCAAAGCCCTCGCGGAGGAGACGCTGGCGCAGGTGGCGATCTTCGACGAAGAACTCAACCCAAGACATCAAAGGGAACTGGAAAAAGTCCTCGGCGAAAAAGTCCGCGTGATGGATCGCACAGGGCTGATCCTCGATATTTTCGCCCAACACGCGCACACCAGAGAAGGCATGTTACAGGTGGAACTGGCGCAGTACGAATACTACCTGCCGCGCCTGACGCGACAATGGACGCATCTCGCGCGCCAGGCGGGCGGCGGAGGCGGCCGGACGGGCTCCGCGGGCGGCGTGGGACTGCGCGGCCCGGGCGAGACGCAACTCGAGGTGGACCGCCGCGCCATCCGCAAACGAATCGTCCACTTGAAGAGCGAACTCGAAAAAGTGGAAGCCCACCGCTCGCGCTATCGCGCCCAGCGCAAGCGCTCGCGCATCCCGACGGTGGCGCTGGTGGGTTACACCAACGCCGGCAAGTCCACCCTGCTGAACCGCATCGCCAGGGCGGACGTGTACGTGGCCGACCAGTTGTTCGCCACCCTCGACCCCACCACGCGCCGCGTGGAATTGCCGGGCGGGACGACGGCGCTCTTCACCGACACGGTCGGCTTCATCCAAAAACTTCCGACGACGCTGGTGGCCGCCTTCCACGCCACGCTCGAAGAGATCGCCGAAGCGGATCTGCTGCTGCACGTGGTGGACATCTCGCACCCCAACGCGCTCAATCAGTACGAGTCGGTGCAGATCACGCTGGAAGAGATCGGCGCGGGGCATATCCCCTCCGTCACCGTGCTGAACAAAATAGACCGCCTCCACGACCCCCGCTCCGCGCAGGAGACGATGCGGCAGGCGCCCAAGTCGGTGGCGATCTCCGCATTGAAGGGCATCGCCATCCAGGAGATGCTGGCCCTCGTCCACCAGGAATTGTACGAGGCCTTCCTCCCCGTTTTGGTCAAACTGCCCTACCAGCAGGGGGCGCTGATCTCGCTCTTCCACGAGATGGGGCAGGTGGAGCGCATCGAACACGAACGCGGCGGCGTGCTGATGCAGGGACGCATCCCCGGGCGGCTGGCGGCGCAGTTCAAGCCGTGGACGGTGAATAAGTTTGCGGTTGAGTCGGAAGCGGAGAATGGTTTTGCCCTCACCCCCGGCCCCTCTCCCAAAGGGAGAGGGGAGAGGAATTGAAATGATTTCATGGCTATCGAAATTTATCGACAAACTCTCGGAATTTCTCGCGCATCGCAAGGGGCTCCTGCCGCTGATCGGCCTGCTGTTCATCCTCGCCAATCTCGTCCTGCAATTCGTCCTGCCGCCCGGCTGGCTGAGGGATAGCAACCTGCTGCTGCACATCGGGCTGATCATTTCGATCTTCGGGCTGATGCTGGCCTGGGCGTTATAGGCTCTCGCAGGACAGGACATCAGTAAAAGCCGAAAACCGCCCCCATCGTGTAAAATAGCGCAATGCGCATCGCCCTCATTTCAGACACCCATGGCAACCTGCCGGCCCTGGAATTGACGCTGGCAGACATCCGCGCCCAGGGGGCAGACCAGATCGTCTTTCTCGGCGACGCGGCCACGCTCGGCCCCTCCCCTCGGGAGACGCTGGAGCTCCTGCGCGCGCTGGGTTGCGCCTGCATCCTGGGAAACCACGACGCGGCCATGCTGAACCCGGCGCGAGCCGCGGAATTGCAGATCGGCGCGTCGCTTCTCTCCACCCTCGAGTGGGGCATCAGCCTGCTCTCGGAAACGGACTTCGACTTCCTGCGCTCGTTCCGCCCCACCTGCGAAGTGGATCTCGGCGGCGCAACCATGCTGTGCTTTCACGGCTCGCCGCTTTCCAACACGGACTTGCTTCTCTCCACAACGGAGGAGAAGGCCGTGGACGATTTCTTTGCCGGCCAGTCGGCCGCCGTCCTTGCGGGCGGTCACACGCACATTCAAATGTTGCGTCAGCGCGGCGAACAGGTGATCCTCAACCCCGGCAGCGTGGGCAACGCCTTTCTGCATCCCTACCTGCCGGGCGGCAACACCCCCACCCTGCTGCCGTGGGCCGAATACGCGCTCGTCCGCGCCGAAAGAGGCGGATGGAGCGCGGACTTGCGCCGCGTACCGCTCGATACGCGCGAAATCCTGCAGCAGGTGTCTAAAAGCGGAAATCCTTCCACGCAGTGGTGGCTCGAACAGTATCGTTGAGCCAGGAAAGGAATTCGACATGGCATCTCACGAAAAGCAATTCCTGATGGCGCGCTGGGAAAACCGGCGCGAAACATTGAGAGCGCTCGTAGCGCAGGCCGAAGCCTTTCGCGAAAAGGAGATCTTTCGCGGCTGGCGGCTGAACGAGTTCCTGGCGCACATGTCGGGCTGGGACGACGCGGTCATCGCCTCGCTGCGCGCCCACGCCGACGGCCGCCCCTTCACCCCGCCGGCCACACGCGGGGTGAACGCCTACAACGCGCAGACGGTTTCGACCCGCGAAACGCTCGACTACGAACTCGTGCGCCGCGAATGGGACCGCACCCACGAGATGATGATGGAAGCCTTGCGCGGCCTGCCCGAGGAAAAATTCCACCAGCCGCTCACCTTTGCCTGGGGCGAAACGGGGACGGTGGCCTACCTGGTGGAGCTCTTCGTGGAGCACGAGGAGGAACACGCCGCGCACCTGCGCGAATGGCTGAAAAACCCCGATGCAGTGATCGCCGAAGAACATTAGCGGCAACAAAAAGCCCCGTGACCATAAAGCCACGGGGCGACAACCGAGTATTCAGTTGTCCTCCGCCCGCCGTTACTCGGACCCTCCAGCTGCCCTGATCCCAAAAAGGATCACACGAAGACCGATTTTGACGTTGGTCTTTCCAGAGTTTGGGCCGTTTGCGTTTGGGCGGTTGCCTGTCAATATTATAGGCAGGAACAGGCCAAATTCAACTTACAATCATCTTAAAATCGGGCAGAAGACGCCAGCCACCGATCCAATTTGCTGGAACGATGCCGTTTGGGATTTCGTATTTGTCCGAGGTTACTCGCCTTATGCAGTACCGCGAGATTAATCTCGCATTCGCCGGGCGACATGAATGTCGCGGTACTGAAAACAGCGTAACATCAGTGAGGTTATAATCGCCGCCAGGAAACAGCCATGCCCGCGAAAAGATCCAATTCCACGAAAACGAAAAAGGTGAGCGAAGCGCGTCCCGTTTATGGAACACGGACGACGCGTCCCTCATCTCCTGAAAAAGACAAGATCCTTCTCCGATGCAAAAAGGCGCTTGTTCAAACCTATGGTGAGCGGCTCAAAGGCGTTATTCTCTATGGTTCCCTGGCGCGCGAACAGGCCGCGCCATCCAGCGATGTTGATCTGCTCGTGCTGCTCGCCCCTCCTGTGGATTATTTTGCGGAACTCTGGCGGCTGGTGGATGTCCTTTATCCGATCCAACTCGATTCGGAACGGCTGATTTCGGCCAAGCCCGTCTCGGTCAATGATTACGAGAGGGGGAAAATTTCATTGTATCGAAACGCGAGGGAGGAAGGAATCGCAATATGAGCGAGCGCGCCGAAGAGATCGCCGCCAACCTGGAACGAGCGAGAATCTCCATTCAAGCGGCAAAGGTGGCGGAGGAATTTTTGGAATCTGCCATCGGGATTTTGGAAGAACGGTGACAGGAAGGCGACATCGCGGGCGGTGAAGAAATTGATAAGGTCATTGTCCAATGGCCGATGGAGTAATACCGGCAGACTGCATAGAGAACGAGAGGATTGCGGAGGGCTCCCATGACAAATCGAAGGGCCAAAAAACGAAAGACGCAGCTCGATCATTGCCGTAATCACTCTGGTCGTAACCATTTTGGGCTTTCTCTTCAGCGAAGATATTCTGAGCAGGATCGAGGGAAAACCCAAATTCTCATTCGTTTTCGAGGGCGCTTTCGATCAATCGAAACCGGAATACGAGGTGGCCTTTCCACTGCGGTGGAGCGGCCAGGTTCCGAGTACGGCAAGGATCATTGTCAATGCCATGTACTCGGGACGCAAAGTCCAGGGGCCTGTGTATGTCAAGATACAACCCGCCGACCCCAATTTGCCGCCTGTCCAAGTGGGAGAATGGGCAGACTTCGAAAGTCAATCCAGCCAGCCCGTTATTGTTTCCCTGTCATTTCAAGATATTTTCGACTACGCCAACCAATCAGAGGAAACATCCAAACCGGATTTTTCTTCGGATACTCCCTGGGCGAAAAGCACAGGTCAATTTGAAATTTATGTGGAATATCAGGGAGAAGAGTTGGCATCGCAGATCGTTACAATCCTGAATACCCCGTGGTTCCACGAGACGCATTTGTCCGATAACGAAATCGCACTTGGAAACATCATTGACGCTTACATTACGGGTAACTGCTCAGCCTATTTCGCTGAAAATCGCAAAATGCGGATGAAAAGACGGTCTTTTTCGGCAAATGGCTATATCTGGTGGCCGAACCTGTGGCAAATCACTGCCAATCGTGCATACCATTGCCATATTTAGCGGTCTTGTGAACATGCCTGAGCAGTTACCATTACGGTTATCAATCATGGCGCAGAATCTCAATTCGAAGTCAATTCCTGTTTGTTCAAAGTTTCGACACCCTCCTTCTCTTTGGATTTCTCGAAATTTGCGTACACGCCAGATGGCTGGTGGCCTGAAAAGGGATTGGAACGCGCATGCCTGGAATACGAAACTTCCCAGATTGCTCTCGCAAAGGAAGCCCAAAAGACAATCATCCAGCCCACCCATGCCGAGCGATTGGATGAAGAGGGCGTTTACGCGCTCGTCAGTTACGTTTTGAAAAAAGCGCCGATCATTGAATACCAGAGCAATCAGGATTGGTTTAACGCCAGAGATATCTGGCTCGTCAGAGACGGCAGGCAATACAATACATTTGTCGTCTTAAGAAAATAAAACATCGATCGGCTTGAAGAAAAGTTGGCACGGCAATGGACACTTCATCTCTTCTGTCCCTATTAAGCGTGATTATCTCCGCGCTTATCACTGCAATTGGCGCCGTACTTGCGGCTTATGTCAGCAAAGATAGAGTCAAGAAAGAGCGCTCAAATCAAAATCAAAATGAGATTTGGAAACCTAAAAATTATGTAGCGCCTTCATCTGGTATCAAAAGGTTTTTGAACATAAAATCAATAGCGCTCTTTGTTTTTTCACTGATTGTTGTTGCAATTTTCACGCGCTGGCTCCTGGGTAGATACCTGTTTACAAGTCCTGCGAATGAAACAATTGAATTTGCTTCAAAAAATGATCCAGTAACTCTCAATCCTCAACTCGAATGGAATGCGGGCAGTTCGGAATTGAGCGCTTACGCTATTGACGGTGACAGGTTTATTATGGTCGCAGGCCCATACACCTGGCCCAATTTTCCCATGATTTCTTACCTGCAGCCCTTTACAGGTGATTTTAGCGCGCAAGTGAAAGTGGTATTTGTGCCTGAAGCCGAGGTTATTCCCACCGCTCAAATGGTTGGGATTCTCGTTCATCCCACAAACGGGCATTTAGTGCAAAGTGATGCCAGTTTCCCCCAGGACTGGGTCGCGGTTAGCAAATCTGTCACGGATTCGGGAGTTCTTGTTGGCTGTCGAGGCGCCTGGGATGATTATTCTTCAGATACTGTATTTCTCAAGATAGAAAGAAAAGCGGATGTCTGGAGATGCGCCTACAGTAGTAATGGAGAAAACTGGATTTGGCTTAAGGCCAAGGTGGACAACACGCAATTACAAAACAAACGGTTGACAATTTCCTTGTTTGCATACGCCATCACAGACAAGGCAATTACAGCAGTATTTTCGGATTGGATGTTTTCGGAGAAATAAGCCATACCGACAGCCGCCATATAAGTGCGGTTGAATTATTACAAGGTAAAACTGGTTTTTCACGCGGTCGGTTTCTTTCGGAATATAATCACAGCATGGCCAGATCATCCCTATTCAACCGACAAATTGCAATTCCGCAGGATCACGGCTCGTGGGTGTTCATCCTCAGTCCGCTGCTCATCGGCATCTTCGCGGGCGGGACGTTCAACGCCGCCACCTTCAACCTGGTCATCGCGGCCATGGCGGCCTTCCTGCTCCGCCAGCCGAGCGCGATGATGGTGAAGGCTTACGCGGGCCGGCGTCCGCGCAGCGACCTGCCGGCGGCGCGCTTCTGGTTCGCGGTTTACGGCGTGGTCGCGATCCTGGCGCTGGCCGAACTTTTTTACCTGGGACAGGGCTACATCGCGCTGCTCGCCGTGCCTGGGATTCCCGTCTTCGCCTGGCATTTATACCTGGTAAGCAAACGCGCCGAGCGCAGGCAGGCCGGCGTGGAGGTGATGGCGACGGGCGTGCTGTCGCTCGTCGCGCCCGCCGCGTTTTGGGTGGGACGCGGCGGCTACGACCCCATGGGCTGGTGGTTGTGGGCGCTGACGTGGCTGCAATCCGCGGGGAGCATCGTCTACGCGTACGCGCGGCTCGAGCAGAGGGAACGTCCCTCGGAGGCCGCGCCCGCCCGGGGTCAGGAAAGAAGCGGGAAGTGGAGGCTGGGCAGGCGCGCGTTCGCGTACACATCCTTCAATCTGGGCGCGTCGCTCGTCCTCGGCTGGGTGGGAATCCTGCCCCGATGGATTTTCCTCCCCTATCTTTTGCAATGGCTGGAGACGGTGTGGGGAATCGCGGTACGTCCAGCCACGGGTTGGAAGCCGACGCGCATCGGCATCCGCCAGTTGATCGTCAGCACGTTGTGGACAATTCTGTTTATCATCGCATGGAGGCTGTAATGGATGAACTCAAATGGGCAAAACTCACCGACGTGTATGGGCGCATGGATGCCGAACTGGTCAAGAGTTATCTCGAAGCGCACGGGATCGACGCGGAGTTGTTCCAGGAGGCGGTGGGGCATTACATCTACCCGACCACGATAGACGGGATGGGACGGGTGCAGATTTTTGTGGAAAAGGAAAACCTGGGCGAAGCGCGAAAACTGATCGAGCGATTCGAAAGCGAGGATGTAAACACGTAGACAAGTACACGAGGAGAGTGAAATGGATTTCGACCTGAACGAAGAACAACGCATGTGGAAGAAGACCGTCCACGATTTTGTAGCGGCGGAGTTGGCTCCCAAAGCGCGCGAGGTGGACGAGACGGGCGAGTTCAACTGGGCGGCGGTGCGCAAGATGGGGCCGATCGGCCTGCTCGGGCTGAACGTGCCGGAGGAATACGGCGGACCGGGCGTGGACGCCATCAGCGCGGCCATCGCCATCGAGGAGATCGGCTGGGGGTGCGGCTCCACCGCGCTGGCCCTGGCGGCGCACAACGGCCTTGGCATCTCCCCCCTTGTCAAATTCGGAAGCGAGGAACTCAAGAAAAATTGGCTTCCGCTCGTGGCAAGCGGCAAGGGCAAACTCGCCTCGCTGGTGATGACCGAACCCGGCGCGGGTTCCGACCTGCAAGGCGGCATCACCACCCGCGCCGAAAAATCGGGGAACGAATGGATTCTGAACGGCGCGAAGATGTGGTGCACCAACGCCTCCATCGCCGAATACATTTTCGTCGTCGCTCGCACGGACCGAGGGGGCGGGCCGCGCTCCCTGAGCATGATCCTCGTCCCGGCCGACGCGCCCGGCCTGCGAATCGCGCCGCCCGAAAAGAAGATGGGACTGCACGGCTCCCCCACCCACGCGGTGACGCTCGAGGACGTGCGCGTCCCGCTCGGCAACCTGGTTGGCGAGGAGGGACGCGGCCTGCATCAAACCCTGGCCACGCTGGACGGCGGGCGCATCTTCATCGGCGCCATCTCGCTGGGGCTGGCGCAGGCCGCGCTCGAAGCCGCGATCTCGTACGCGAAGGAGCGAAAAGCCTTCGGGCAGCGCATCGCCGATTTCCAGGCCCTGCAATGGAAACTGGCCGACGCCGCCACCGAGATCGAACTGGCGCGCAACATGCTCTACAAGGCCGCGTGGCTAAAGGAACAGGGACGCCCCTTTACCAAAGAAGCATCCATGGCCAAGTTATACGCCAGCGAAATGGCGGAACGCGTTTGCTACAACGCGATTCAAATTCACGGAGGCTATGGTTACAGCCGCGAATACCCCGTCGAAAGAATGTATCGCGACGCGCGCCTGATGACCATCGGCGAGGGGACGAGCGAGATCCAGCGCCTGGTGATCGCGCGTCACGTACTCGGAACAGGCGGCTGACGGTTCTTAAGTTACTTACCCACGATTTCGGGAGAGGGGGCGATTTTCTCGCGGCGGGCTTTCCACCACTCGAAGAAGATCGGCAGGACCGAGATGAAGATGATGGCGATGATGACGAATTCGAAGTTTTTCTTCACGAAGGGGATGTTGCCGAAGAAATGGCCCGCCAGGGTAAACAGCCCCACCCAGACGATGCCGCCGATGAAGTTGTAGGAGATGAAATAGCCGTAGGACATGCGCCCGATGCCGGCCACGAAGGGCGCGAAGGTGCGGACGATGGGGACGAAGCGGGCCAGGAAGATGGTCTTGCCGCCGTGCTTCTCGAAGAAGGCGTGGGTCTTGTCGAGATATTCCTTCTTGATCCACTTGATATTATAGGCGCGCTCGCCGAGATAATGGCCGATCCAATAGTTGACGGTATCGCCGAGGATGGCCGCGGCTATGAGCAGGAAGGTCAGCAGCCAGACGTTGAGGCCGCTGTCGAGGGCGGTGAAGGTCCCCGCCGCGAAGAGGAGCGAATCGCCCGGCAGGAAGGGGGTGACGACGAAGCCGGTCTCCATGAAGATGACCGCGAAGAGGATGGCGTAGGTCCACGCGCCGTATTGGCTGATGATCTCGGCCAGGTAAACGTCGAGGTGCAGGAAGAGGTCGAACAGGAATTTGATGGTGTCCATTGGTCTCTCTTTGGTTGGGATGCAGGCGGGCATTATACCGCGTTATGCCGGGCGGGAGACGCGGATCACGGATTTTGAGAATGTGGCTTCGCAAGGATGAAAGATGAAATTGTCAGCGCACCGACTCTTCGAGAGTATGAGCGACCCACTCGTTCAGGCTGACCTTTTCCAGCGCGGCGCGTTCCGCAAGTTGACGATGGAGATTGGGATCAAGTCTCACGTTGAAGCGGCCCGAAAACGGTTTTTCGGGGGACACTTTGTCGCGAGCGCACATTTCGAGATAGAAATCCACCGACTCGCGAAAGGAGGTTTCGAGTTCCTCGGGCGTGCGGCCTTGAAAGGTGATCACATCCCGTAAGCCGAGGACTTCGCCGGTAAAGATTTTTCCATCGGAATCGTATTCAACGACGCCAAGATAGTTCTTGTATTTCAACATATTAGAACTCCTGCGGGTCAATACCGCATTCCAATGGTAACATTTTCATTTTGCGCTCCAGCATCGGCCCAATGACATTGATGAGGGCGTGATGATACACTTTTCCCAGAAGGCCTCCTGAAAAATCGGCGCGCTTCAGAATCCCAGGATTTCAGAATCCAGCATTTCAAGACTAGGGTGAGCGGGAGCAGCGAAAACCAACGTCGGCGGACACGCCGTCAAGCTTGCCCCAGTAGCGATTCGACACCTGGACACTGTAATAGATGCCGCCCCACGAGCCGCCCCGCAACACTCGACTGCCCGAAGCAGATAAATCCTCACGACCATCTGTGGCGCTATAAGGGTAAGCGCGGTAAAGACTGCTCACCCATTCCCAAACATTGCCCGCCATATCCAACACACCGTAGAAACTTGCGCCGGAGGGATAACTGCCTGCTTTGGTTGTATCGCCAACGCAACCTCTATAATTCGCAAGGGAGCACGAGATCCAATCGCCCCATGGATAAACGCGTTTCTCTTTTTTGTCATCGTCCCAGCCTGCGGCCTTTTCCCACTCGGCCTCGGTGGGCAGGCGCGTCCCGTCGCCGCGCCATTCGCAGTAGGCTTTGGCGTCATACCAGAAAACGTACACAACAGGATGGTCGGCATAAGTAGAATTATTGTAATATTTTGTATTCGATGGTTTATCGCACTTGCCGTCTTCGACACATTCGGCATACATGGCGTTGGTCACTTCGGTTTGGTCCATCCAGTACGAATCGAGATACACGGTATGGACAGGTCTTTCGTCGTCCGCGCCGCTATCGCTTCCCATGCTGAATTCGCCGGCAGGGATGAACATCATCATCATGCCGTCTTTGGGAGAAGTCCAGGCGCTGCCAACGCCGGGTTCGGGAGTCGGGGTAATTGTCGGTGTTTCGGTGGGCGGGCGGCGTGTGGGCGTGGCGGTGGAGACTTCCGAAGTCTGCGAGACTTCGGAAGTCTGGGTAGGCGCGGGGATTGAAGGCAAATTCTCAAGAACGAACTTGCCAACAAAAAACAAGGCAAAACAAGCAATGACAATGCCGCCAATGGCAAGAACGCGCTTGAAGTTGATTTTGCGAAAAGCCTCGGCGGCTGCCTTTCTTCGTTCTTCTGCTTTTTGGCGCGCAAGGCGCTCGCGTTCAACTTTGGCGGCGCGCTCGGCTTCGGCCTTTTCGCGGGCAATGCGTTCGCTTTCGGCTTTTTGGGCGGCGAGGCGCTCGCGTTCTTCGCGGATTTTGCGCTCGCGCTCTGCTTTGGCAGTTTCATCTTCAACAGGCTCGTAAGTCGGATTGGCAATCCGACGTACTGAAATATCAAATTTCCCCGCGCGGAGTTTCAGGCTTTCGAGCAAACGCTGGTACGCCCATTTTCGGTTGCTCTTTGGGAAATAATCCACCCACTGCCAGGCGCGAATGCGGCGCGGAACCTGGCAATTGTCCAGCCGCAGGGGAACCACGAAGATCGTCCCCTCGGGCTTTTCATCGGCAATGTTCAGAACAAAGCGAATTTCTTTTTGAACGTACCCCTCTTTATTCACCGAACGGGTGGAGAGGCAAACGACGACCACATCCGCCTGTTTTTACACCCTTCTCGATCTCGATATCCCATTCCTGCCCGGGCAGGAGTTTTTCTTCATCCAGCCAAACATCCATCCAGCCCTCGGCGGTCAACTGGCGGTAGAGTTCGCGCACCGTGGGCTTGTCTTCTTTGGCATGGCAGAGGAATACGTTGAGTTTGCGGTTGGGCATGAGGTGTTCCCGCTAGATGGGTTAGTGAAATTATACGTCAAAAGGGCTACGAGGTATAATTAGATCAATATGGCAGCCCCGGCGATTTCCAGGAATAAAGTTAAAGTGAGCATCCCCAGAAAACGGCTGGCGGAGTTCTGTCAACGCTGGATGATTTCGGAACTGGCGCTCTTCGGCTCGGCGCTGCGAAACGATTTTCACGCCAAAAGCGACGTGGATTTACTGGTCTCGTTTGCTCCAAACGCGCGAATCGGCCTCTTCGACATCGTTCGCATGGAAAACGAATTAAAAGAAATTTTTGGCCGCAAAGTTGACCTGATCGAACGCCGCGCCATCGAAAAAAGCCCAAATTACATCCGCCGCAAAAATATCCTTGAAAACACAAAGGTCATCTATGCGGCGCGATGACTCCTATCTTCTCGATATTCTCCTTGCGGCTCGGCAAGCCATGAAATTCATGGAAGGCGTCAGCCGTGACGAGTTTGAAGAAGATGATTTGCTGCAGAGCGCAGTCATGCGGCCGTTGGAGATCATCGGCGAAGCATCGGCTCGATTAACAAGTTCATTTCGAAAATCCCACCCTGAGATTGCCTGGAATGAAATGATCGGAATGCGAAACCGACTTATTCATGAATATTTCCGCGTCGATGTAACCGCTGTTTGGGATACAATCAACGATGACTTGCCAATCCTGATCAGACAAATAGAGCCTCTTGTTCCAAAAGAAGATGAAATTTGACAAGAACCCGTTTTGAAAAACGGGTTTTTTGCTATATCAAATGACCAAACCTCCCCTCATCCTCATCGTCGGCCCGACAGCCGTTGGTAAAACTGAGATCGCCATCCAACTGGCGGAGCAGTTGAACGGCGAGATCGTCAGCGCGGACTCGCGGCTGTTCTACCGCGGCATGGATATCGGCACGGCCAAGCCGACGCGCGAGGAACGGGCGCGCGTCCCGCATCATTTGATTGACGCGGCCGACCCCGACGAGACCTGGTCGCTGGCGCGGTTTCAACGGGCGGCGCGCGAGGCCATCGCGGACATCCACGCGCGCGGCAAACTCCCCTTTTTGGTGGGCGGGACGGGACAATACGCGCGCGCCGTGACGGAGGGCTGGAGTCCGCCGGAGGTGAAAGCAGACGAACGACTGAGGGAAGAATTGGAAAAACTGGCTGAGACAAATGGTATTTACTGGCTGCACGCAAGGCTGAATCTGCTCGACCCACAGGCGGCGGAAAACATTGACCCGCGCAACGTCAGGCGCGCCATCCGCGCCCTGGAGGTGATTCTCTCAACGGGAAAAAAATTCTCCGCGCAGCGCGGGCAGGCCGACTCCCCCTATCGCCTCATCGCCATAGGGTTGACGCGGCCGCGCGCGGAGTTGTACGCGCGCGTGGACGCGCGCATCGAATCCATGTTCGCGGCGGGGCTGGTGGATGAAGCGCGCCGTCTGCTGGAAAAAGGCTATTCGCCGGAACTGCCGTCCATGTCGGGGATCGGGTACCGCGAATGCGTGGGCGTAGTCAAAGGCCAATTAACCGAGAAGCAGGCCAAGGTCCAGATGCGACGCGCCACGCGGGTTTTCGTCCGCCGGCAGGCGAATTGGTTCAAGCCGACGGACGAGTCCATTCAATGGTTCATTGTCCGGGAAAACACGGTCGAGGAGGTTCGAAAATTCCTTCACAAATTGATTGACTTTTGAATTTTTAATGTATATACTATACACAACAATCAACCACCTGCCCATCTGGAGGAGATGCCGACATGAACGACAAACCCTGGATCAAGAATTACGACAAGGGGGTGCCTGCCACAATCGAATACCCGCAGATGCCGCTTTCCCAATTCCTGGAGAACGCCGCCCAGAAATACCCCGACCGCGCCTGTACGATCTTTAAGGGCGCGGCCGTTTCTTATAAGGAGATGAACGCCATCAGCGACCGCATCGCGGGAGCGCTGGCCGCCATGGGCGTGAAGAAGGGCGACCGGGTGGGAATCTTCATGCCGAACACGCCGCAATTCGTAATGGCGTACTTCGGCATCCTGAAGGCGGGCGGCGTGGTGGTTGCCACCAACCCGCTGTACACCCCGCCTGAGATCGAGCACCAGGCCAACGACGCGGGCGTGGAAATTATGTTCGTGATGACCAATTTCTACAAGACGATCAAGGCCGCGCAGCCGAAAACCAAGATCAAGAAGTTGATCGTCACCAATATCAAGGAAGCCCTGCCCCCGGCGCTGCGGGTGCTGTTCACGCTCGTCAAGGAAAAGAAGTCCGGCTTCCGCATCGAGGGCGGACTGGCGGAGGGCGATATCTGGTTCCAGGACCTGCTGGCGAAACACGCCAACACGCCGCGCCCGAAACTCGACATCGGCCCCAACGACACGGCCCTGTTCCAATACAGCGGCGGGACGACGGGCGTTTCGAAGGCGGCGGTGGCGACGCATTTCAACGTGCTGGCCGATACGCTGCAGATCAAATCCTGGATGACGAACCTGACGGAGGGCGGCGAAACGGTGTTGATGGCCATCCCGCTTTTCCACGTCTACGGCATGGTGGCCGGTATGCTCTTCGCCATGGCGGCCGGCGCGAGCATGGTGATGGTCCCCAACCCGCGCGATATTCCCGACGTGCTGGAGAACATCCACAAATACAACCCGACCATCTTCCCCGGCGTGCCGACCCTGTACAACGCCATCAACAATCGTCCCGAGGTGAAGGCTGGAAAGGTGAGCCTGCGCTCGATCAAGGCCTGCATTTCAGGTTCCGCGCCCCTGATGCGCGAGACGAAGGAAACCTTCGAAGCGTTGAGCGGCGGCAAGGTGTTCGAGGGATTCGGGCTTTCGGAAGCGCCGACCGCCACGCATTGCAATCCGCTCAACGGCGTGAACAAGACCGGCTCCATCGGCATGCCGCTGCCCGACGTGGACTGCAAGATCATCAGCCTGGACGACGGCGAGACCGAAATGCCGATCGGCGAGATCGGCGAGATCGTCATCCACGGGCCGCAGGTGATGAAGGGCTATCACAACATGCCCACCGAGACCGCCAACACGCTCCGCACCCTGAAAGACGGCAAGGTCTGGCTGTTCACCGGCGACATCGCCCGCATGGACGAGGACGGCTATTTCTACATCGTGGACCGCAAGAAGGAATTGATCAAACCGGGCGGCTACCAGGTGTGGCCGCGCGAGGTGGAGGAAGCGCTGGCCGCTCACCCCAAGGTGCTGGACGTTGGCGTGGCCGGTATCCCCGATCCGTATCGCGGCGAAACCGTCAAAGCGTGGATCGTGCTGAAGCCGGACGAGACGGCCACCGAGGAGGAACTCAAAGCCTTCTGCAAGGAACGGCTGGCCGCCTACAAAGTCCCCACCCATTACGAGTTCCGCGCCGAACTGCCCAAGACCACGGTTGGAAAGATCCTGCGCCGCGAGTTGGTGAGGCAGCATAAGGAAGCCAATCCGTAGTAAACGTATACAGGTACACAAGTAGACACGTAAACACGTTTGTTAATGAAAAGAGCCTTCTGGAAAATCCAGGAGGCTCTTCACTTGTGTACTTGTGTACCTGTGTACCTGTGTACCTGTGTACCTGTGTACTTCCCCTACGCTACCTGCGGCGTGCCGCTCTTCTTGCCGAACGGCGGCGGGAAAATGCGCTCGAATTCCTCGCGGGTGATGGTTTCCACATCGAGAAGTTTATTCGCCACCGCGTCCAATTGCTCGCGATATTTCTTCAACAGGGATTTGGCCTGCTTGTAGGCCTCGTCCACGATCTTGCGGACTTCGCGATCTATCTGCTCGGCCACGGCTTCGGAGTAATCGCGCTGTTCGGAGATCTCGCGGCCGAGGAAGATCAGTTCCTCCTTCTGGCCGTAGATCATCGGGCCGAGTTCGCCCGACATGCCCAGGCGGGTGACCATGGCCCTGGCCATTTTCGTCACCTGCTCGATGTCGTTGGAGGCGCCGGAGGTGATGTCGTCGAAGACCAGTTCCTCGGCGGCGCGGCCGCCCAGGGCGTAGGCGAGGGTGGCGATCAGTTTCTTGCGCGACATCAGCGTGCGATCTTCATCGGGGCGGAACCACGTCACGCCGCCGGCCTGGCCGCGGCCGACGATGGTGACCTTCTGCACGGGGTCCGCCTCGGGGATGGCGTTGGCGACCACCGCGTGACCCGCTTCGTGATAGGCGATGATGCGCTTCTCTTCGTCCGAGATCAGGCGGGACTTGCGCTCCGGTCCCATCACGACGCGTTCGATGGCCTCTTCGAGGTCGGGCTGGGTGATGGACTTTCTGTTGCGGCGGGCGGCGAGGATGGCGCCCTCGTTGACGAGGTTTTCCAAATCCGCGCCCACAAAGCCGGGCGTGCCGCGCGCCAGCGAAGTCAGATCCACGGATGGATCAAGCGGCTTGCCCTTGACGTGGACTTTCAGGATGGCCTCGCGGCCCTTCACGTCGGGGCGATCCAGCGTGACGCGGCGGTCGAAGCGGCCGGGGCGCAGCAGCGCCGGGTCGAGCACGTCGGGGCGGTTGGTGGCCGCCATGATGATGATGTTCGTATCCGTATCGAATCCGTCCATTTCGACCAGCATTTGATTCAGGGTCTGCTCGCGCTCATCGTGCGAACCGCCCAGGCCGGCGCCGCGCTGACGCCCGACCGCGTCGATCTCGTCCACGAAGACGATGCAGGGCGAGTGGCGCTTGGCCTGATCGAACAGGTCGCGCACGCGGCTGGCGCCCACGCCCACGAACATTTCCACGAATTCGGAACCGGAGATGGAGAAGAACGGGACGCCCGCCTCGCCCGAAACGGCCTTGGCGAGGAGCGTCTTACCCGTGCCGGGAGGACCGACGAGCAAAACGCCTTTCGGGATGCGCGCCCCCAACTGGATGAACTTCTGCGGCTCCTTCAGGAACTCGACCACTTCCCTGAGTTCGTCCTTCGACTCGTCCACGCCCGCCACGTCGTTGAACGTGACGGTGGGATGGTCGCCGCTGAACATGCGGGCGCGGCTCTTGCCGAACGACATGGCGGCGTTGTTCGATCCCTGCGCCTGGCGGAAGATGAACCACAGCACAAAGGCCATCACCAGCACGGGCAGGATGTAGGCCATGGCGCCGAGCAGGCTGTTCCACTGATTCGGCGGTTTGACTTCGATCTTCACGTTTTGGGGAAGCAGTTTTTCGGGCGAGACGCCCAGGCTGATCAACTGCTCCACGAGCGTGGCATTGCCCTCTTTTTGGGATACTTCCTCGCTGCCGTCGTTATAAACGACCAGCAGCCGGTTGTTTTCCTCGACGGAAACCTTCCTCACCTTGCCGGATTGAATATCGCGCGCCACCTCGTTGATGGTCAGCGGCTCGACAACCGTGCCTTCCTTTTGAAAAGCCATGAAGATCATGGCCGCGATCGCCACCACGAGAATGAACGTTACAAGAAACGATTGACCACGTTGCGGATTCAAAGAAACCTCCAAATACCAGCGCCATTATACAACCGCATTTTATGAAATGGGATGGTTTTATATGATTCTCTAACATTTAAAAAAACGGACTCGAAAGTCTTTGGACTTTCGCCAACGCCTGGAGACGTTGGAGTCCGCGCGCCCGACGGCATTATTCGATCACCATCTCCACGGGACAGTGATCGGAACCCGGCACATCCTCGTGGACGACGACATCCTTCACGCGCGGGAACAAGGCTTCGGAGACGAGGAAATAATCCAACCGCCAGCCGATGCCGCGCGGCCGCGCCGCGAAGCGATAGGTCCACCAGGTGTATTGCACCCGGTCGGGATACAACCGCCGGTACGCATCCACGAAGCCGTGATCGAGGAATTTTTGCACCCACTCGCGCTCCTCGGGCAGAAAGCCCGAAGTGGTCTCGTTCTCTTTGGGATTCTTCAAGTCAATGGGCCGGTGGGCGGTGTTGAAATCCCCGGCGATGACGACGTTCTCGCCGCGCCCGTGCAACTCGTCGCAGAGTTCGAGGAGGCGGGCGTAGAATTCCAGTTTGTAATCCACGCGCTCCCGGCCGCGCTGTCCATTGGGGAAATAGATGTTGTACAGGAAAAAGCCCGGGTGGCGGGTGCGGATGACGCGTCCCTCAAGATCGAAGCGCGGGGACGACAGACCCCGTTCGATGTCCAGGGGCGAAGCGAGATACCAGGTGGCGACGCCGCTGTAGCCGGGACGCTGGGCCGGGTTCCAGGTCACGTCGTAGCCGGGGCGCGTCCGCTGCGCCTCGGTCAATTGATCGGGCCGCGCCTTGATCTCTTGCAGACACAACACATCGGGTTTGCGGTCGAAGGCCCAATCCAGCGCGCCCTTGCCGAGCGCGGCGCGGATGCCGTTCACGTTCCACGTAATGATGTTCATTGTTCCATTTATTTTTATGGTAAACTTGCTTCGGCAGGCTGTCATGAGCAATAAAAACGTCAAGCAAATACTTTGCATCGAGGACGAGCCGGAGATGATTGACCTGATCCGCCTCATCCTGGAGCGACGCGGTTTCGACGTGCAGGGCGCGGCGGGCGGCACGGAAGGGATCAAAAAGATCCGCGAGACGCGTCCCGACCTGGTGCTGCTGGATTTGATGATGCCGGACCTGGACGGCTGGGAAGTATACCAGCAAATGAAAGCCGACGACGCCACCCGCGATATCCCGGTCATCGTGGTCACGGCCAAGGCGCAGAGCATAGACAAGGTGCTGGGCCTGCACATCGCCAAAGTGGACGACTACATCGCCAAACCGTTCAGCCCGCAGGAGTTGCTCGCCAGCGTGGAAAAAGTCCTCAGCCGACAGGCTTGAACAATCAGGATCAATTCGGGCGCCCCTCGTAAAGTCAGGGGTCGCCCTTTTTTCATAAATTATGACAACGCCTCGCGTCATTCTCATACAGACTCGAAACGGGATGAGCGATGCTGACGCACCGCGCGCGACCTGGTGCGAATCCTTTTCCTGCCGCCTGCGCGGGCTGACCTTCCGCCGCCCGATCACACGAGACGAGGGGCTGCTGCTGGTCTTCGGACGCGACAGCCGCCTCGACTCGTCCATCCACATGCTCGGCGTGGGCTTCGACCTGGCCGTGTTCTGGATCAACGACGATATGCAGGTGGTGGATAAAGTCGTCGCAGGCGCGTGGAAACCGGCCTATTTCCCCAAAGCCCCGGCCCGCTATGTGCTGGAAGTCCATTCGAGCCGCATAAACGATTTCGAGACCGGGCAATTCGTCCAGTTTCAAGATGCGTAAACGTCTTTTCATTTTCACCCTTGCCTCTATCGCAAATGGGCAAATTTACCGCCGAGACCGCAGAGTGCGCGGAGAAAGCGCAATAAAGCGCTCTGCGTTCTCGGCGTCCTCTGCGGTTGGTTTTTTCAGTGGACTCATCCTCGTATTGACGATTCTCATCGCCCAGCCCGCCGCGGCGCAGTCCGGCGGCCCGGTCTACATCGTTCAGCCGGGCGATACGCTCTATTCCATCGCGGCGCGCTTCAACGTGAGCATGGACGAGTTGATGGCCGCCAACGGGATCGTCAACCCCAACCTGCTCAACGTGGGACAGCAACTGGTCATCCCCGGCCTGGAAGGGGTGACGGGCATCCTCGACACCGAGGTGGTCGGCTTCGGCGATTCGCTGCGCGGCCTTTCGCGGCGCAACCAGGTTCCAATATCCCTGCTGCAGCGGCTGAATCGCATCGTCAGCCCGTCCGAGTTGTACGCGGGCGTGAGCCTCATCGTCCCGCAACAGGAAGGCGCGGCGAAGTTATCCGCCTCGGCCGCGCCCGGCAGGGGAGAAAGCCTGCTCGAGGCGGCCGTCCGCACGGGCGGCGACGCGTGGACGCTCTCCGCGCTCAACGGCCTGAACGGGACATGGGACGCGCTGCCCGGCGACATCCTCTACTTTCCGGGCGAAGCGGGCGGACGGATTGCCAGCGGACTTCCGCCCGCCTTCCTCAGCGCGGAAGTCAAATCCCTGCCGCTGAAACAAGGCGGGACGGCCGTGATCATCGTCCAGCCCGCGGCGGGAGTCACGCTCGGCGGCCTGCTCGTGGATCATCCCCTGCACTTCTTCGACATGGGCGGCGGGAAACAGGTCGCGCTCCAGGGAGTGCACGCCCTGCTGGAGCCGGGCATTTATCCCCTGCGGCTGGACGCGACATTGCCGGATGGAAGCGTGCAGTCCTACGAACAGATGGCGCTGGTGACGGCGGGAAACTATCCGCTCACTTCCCTGTACGTGGACCCGGCCACGCTCGACCCGTCCGTGACCGAACCGGAGAATCAACGCATCCTGGATATCGTCACCCCGGTCACGCGGCAGAAATACTGGCAGGAGCCGTTCCGCCTGCCGGTGGACGCGCAATACTGCATCAAGGACTGGTTCGGCGGGCGGCGTTCCTACAACGCGGGTTTGTACAACGGCTTCCACTCGGGGGTGGACTACGGCGTCTGCTCCGAAGCCAAACCCTTGGATATCTACGCGCCCGCGCCGGGCGCGGTGGTGTTCGCCGAAAAACTGACGGTACGCGGCTACGCCACCATCATTGACCACGGGCATGGAATCTACAGCGGCTACTGGCACCAGGAGGAAATTTACGTTGCGGTGGGCGATATGGTGACGGCAGGCCAGTTGATCGGCAAGATCGGCGCGACGGGACGCGTCACCGGCCCGCACCTGCACTGGGAGATCTGGGTCAACAGCGTGCAGGTGGACCCGCTGGACTGGCTGGATGTGACGATGCCGTAAGCCGGAGGCGAAAGTCTCCCGACTTTCGCTCCAAAATCTGGAGATTTTGGAGTCCACATATAATGGTGAAAGTTTGAAAGGCAGGTTGCCATGAGCAACAAACCAAAACAAGTGATAAAAACGGCTTACTCCCACATTGTCAAAATAGACGGTGTGGTAGGCGGCGAGGCGATTATCGAAGGCACGCGCATTGCCGTCTGGCACATCTAAACAACCTGACAGGTTTCCTCAAATGCCCGCCCCCTCCCTGCCTCCCCCGCGTGGACTCTCGTCCGCCGCGGCGCGCATGAAACATTTCGACACTCCCTTCGGTCGCAATGCGCCGC
>DAOUMJ010000228.1:0-10831 GCA_034411715.1 Anaerolineales bacterium | reverse complement strand
GCGGCGCAGGCGCGCCAGCAAGGGCTTGAGCCGTCCGCGCTTTTCTTTGAGAGAGGCGCAGGCGGGGAGGTGGAGATGGATGGTGAGCTGTCCGAGCATGGCTGTTTGTTGCAGGGCGGAATGGAATTCCGCCTTACGCGTTGAGTGAATCCAGAAATTGACGCGGCATTTGAATTGTGATGCCGCGAAATTTCTTCAAGTTTAGCAGGTGCTTGTCGCCGCTAACGATGACAGATGCTTCCCCTTCCACCGCCATCGCAAGGAATTTTTCATCATCTGGATCGGCAGGAATTGAGCCTGCCACATCTGCCAAAACAGGAACGCGCCGACCATTCTTGCGAAGCATATCGGTAAGTTCGGCAATGTCTTCTTTCGGAATTGAATATTTTCCGCTTTCATGCAATTTTTCGAGCGTTGCTTGCAACTCCTGGATTGCCGACACGCTGGTAATGAGAATGAATTTTTGCGCTCGCCAAGCGTCAATTACCTTTGCGGGCGCGCCAGTTTTGGATAAAAGGTTGCTTACCAAGACATTCGTGTCAATTACCACACGAAGCATTGCGCCTCCGCACCCGCTCTACGGCTTCGGCAACATCCCGTTCCACCTCTTCCGGCGGAATATCGGGTTGTGCATTTCGGATCTTGTCGATGATGGCAAAGCTCGCTTCGCGTTCTGCTATTATGTTGTTATACCAATCGAGCGGAATGGTGGCTGTATTTTCCTCGGTGTTGATGATGGCTGGCCCGACCTTCACCGTTTTATATGGAGCCGCAGACTCGCGGACGGCGCGCGGCTTCTTCGATTGGCCGCGTAATTCCTCATATTCTGACGCGGGGATCAGGACAGCCACATTTTTTCCATTGCGCTGGATGATCACATCGCCTTTTCCAGACATCACCTGATCAAGCAGGTCGCGAAATTTGGCTCGCGCCTCACCGCTTTGGACGGTTAGTGTAGGCATTTTCAATCCTTTCTCAGAGTCATAATGTACAACTTGTACAAATTGTACAAAGAAAGGAGACTAGAGTCAAGTCGTGCGGAATGGAATTCCGCCCTACTTCATCGCTTCGCGTATTTTTCCCGCCAGTGACGCGGCCTCCGCATCCGTCATTTCGGCGTAATCCAGAAAATGCCGCCTCGACTCGATGAACAGCATCCCGAGCGGACCCAGTTTTCCCGGCGCGTGGCAGACCATCCTGTGCACGTCTTCGTATGGAGCGCGGAGAAAACCGTCAGCGCGGGTTGGGCGCTACTCCACGAAGCGATATTTCAGGAGCGTCCAAACCGCCTCGAAAGCGTCCTTCAGTTTGATCTTCTTGCCCTGCGAATAATCCCTCGGATTGAACGAAATCGGCACTTCGTAGATGCGGTAGTGACGCTTCAACACCTTGGCCGTGAACTCCGGCTCGAAGTCGAAGCGTTTGGCGCGCAATTTCATCCCCTCCACCACTTTGCGGCGGAAGACCTTGTAGCCGGTCTCCATATCGCTCAGGATGGTATCGTACAAAATGTTGGTCATGAAAGTCAGCAGTTTATTGGCGATCATGTGCCAGAACATGGCCACCCGCCGCGGCCCGCCCAGGAAACGGGAGCCGTACACCACGTCCGCGAGGCCTTCTTCGAGCGGCTGGAGCAATTTGTCGTAGTCGCGCGGGTCGTACTCGAGGTCGGCATCCTGGATCAGCAGGATGTCGCCCGCGGCCGCGTTCAGCCCGGTGCGAACCGCCGCGCCCTTGCCCTCGTTCTTCTCGTGCAGGATCACGCGGACCCTGTCTTTGCCGTCCAGGTTTTTCAAAATATCGCGTGTCCCGTCCTGTGAGCCGTCGTCCACCACGATGATCTCGCCGGCTTTTTGGGCGGCCTTCACCCGTTTGAGGATCTCTTCGATGTTTCCAACTTCATTGTAGACCGGGATGATGATTGAGAGGTTCATGGCTGGAATTATAAACGAAGTTGCAATGCGGGGGCTGTTTTGTCAAAGCCCGACATGCTATAATCGTTTCACGCCCTGAATTTTTTTCCGAAGCGGAGGCTTCCATGACGAGTTTAAGAACAGGGGAACCTGCGGTTTCTTCTCATGCGCCTTTTTATCCCCCGGTCCTCAACAGCGTGGAGGATACCGGCCTGTCCCCCTTGTGGCTGCAGGACCTGGCCTTGAAGATCTTGTATTTCCAGGGCTACATGAACGGTTTCAAGATCGCCGAGGAGATCGCCCTGCCGTTCGCGGGCATCATGGACCAGATCTTGCAGGCGCTTAAAGCGGAAAAACTCATCGAGGTCAAATCCTCGCAGGGCGGCTTGGGCGAGGGCGCCTATACCTATGCCATCACCGGCGCGGGGATCGCCCGCGCCCGCGAGGCGTTGGAGCGCAGCCAGTACGCGGGAGCCGCGCCCGTGCCTTTCGACGTGTACAACGATTCCATCCGCCGCCAGAAAAGTGGACGCCTCACCGTCACCACCCGTACAATGAGGCAGATTCTCTCGCAACTGGTCATCTCCGAATCCACTTTCCAGCATCTCGGCCCGGCGCTCAATTCCGGCACGTCCATTTTTCTCTACGGGCCGCCCGGCAACGGCAAGACCAGCATCGCCCGCGCCTTCGGCAACCTGGCGCTGGCGCAGACGATGTATATTCCCTTCGCCATCTATCTGGATGGGCAGGTGATAAAACTCTACGACGCGGTCAGCCACAAGTCCGCGCCCGAATCGGAATCCGCTTCGGCCTCGACGGGAGGCCTGCGTCCGACCACGCGGCGCGACCCGCGCTGGGTCAAGATCCGCCGCCCGTTCATCGTCGTCGGCGGCGAGTTGACCCTGGAAGGACTCGACCTCGTTTTCGACGATACCCACAAATTCTACGAAGCCCCGTTCCAGGTGAAAGCCAACGGCGGCATCCTGCTGATTGACGACTTTGGCCGCCAGCAGGTGCGCCCGCGCGACCTGCTCAACCGCTGGATCGTCCCGCTCGAAAATCGCGTGGATTACCTGACCCTTCATACGGGGCGAAAGTTTGAAGTTCCCTTCGATGTGCTGGTGGTCTTCTCCACCAACCTGCCGCCGAAGGACCTGGTGGACGAGGCCTTTTTGCGCCGCCTGCGTCACAAGATCGAAATTGGCGACCCCTCCTTCGATGAATACCGCGAAATCTTCAAGCGCGTCGCGGCGGACAAGAAGATTCCCTACAACGACCAGGGGCTGGCGTATTTGTTGCAGGAGTGGTACGTGAAACGCAATCGCAAATTGCGCGCCTCGCATCCGCGCGATATTTGCGACCAGATTTTGGACATCGCATCCTATCTTTCCGTCGAACCGACGATGACTCGTGAAATGATAGACCGCGCCGCCAAGGCGTATTTTGTGGATTTGTAACCATGCCTGTTCCCCTCATCCTCGGTCACCGCGGCGCCAAGAATTACGCGCCCGAAAACACGCTTGCGGCTTTCCACCTCGCGCTCGAGCAGGGCGCGGACGGCGTGGAACTGGACGTAAAACTCAGCGCGGACGGCGTGGTCGTCGTCCACCACGACTCCACCGTGGATCGCACCACCGCTGGGTCGGGGCGTCTCGCGCGCTTCACTTTGGCCGAATTGCGCGAACTGGACGCCGGCAGTTTCTTCTCGGAGGAATTTCGCGGCGAGAAAATTCCCACGCTCGAGGAGGTTTTCGAATCCATCGGGAAGCGCGCCGTCATCAACGTGGAACTGACCAACTACTCCACGCCGCGCGACAGTTTGGTGGAAAAAACCTGCGAACTGGTGAAACGCCACGCCTTGCAAAAGAGCGTCATCTTTTCCTCGTTCTATGCGGGCAACCTCAGAAAAGCCGCGCGTTTCTTACCCGAGGTCCCACGCGGCTTGCTCACGCAAGCCAGCCTGCTGGGATTGTGGGGGCGTTCGTTCGGCTTCGATTTCGGAGACTACGCCGCCCTGCATCCCTACCTCACGGATGTCACCGCGCAAACTGTGCAGCGCGTCCATCGGCTGAATCGCAAGATCATTGTGTGGACCGCCAACACGGAGGAGGAAGTCCGCCGCCTGGTCGGCTGGGGCGTGGACGGGATCATCACCGACGACCCGCTCCTCGCCGTCCGCGTCGCGCGAGGACCTTCGACATGATCCCCTCCGAATGGCTGGACCAGGCCGACGCGCGCCTCGCGCCGCACATCGTTCGCACGCCGTTGACGCATGATGCGGCGCGCAATTTGTATATCAAGTGGGAAAATCGTCAGAAGACCGGCTCCTTCAAAGCGCGCGGCGCGTTGAATAAGGTGTTGAATCTGGAGCCGTGGGAACGCGAGGCGGGCATCGTCACCGCCTCGGCGGGCAATCACGGGCAGGGTGTGGCGCTGGCAGGGAAATTAACCGGCGCGCGCGTCACGTGCTTCGTCTCGGAACACGCGGCGCCGGTCAAAGTGGAGGCCATTCGCGCCCTGGGCGCGGAGATCGTGGCTGTGCCGGGCGGCTATCCCGAAGCCGAGGCCGCGGGGAAAAAATTCGCGGCGGAACGTCGAAAGACCTGGGTTTCACCCTACAACGATGAACTGGTGATCGCAGGGCAGGGGACGATTGGGTTGGAATTGATCTCGGCCCTCACCCCCGGCCCCTCTCCCGATTACGGGAGAGGGGGGCATGTTGTGCTTGTTCCCGTCAGCGGGGGCGGCCTCATTGCGGGCATCGGCGCGGCGCTGACGCGCCTCTCGCCGCGGCCGCGGCTGGTGGGAGTCCAACCTGAGGCCGCGCCCTTCATGCACGCGCTCTTTTATGGCGGATCGCAGGACGGCATCCCCGACCTTCCCTCGCTGGCCGATGGGTTGACC
Source organism: Anaerolineales bacterium (assembly GCA_034411715.1). Lineage (GTDB taxonomy): Bacteria > Chloroflexota > Anaerolineae > Anaerolineales > Villigracilaceae > Denitrolinea. Next base: position 6,014 of record DAOUMJ010000228.1, on the reverse strand, counting down.
GGCGCGGTGGAAGCGGATTCGGTCACCATCCCGATGGTGAAGCAATTGGTGGATGAGATCATTCTCGTATCCGAAGAAGAGATCGCCCGCGCCGTGGCGTTCGCGTTTCACGAATACGGCGAGGTGGTCGAGCCTTCAGGCGCGGTGACGCTGGCGGCCGCGCTGCGCGAGGGAAGGGGGACGGGGCCGCGGGTGGCGGTCGTTTCGGGCGGCAACATCCAGCCCGAGGTCCACGCGCGGATCGTCGCCGAATACGCGCCGGAGGTGCGGGGATGAGGCGTCTCGCGTCCGCCGCGCTCCTCCTCGCGCTGCTGGTCGTCTTCCTGCGGCCCGCGCGCGCCCAATCGCCCGAACCGCCCTTGCCGGTGCGGCAACTGCTCGACAGGATGACGCCCGAGGAGCGGGTGGGGCAATTGTTTTTGGTGACGTTCACCGGCGCGGACGCCGGCGAGGGATCGCAAATCTACAACCTGATCGTGAGTTACCACGTGGGCGGGGCGATTCTGCTGGCGGCCAACGATAACTTTACGGCCGCGCCGGACACGCTGGCGGACGCCCACAACCTGATTGCCGCTTTGCAGGAAGCCGAGCGGCTCGATTCGACGATGCAGGTGACGGAGCGCGAAACGGGGAGACTCGTTTTCCCCGCCTACGTGCCGTTGTGGATCGGCATCGCGCAGGAGGGCAACGGCGCGCCGACCGATCAGATCCTCAGCGGGTTGACTCCCCTGCCTTCCGCCATGGCGCTGGGCGCCACCTGGCAGCCCGCGCTGGCCGAGCAGGTGGGGACAGTGGCCGGGCGGGAACTTTCCGCGCTGGGCTTCAACCTGCTCCTGGGTCCTTCGCTCGACGTGCTGGACCAGCCCTCCCCTGCCTCGAGCGGGGACCTGGGGACGCGCGTCTTCGGCGGCGACCCGTTCTGGGTGGGTGAGATGGGGCGCGCCTACATTCGCGGCCTGCACAGCGGCAGCGAACATCGCATGGCGGTGATCAGCAAACACTTTCCCGGGCGCGGCAGCACCGACCGCCTGCCCGAGGAGGAGGTGGCCACCGTCCGCAAATCGCTGGAACAACTCAAGCAGATCGAACTGGCGCCCTTCTTTGCCGTGACGGGCAACGCGCCCGATGCCGCCTCCGCCACCGACGGCCTGCTGGTTTCACACATCCGGTACCAGGGCTTTCAGGGCAACATTCGCGCCACTACCCGCCCGGTCAGTTTCGACGCGCAGGCGCTGGGCGAGATCATGAAACTGCAGCAATTTGCAACCTGGCGCGAGCGCGGCGGATTGATCGTGAGCGACGACCTCGGCAGCCGCGCCGTGCGCGATTTCTACGCGCCGGGCGATACGCAATTCGCCGCCCGCCTGATCGCGCGCGACGCCTTCCTGGCGGGCAACGACCTGTTGTATCTCGGCGACATCTATTCCGTGGAACCAGCCGACCACGATGCGACGGTGGAGCGCATCCTGGGGTATTTCGCTCAAAAATATGTGGAAGACCCGGCCTTCGCCGAGCGCGTGGACGCGGCCGTGACCCGCATTCTCACCCGAAAATATGAATTGTATGGTGATTTCCTCAAGGCCGTCGTCACGCCCGAGGCGGAAAAACTGGACGCGCTGGGCGATTCCTCCGCGGTCGCCTTCCAGGTTGCCAGCCGCGCCGTCAGCCTGATCAGCCCCGAGCGGCAGGAACTGGATACCGTCCTGCCCGAACCGCCCTCCTCCGGCGATGCCGTCGTCTTCATCACCGATTCCATTAGCGCGCGGCAATGCCGCGACTGCCCCGAACAGCCCGCGCTGGCTGCCGACGCCCTCCAACAGGCCGTCCTGCGACTCTATGGGCCGACGGCCGGCGGGCAGGTCGTTGCAAACCAACTGGCTTCTTTTTCGTTTGCCGATCTGTCCAACCTGCTGAACGACGGCGGCGGCGCGCTCGAATCCAGCCTGCGCCGCGCCGACTGGGTGATCCTTTCCCTGGGCGGCAATTCCACCGGCCAGCCCCAACTCGCGCATCGCTTCCTGGCCGAACGGCAGGATCTCCTGCGCGGCCGCAAGGTCATCCTGTTCTCGTTCGACGCGCCCTATTATTTCGATTCCACCGACATCGCCAAGTTGACCGCGTACTATGCGCTCTACAGCCAGTCACCCGCCTTCGTGGACGTGGCCGCGCGCGTCCTCTACCAGGAACTGCCTGCCGACGGACGGCCCCCCGTCTCGATTCCCGGCATCGGATACGAATTGATCGCCGTCACCGCGCCGGACCCCGACCAGATCATCCCGCTCTTTCTGGACCTTCCGGCGGATTCCACGACCCCGGCTGTTTCCACCCCCACGCCCCCTCCGAGCGCCCCGCCGCCCGAGACCGCCGCCCTGCCCACGTTCAACCTGGGAGATATGGTGACTGTCCGCACGGGGACGATCCTCGACCACAACGGGAATCCGGTCCCGGATGGGACGGTGGTGCGTTTCACCATTTCGCTGGGCGGGGAAGGCGGCGTTCACCAGCAGCAGGAGGACACCACCAACGGCGGCACGGCGAGCATTACGTTCCGCATTGATCGGCCCGGGCTGGTGGAAGTGCGCGCCGCCAGCGAACCCGCCATCCTGTCCGAAGCGCTGCAATTGGATGTGAGGGAAGGCGCGGCTGCGGTCGTGACCGTCATCGTGCCGGCCCTTTCCGAGACGGCCGCCCCGCCCACCTCCACGCCAATCCCGGTCGAAGAGAACGATTTTGTCACCCCTGAAGGCGCGCCGCGCTTCGGCGGCTGGATGCTGACCCTGTTCGCCCTGGGCGGCGGCGTCATGCTGGCCTGGTGGGTGGGAGGAAGTTTGGGAACGGCGCGCTGGAGGTTGCGCTGGGCGCTGTGCGCGCTGGTGGGCGGCCTGCTGTTCTATAACTACCTGGCGCTCGGCCTGCCCGGCACGGCCGCGGCGCTCAAGGCAGGAGGGGGAGGGGCGCTGGTTGGGTTGACGCTTTTGGGGGAAGTGGCGGGGGCGCTCGGCGCCTGGTTGTGGATGAGGAAATAAGAACCGGGTTTCTTCGAGAAACCCGGTTCTTATCTCATCAACGTGGCGAGCAGGCTGAGGAGGAATAACCCCAGCGCGCTCCAGGCCAGGATCGAATCTACGGATTGGAATTGAAAATCGAGGCCGGGGGAGGCGGTCCGCGCCGGTCCGAGCGGGCCGGTGGGCGTCTCGCGCGTCCCGAAGAGGTAGGCGCGGAACTCGTCCGCGTTTTGCGGGCGTTCGTCCGGATGAAGCGACATGGCGCGCAGGACGGCGCGCTCGGCGCGGAGGCTGAGGCTGGGATTCAACGCTCGAGGCGGAGTCAGCCGCTCCGGGTCCAGGAAGCGGATGCGGGCCTCGGCGGGCGGTTCGTTGGTCAGCAGGTGGTAGAGCGTCGCCCCGAAGGCGTAGATGTCGGAGCGGGCGTCGGTGTGGGCGCTGTCGCCGCCGTATTGTTCGAGCGGGGTGTAGAGCGCGGTGCCTTGTCCCTGGATGACCGTGATGGTCACTTCGTCGGGCGCGAGCACTTTGACGAGGCCGAAGTCCACCAGTTTGACCATTCCGCCGGGCGTCAATTTAAGGTTGCTGGGTTTGATATCGCGGTGGACGATGGGCGGTTGCTGGCTGTGCAGGTAGGCCAGCGCGTCGGCGATCTGGCCGGCCCAATTCAGCACGGTCTCTTCGGGCAGGAATTGTTTTTTCTTGCGCGCCTCGAGCATGAGGGCGCGCAGGTCGCTGCCCGGCACGTAGTCCATCACGAGATAGTCGCGCGTTTCTACGGAGAAAAAATCGGAGACCTTGGGAAGGTTGTGATGATCCAGGCGCGCCAACACGGTGGCCTCGCGCAGGAATTGTTCGCGGGCCTCGTTCAGGATGTGTTGGGGGAGGGCGCGGTCGTACTCGACTTCCTTGAGGGCGCAAAGTCGGCCCTCCAGCCGCAGGTCGTCGGCAAGGTAGATATTGCCCATGCCGCCCTGACCGATCCGCTCGCGGATCTTGTAGCGGTCGCGCAACACCTCCCCAGGCTTCGCCGGGAGGGACATGATGGAGAACTCCGAAGCGGGATGCGCAGAAATTTGTTTCGGCGTGGTTCTGCACAGAAACGCGCTTTTCTGCTATATTATAAACGTCTTTGAAAATTTGGCTCATTGGGAATTGCCGAGATTCTGGACACGGATTTTTCAATTTACCCGGGAAAACGCCGATGGCTGAAAAAAACGAAGAGTTTCCTCTGTTGATCGCCCAGGAAGGCCCATTGAAGGGACAGCGCTGGCCTATTTCGCGCGCCCTGGTGATCGGACGCGAGCACTCGTGCGACGTGGTCATCGCCGACCGGCAGGTCTCGCGCTTTCACGCCCGGCTCACGCCGACCCCGGAGGGCATCATCCTCGAGGACATGGGCAGCAAGAACGGCACGCATCGCAACGGCGACGAGCTTTCGGCGCCGGTGGTGCTTCAGGACGGCGACGTGATCCAGGTTTCGCTGGCGCAGGAGTTTACCTTCCTCACGTCCGATTCGACCATGCCGCTGGGCGAGGGCGCGGGCAAACCCGGCCGCCTGATGATGGACCTGCGCTCGCGGCGCGTGTGGGTGAACCAGCAGCAGGTCGTCCCGCCGCTTTCGGCGCAGCAATTCAAATTATTATGGATGCTCTACGAGAAACATGGACAGGTGATCAATCGCGCCGAACTGGTTGCATCCGTGTGGGGCGAAGAGCAGTCCATCGGCGTTTCGGATCAGGCGTTGGACGCGCTCATCCGCCGCTTGCGCGACCGCCTGGCCGCGCTCGACCCGAAGCATCATTACATTGACACCGTTCGCGGGCATGGGGTGAGGCTGGATAACCCGCCGGCGTGAATGGTAATTGGTAAATGGTAATTGGTAATTCTTGTCGGGTACGATGTCACGACTTGACGCGAATTTTTCGTTTCCCCATTGATATCCCCGCCGCCTCCGGAGCCGGGGCAGTCCACTCCGCACGGACGCGTCTGGCCGAGTTGCGGATTATCGTTGCACACCCGGAACTGCCAGCAGTTGTCGCATACCCCCCACGCGCCCCACCCGCCGGTGCAGGTGCTCTGGTACACGGAACACGTAAAGCCGCAAATACCGGTGGTGTAGTTGCAAAAATTCGTGCAGGTGGTTTGCTGGCCGGGAATTTCGCTTGGCGGGCACGTACCGGAGGTGCACTGGTTACAATTGTTGTTCGAGTACCCGCATGTCTGGGTGATGGTGGGGAAGGGGCTGCCGCTTGGTAATGCAGGAAGAGTTGCGGTTGGATTTGGATAGGGCGCTTGAGCGAATAATTGCCGATCAAAATATGAACCAGTGACGAAGCATAGTACTACTAGAATACTCAATGCCTTAAATACTCTCATGTCTTGAGAGTATCACAGCAAATATACACAATTCAACGACGCATAATAAACGCAGGAAAAATCATGGTTTGTATTTCTTGAGGGAAAAAATAATTAGTATAATCAGGATTATCAATTGCAAAACCAATTGGATATGAGAGAGAGGATGCAGAAATCATACCCCAACCCCCGTCTACCCAATATTCCATCTTTGGATTGTCATTTTTTTTCGCATTAGGATTGTTTAGGCTTCTAAGATCATTATTCGGCATTGCGAGCAGTTTGGCGAGGGAGGGCAGGGCAATCGGCAGGGCAGTGGGCAGGTTGGGGAACTCAAAAAATTTTTCGTCCGCTTTGAACACCGGCAGAACGAAGCGCACGGGCGCATTGCCGGCCGTTTGCGTAAGGTCATACATAAATTGCTTTCTGTTGTGTTCATTTTCGGTAATCTCCGTGCCGGGAGCCACCTGGATGATCTTCCACTCGTCGGCTTTGGGGTTGCGCGGGTCTTTGGGGTCGAGCCACTTCAGTTGGAAATAGCGAAAGACTGTGCCGTCAGGCAGTTCCATCGCATACCAGTCGTCTGCCAGAACCTGCACGGGCGCATTGTCCAGGGTCAGGTCTTTGGCAGACATGGTCATGTTGTCCAGG
>DAOUMJ010000227.1:0-1546 GCA_034411715.1 Anaerolineales bacterium | reverse complement strand
GCCTATCCTACCTCAGCTTGCCTCTCCTTCAACCGCTTCCGTTGCACTTACGAGTTGAATCCGCCCTTGTGTTTATTCCAGATTTCTCGAATTATATTTCAAACCTTCTTTTTCGACTTCCTTGATAAAAGCGGCTGGGTTGACTATCTGCTCCATATGAAACACGCCGGGGGAAAGGGATGATTTGTACACGAGGCTGGCAATTTTTGCTGTTACCATCCCTGTTGCATATCCTTCGCCATAACCCACAAGTGAACATTCAAAGGATGGAGATGCCTCTTCTGAGTGGCGATATGCTTCGGCTTTTAGTACAAAGATGTCTGAACCAAAGTGTAAAGATCTGAGAATACGGACCAGGATATTCTGTATGGCTCGATAACGCAAAACTTTTAGCGCACCCACTTTCTCCAACAGCGCCAGAAGTTCTGTAAAAAGGGTTGAGTCAAGGCAGAGCCATGTTGCGGCCGAATCGATTTTCAACGTATTTGGAATGATGTGTTGGTCAGAAAAGTTGAATCGATAGACTCTCCTTAACCCCAATCCTTCCGGGAACTGTGTGGTTTTGCTCTCATGGAAACTTCGCACTTGCCTGAATCCCCCGGCGTCGCGAATACTGAATGTAGAATTGAGATTTTCAACAGTCCATCGTTCCGCCGCCTCACCGTGTTCCTCGCCAAGCCCTATCATTATGAACAAGTCAACATGTGAGACATTTTGTCCCTGCGAATTAGCGAGGCTCGCCAAAACATTGGTCAAGCCTGGCGCGAGACCTACGCTCAACACGATCGTGGAGCCTCCATTTTCAGCATCAGCATTAAGCGCTTCGAGCCTGGATATGAATTCGTATCCCGCTGTGATGTCAATATAGTCAACACCTTGCTGAATACACTCTTCAACAAACCTGGTGTCCTTCTGATCGATGCACATTACAACCAGGGAGACTTCATCCAGCAAATTTTTGGGGAATGCCTCGGATGAAATATCCAACTCCAGCGGCAAAACGGCATATTCAAGTTCGACAGAAAGTTGATTTGCCTTGTCATAATTCCTGCCTGCCACAATAACCTGCTGAGGAAACTCTTTCGACAAGAGCCTGGCAATCGTACGTCCCACTCCGCCGTATCCTCCTACGATCAAGATTTTTCTACCGTTCATAAGATTTTCTCCGTGGTGAGATTAGGCATAATGTTTCCATGATAGTATAGAGTAGCCCACAAGACGAGCGCCGATTGGCTGGTAAAAGGCAAGTAAAACTACCTATTCAAAACGAAAAACCAGACGATCTCTCGTCGGGCGCGCGCAATGGAGTTCATTCGGACACAAAAATGACCGTAAAATACAGTTGCTTTCTTTATACTTATTTTCCTGCCGGCATGCGCTTTCTCCGCCAACCGAACCATGCCCACGTTTGACTCAAAGGTTTTGTGTTCATTGATGTCCTCCTTTACGATTCCAGATGCCTGCAAACGCGCGAACCTCGCGCCCCACTTGGCAAGCCGTTCGTTGGGATAGCGTTCGAGCCAGGAAGTCTTCGGAGGCGTCACCT
>DAOUMJ010000226.1:0-9577 GCA_034411715.1 Anaerolineales bacterium | reverse complement strand
AGACCGCCGAGAATTGCAGGAAAACAAAGGGAAACTCTGCGCTCTCTGCGTTCTCAGCGGTTTGAATCCACGATCTGCGCTCAACAGGGAGACTACCGCCGTTTTTGCAAAAGGAGAATGCGCCGTATCAGCGCAGGAAACCGGCCATCACCCAGGCCAGGGTCAACGCGAGCAGCGGTTCGACAGCCGCTCGGCGAAGGGGCGCGTCCTCGCCCAGGCTTCCCGCCAGGGAGGTCGACGCGTAGAGAGGGCCGAGGAGGGCCAGCCCAAACTGGATGGGAGCAAGCGGCCAGTAATGCAGGGCGGAGGCCAGTTGCGCGGAGATGAGCGCGGCGCCGAGCGTCCAGAAAAATTCCCAGCGTCGCAGGCGCAGGCGCAAGGCGCGCAGGCAGACCAATCCACTGGCGAGAACCACGACCGGCAGGGAGAGAACGAGACGGGGCGAGGAGGCGCGCATGGTGGTGAGCAGGATGAGGTAGACGGCAAACGAGAGCGCGGTCAATAGTCCTGTCGCCGCGGGGTAGGAGGGCGCCAGGGGATCTACGGCCACATATTCGGCGATGAAGACGACCACCAGCGCCAGGCCGGCGATTGCAAAGGCGGCCCACCACGAAGCGCCGCCCGGCAGGAGCGAAAGCGGCGCGCCGATGACGAAGGTGACGAGGGTGGGCAGGAGCCAGTGTTCCACCGTCCGGCGCGTAGCGAGCGCCGGGTGGCCGCGCAGAAGCCAGTCCATGCCGGTGGCGGTCACGCCCGCGGCGAGCAGGGTCATCACGGTGGTCAAACTGACGGGGTAGGCCAGGAAGAATTCGCCGAGGGTGAATCGCAGGACGATCTCCGTAGCGGGCAGGAGGCGCGTGAGGGCGAAGGCCAGCAGGACGGACGCGGCCAGGATGCCGATCCGATTCGCGTCGGGCATGGAAGAACGCGGTTGCATGAAGGCATTGTACCTGCGGGAATGGCGACTGCCAAGAGACAAAACCGCTATGGTAAAATCAATCGGTTATGGAAACACCCCAGACTTCTCAACAACCCATTCCGCCTCCGCCGGGCGTGATCAACGCCATCAGGTCGGGCATGGATGCGATTTCGAATCACCTGGCGGTCCTGCTCCTGCCGCTGGCGCTGGATGTCTTCCTCTGGTTCGGCCCGCGTCTGAGCGTGAAAACGATCTTCTCCGCCTTCTTCGAGCAAATGCTGGCGTTGAGCGCCGACCGCCCCCTGCCCGCCGCCGACGTGGAGGCCGCCCGCCAGGCGCTGCTGGAATGGCTTCCGCGCTATAACCTGCTGGGTATTTTACGCACCTTTCCGGTCGGCATATCCAGCCTGATGTCGTCCAAACTTCCCATCGCCAATCCATTGGGAACGCCCTCGGAGATCGAGGTCGGTTCCGGCCTGGACCTTCTCGGCTGGTCCTTTCTGTTGACCCTGGCCGGCTGGATGGCGGGCGGGCTGTACTTCAACTGGGTCTCCGGCGTGACGGGAAGCCGCGAGGCCGCCTCTGGAACCGGCCGCGCGGTGATGCAGACTGTCCTGTTCTCCGTCGTATTCACCGTCATCACGTTCATGCTCGGCCTGCCCGCCATGTTGGCGCTGGGCTTCATCAGCCTGATCAGCCCGGCGTTGATCCAGGCGGCGATTTTCGTGCTGGCCCTGTTCAGCGCGTGGATCATCGTCCCCGTCTTTTTCGCGCCGCACGGCATGTACCTGCGCGGGCAGAACGCTTTTTATTCGATCTATGCCAGCCTGCGCATGGCGCGTTTCACCCTGCCCAGCAGCAGCATGTTCGTTCTGGCGGTTTTTGTCATCAGCCAGGGATTGAACTATCTGTGGAGGGTGCCTTCCGACAATTCGTGGATGATGCTGGTAGGGATTGGTGGTCACGCCTTCGTCACGACCGCGTTGCTGGCCGCCTCGTTCATCTACTATCGCGAAATGAACGCCTGGCTCGAAATTGTTTTTCAGCGGTTGAAAACAAATACTGCCGCGCCGCAAACGTAAATTTTGCCCTCACCTGACCCCTCCCGCCGCTCCACGGCGCCCTCCCTTTCCCTCTCCCAAAACGGGGTGATGGAAGGGGAGGGAGGGGGTGGGGAAGGGCGAGGGTTTTCGGAGAAGAATATGGCTCAACCCAACGGTAAATACGAAGCAGACAATATTCAGGTGCTCGAAGGACTGGAAGCGGTTCGCCGCCGCCCCGGTATGTACGTGGGCGGCACGGACGTGAAAGCCCTGCACCACCTCGTCTACGAAGTGGTGGATAACTCGATTGACGAGTCCCTGGCGGGGGCGTGCACGCGCATCGAGATCCGCATCCACCCGGACTCGAGCGTGAGCGTCACCGACAACGGACGCGGCATCCCGGTCGGGATGCACCCGCAGATGAAGAAATCGGCGCTGGAGGTGGTGATGACCACCCTGCACGCGGGCGGCAAATTCGGCGGCGGCGGCTACAAGGTGTCGGGCGGCCTGCATGGCGTGGGCGTCAGCGCGGTCAACGCGCTCTCGGAATGGTGCGAGGTGGAAGTGACGCGCGAGGGCAAGGTTCACTTCCAGCGCTACGAGCGCGGCATCCCGAAGGAACCGGTCAAGGTCGTCGGGAAGGCCAAAGCCGACGCAAGCGGCACCCGTACCACGTTCAAGTACGACCCGCAGATTTTCAAAGAGGAGATGGACTACAACTTCAACACGCTCGTCCAGCGCTTCCGCGAAATGGCCTTCGTCACGCGCGGCGTCACCATCTTCTTCGTGGACGAGCGTTCGAATCGGGAGATGACCTTCTACTTCGAGGGCGGCATCACCTCCTTCGTCCGTTACCTGAACCGCAATCGCGAGACTTTACATTCGGTGGTTTTCGTCGAAAAGGAGATCGAGGGCATCGGCATCGAGGCCGCCATTCAATACACCGACGCGTTCACCGAATCGGTCTACTCGTTCGCCAACACGATCAACACCGTGGACGGCGGTACGCACATGACCGGCCTGCGCTCCTCGCTGACGCGCGTCATCAACGATTACGCCCGCAAGAACGGACACTTGAAGGATGCCGACCCGAACTTCACCGGCGACGACACGCGCGAGGGCCTGACCGCCATCGTTTCGGTCAAACATCCCGACCCGCAATTCGAGTCGCAGACCAAGGTGAAGTTGATGAACCCCGAGGTGCAAACCTACGTCACACAGGTGGCAGGCGAGGCCTTCGGCACGTTTCTCGAGGAGAATCCGCAGGCCGCCAAGGCCATCATCGCGAAATGCCTCACCTCCTCCCGCGCCCGCGACGCGGCGCGCAAGGCGCGCGATCTCGTCATCCGCAAGTCCGCGCTGGAAAGCCTCACCCTGCCCGGCAAACTGGCCGATTGTTCGGAGCGCGATTCGGCCAAGACCGAACTGTACATCGTGGAAGGCGACTCGGCTGGCGGCTCAGCCAAACAGGGACGCGACCGCCACTTCCAGGCGATCCTTCCGCTTCGTGGAAAAATCATGAACACCGAGCGCGCCCGCCTCGATAAGATCCTCGGCAACAACGAGGTCAAGGCGCTCATCTCGGCGCTCGGCACCGGCATCGGCGAGAGTTTCGATCTCGAAGGCCTGCGCTACGGCCGCGTCATCGTTATGACCGACGCCGATGTGGACGGCTCGCACATCCGCACCCTCCTTCTTACCTTCTTCTTTCGCTACATGCCACCCCTGATCGAGGAAGGCCACCTCTACATCGCCCAGCCGCCGCTCTATCGCATCGCTTACAAGAACAGCGTCAAGTACGCCTACAGCGACAAGGAAAAGGACAAAATCCTGAAGGAAATGGCCGCCGCCGACAAGGCGACCATCTCGCGTTACAAGGGCCTCGGCGAAATGAATCCCGAACAACTGTGGGAGACGACGATGAATCCCGAAAATCGGACTCTCCTGCTGGTGACTGTGGACGACGCGGCCGAAGCAGACCGGACCTTCGACATGCTCATGGGCGACGCGGTGGATCCACGCCGAAGATTCATCCAGACCCACGCCCGGGCCGTGCGCAACCTGGATATTTAGACCACCCGTTTCAGAAACCCGTTTTTTCCGCCCCACTCCACTTCGTTTCGGGGGTTGTAAAGAAAACGGGTTTCTTCTTTTCATCTTTGTTATGAAAGTACCATCTTTGGGTGGGCGAAATAAGTGTAAAATGCCTCCATCGAAATCCGTCACAAAAACCCAAAGCGACCATGTTTGAATCCCCGCGTCGAACCGCCTTGCTCAGCAGCATCCTGCAAACCGTTGCCATGATCTATCATGGCGCGGCCGTCCTGGCGTTTTTCTTCGCGCTGTTCCTGGCCAACCGCTGGTTCAAGACGCCCTTCCTGGGCGCATTTTTCGAGCAGACCATGCTTCGAAACGCGGCCGGTCCCAGACAGCCATCCGAAGCGTGGAGCCTGTATTACCAGACCGAGTTCGGGGATCAACTGATATCCGTCAACGGCGTTCCGGTGCGTTCCTTCACAGACATCGAGGAGGTCTTGAACGGGACCAGGCCCGGAACCATCCCAACCCGGCTGGGATTCGCCCCCGGCGAGACCATCCCCGTCACGTTTCGCCGCGGAGCGGGGGAGGAAAGATCGCTCGATGTGACGTTGGGAATCTTCCCCCGCGCCGACCGCGTCGGCTACGTCGTCATTCCCGCCATCGTCAGCGGCCTTTTTCTGATGATCGGCCTGTGGATTTTCGGCCTGCGCCGCGCCGAATCGCCCGGGCGCGCCTTCTCGCTTTTTGCCTCCTCGCTTTCCATCGCTGTTGGTACGCTGTTCGACCTGTTCACCACGCACGGCTTCACGCAATTGTGGACATTGGCTCTCGCCATCCTGGGCGGCTCGATGGTGGACATGGCCATGACCTTCCCGCAGGAATTCCGTCCCGCCATCCGTCGTCCGTACGTGCGCTGGATCGGCTACATGATCGGTATTGTGCTGGCCGGTTACGCGTATACCACGCTCTATGACTTCCAAAACCCTGCCGGCTACATTCGCGCCTGGCAATGGTTATATCTATTCGTAGCCGCGGCTGGCCTCGTTTATTTTGGATTCATTATCTATCATGGCGTCACATCCTCTTCACCGGTCGTCAAGTCACAGGCGCGAACAATTCTGCTCGGCGCGTTGACGGGTTTCAGCGCCATGATCGTCTGGTTGGTAAATGCCTTTATGGGCTGGTTCGATTTCCCATTTACCACCGGCCTCTTCATACCTCTCGTCCTGTTCCCCCTTTCCATTGGATATACCATCCTGCGCTTCCGCCTGGTCCAGACCGATGCCTGGCTGCGCCAGAGCCTCATCTACGTCCTGCTGGCCGTCCTCATCGTCGGCGCGTATGGCTTGATCGTGAGCGGGGTCAGCCTGATCTTTCGCGAAAACATACCCGCGGACAATCCCTGGTTGATCGGCGGACTGGCCTTTTTGGTAGCCGTCTCCATCGCCCCCCTGCATCACCGGCTGCAAGGCATGGTGGACCACATCTTCTTTCGCGGCCAGCGCGCCCACCTGAAAAGCCAACAGGAGTTCGCGCGCAAACTCGCCAACGCGGTGGAGCAGGAAGGAATCTCACAGGCGCTGCGCGAAGAACTGATGACCACAATCGCTCCCGACCGCGCCCACATCTACATTTACGACAACGTGAACGATCAATACGCGGCCATGCCTGGCGCGGATGGCCGCCCCACCAGCGATATTCGCTTCGCCGTCTCCAGTTCCCTGGCGCGGCACTTCCAGCAGGAACGCCTGCCCCTCTATTTGGATGGCGCCAACCCGCCCGCTCCGTTGAAGGAAGAAGAGGCCCGCCTCACCCTTCTGGAGGCGCGGCTTTTTGTCCGTTTGCCGGGCAAGGAGCGCCCGCTCGGCTGGGTGGCGCTCGGTTCGCGCCTTTCGGGCCAGCCCTACACGCCGCAGGATCTGGCCTTTTTGGAAAGCCTGTGCGAACAGGCCGCCCTGTCCATCGAACGCGCCCAAACCGTCTCCGACCTCGAGCGTCGCGTGCAGGAAATGAACGCCCTGGCGCGCGTCTCGCAGGGCGTTAACATCACCCTGACCTTCGACGACGTGCTGGAACTCATCTACGCCCAGACCGCGCAGATCATCCCCGCCGCCGACTTCCACATCACGCTCTACAACAACGCCGCCGACTATTACTATTACGGCTTTTGCGTGGAAAACCGCGAGCGCATCGAATCCAAGGAAGATGTCCCCCTGCCGCCCAACTCGGGCCTCGCGCAGGACGTGGTTCGCAGGGGCCGCCCCCTCGTCACGCAGGATTACGCCCGCGAGTGCCAGGCGCGCAACCTCCTGCCGGGCGAGCAGGGCGTCTTTGCGTGGATGGGCGTGCCGCTCAACGCCGGGGCGGAGACCATCGGCGCGCTCAGCATCGCCAGCCGCGACGCCCTCGTCAACTACACGCGCGGCCAGTTGGAACTCCTGCAAAACATCGCCGATCACACTGCGGGCGCCATCGTCAAATCGCGCCTGTTGGAGGAGACCGAGCGCCGCGCCCGCCAGTTATCCACGCTGAACGAAATCACGCGGCAGTTGACCTCCACCCTCGAATCCGAACCCCTGCTCAGGAACATTCTCGATAACGCCGTTTCCATCCTGAATTGCGAGGCGGGAAGCCTGTTCCTCGTGGATGAGCAGACCGACGAACTGGTCTTCCGCGTCACCGTCGGACCTGTGGCCGGCGACCTGCTCGGCAAGCGGCTTCCGCCGGGCAGCGGCATCGTCGGCCGCGCCGTGCAGACGCGCGCCCCGGTCATTGATAACGACGCCCAGCGTTCCGGCGCCCGCCACGCCGCCACCGACCAGCAGACCGGCTTCACCAGCCGCGCCCTGCTGGCGGTCCCCCTGCTGGTCAAGGACCGCGTCATCGGCGTGATCGAGGTCATCAACCGCCGTGACGGACTGCCCTTCGGCGAGGACGACCAGGACCTGCTGGCGGCCTTCGCCGGGCAGGCCGCGGTCGCCATCGAGAACGCCCGCCTTTACACCCTCACCGATCAGGAACTGGCCGCCCGCGTGGAGGAACTCTCGGTGATGCAGCGCATTGACCGCGAACTGAACGCCAGCCTCGAAATGGACCGCGCCATGCGCATCACCCTCGATTGGGCCATGCGCCAATCGCGCGCCCAGGCCGGGCTGATCGGCATGTTGGAAGGCGCCGACCTGCGCATTATGGCGCACGAAGGTTACGGCAGCCACCTGGCCGGCTATGCCGAGACGCCCATGCCGCTCGACCTGCCCGTCCTGCGCCAGGCCGTGGAAAGCGGCCAGCCCCAGCGCCAGGCGCTCGACCCGGCCATGGGCGGCAGTCTCCTGCCCGAAGCGCGCGACCAGATCGTCGTCCCGATCCGGCGCGAGGCGCAGGTGATCGGCCTGCTGATGCTCGAAAGCGTGGAAAACGCCGAGGAGGATATCTCTTTCCTCAACCGCCTGGGCGATCACGCCGCCATCGCCATCGCCAACGCCCAACTGTTCAACGCAGTGCAGGCCGCCAACGAGGCCAAGAGCGAGTTCGTCTCCTTCGTGGCGCACGAACTCAAAAACCCCATGACCTCCATCAAGGGCTACACCGAACTGCTGGCCGGCGGCAAAGTGGGCGGAATCAACGACATGCAGGCCGACTTCCTGAACACCATCCGCTCGAACGTGGAACGCATGTCCACGCTCGTCTCGGACTTGAACGACAATTCGAAGATCGAAGCCGGTCGCCTGCGCCTGGACTTTCGGGCGGTGGCTGTGCCGGAAGTGGCGGAGGAGGTCGTCCGCTCCACCCGACGCCAGATTGATGAGAAAAAACAGGTTGTGGAGGTATCCCTGCCCGATAAACTGCCTCCCATTTGGGCCGACCGCACGCGCCTGGAACAAGTGATCGCCAACCTGATCAGCAATGCCCATAAATATACGCCCGAGGGAGGGCGCATTTTGATAGGCGGCGAACTGGCCGTCAACCAATGGGATCCCGAAGGCGCGGCGCGCGTGGTACACGTTTGGGTGCGCGATACCGGCATCGGCATCGGCGCCGAGGACCAATCGAAGATCTTCCAGAAATTCTTCCGCTCCGACGATCAGAAAGCGCGCGAAGCGCCCGGCACCGGGCTGGGATTGAACATCACCAAGAGCCTGGTGGAGATGCAGGGTGGGCGCATCTGGTTCGAGAGCGAGTACCGTAAGGGAACCACCTTCCATTTCACCATACCGGTTGCGGAAGGATAATCCTGCCCTCACCCCCTGCCCCTCTCCCGATGACGGGAGAGGGGGGAACGCCCTCACCCCCAACCCCTCTCCCGATGACGGGAGAGGGGGGAGTGTAGAAAATGACACTTATTTCCGCCGTCGGACATGCCCAAGCCCTGGATGGCCGTGAAGCCGGGTTGAAAGCCACGAACGCCGCGCTCAACCAATTGGGAACCGCCGCGCCCAAATTCGGGATTGTCATCGCTTCGCATCAATACCAGCCGCGCGAAGTGGCCGCGGGCGTTGCCAGCCTGTCCGGCGACATGCCGTTCATCGGCTTCAGCGCGCCGGCCGGGTTGACCCACGAAGGCATACAGCCGCACTCGGTTGTGGTTGCGCTCCTCAGCGGCGATCTGCGCGCCGAGGTCCACTGGCTGCCGGGTTACGCTCAAAGCGGACGCGAGACCGCCAACCGTCTCGCCCAGTTGACCTCCGGCGAGGCGCGCCAGTCCCTGCTTTTTTTCGCGGACGGTTTCAACGGCGACGCCGAGCAGTTGTGCAACAACCTGACAGGCAGGTCCGCATCGTTTATTGGAGGACTTTCCAGCGGCGATCTGCACACCGGCTATAACTACCAGATCGCTGGGGCGCAGGCCGGGACGGGAGGGCTGGCCGCCGCCATCCTGCGCGGCGCGGCGAAGATTGGGGTCGGTCACGCGCACGGATGGGACCCGGTCGGCTCCCAGTTCCGCGTGACGCGCTCGCGCGGCTTCTGGCTCCGCACATTGGACGGGCGTCCCGCCTCCGAAACGTACGCGCAGGTCTTCGGCTATCCTGCCCGCGATTGGGCCTTTCCCCCTTTGAATTACCTGGCGCGCCTATATCCCCTCGGCATCGAACAGGGCGAGCAAATGATCGTGCGCGCGCCCCTGCGCGTGGAAGCGGACGGCAGTTTCCGCCTCAACGCTCCCGTCCGCGACGGGCTGGATGCCTACCTGCTGGTGGGCAGCCGCTCCGCCTGCCAGGCCGCCGCCCAAAAAGCCGCGCAGGATGCCCTGCTGCAACTGGGCGACGCCAAACCGGCCTTCGCCCTCGTGCTGGTGGACCTGGCCTGGCAAATGCTGTTAAAGTCCACGCCTGGCGCGGAGATCGCGGCGGTGCAGGAGATCCTCGGCGCGGATGTGCCGGTCGCGGGCGGTTACACCCTGGGCCAGATCGCGCCGTCCGAAAGTAATCCGCTGTTTTTAAATCAGCATATTATGGTGGCGGCGTTTGGAGAGGAAGCGGGATAGTTCGTATTGCGTATTGCGTATTGCGTGTTGCGTAATGAAATGCAAAAGGCGTACGCAGAGATGCGATACGCCTTTTTGATTCAGATTACGGTG
>DAOUMJ010000225.1:0-5317 GCA_034411715.1 Anaerolineales bacterium | reverse complement strand
TTTTTGATCAGAAGGACGCCGCGTCCTTTTTTGGGTTAAGGGCGAAGAGCAAAGATGCGCCAAAAAGGGCGATTTCTGGCCGATTTCTGTTTCTTAGGATGCTTTGTTGGGCGGTGTGCTGCTTGTGGAAGACGTTGTTGGCAACCTCGCGCGTGAACGTCTCACCGAGACGAAGCTCCCCGGGGGAGAAAGGGTGGGGGGCAGACTATGCCTTGCGTACTGGGTAGCGCAGGTGTGTAACGCCGACGCCAGGAATCACCGTCGGGTTGCCAAGCACCGCTGGCGCAATAGCGAGATGGTCAAAGAGTCGAACGCCTGAACCAAGAAGCAGCGCTACGACGTCAACGTGGATTTCGTCGAGGAGACCAGCATTCAGTAACTGCTGGATCGTGTCAGCGCCGTGGACCCCAACGGACTTCCCGGCGGCGGCGACTTTGGCCTGCTTCACGGCGCTCTCGATGCCGTCGGTCACAAAGTGGACAGTCGAGTCGGGTCGCGGCCATCCGGCGGGGATGTGGTGGGTAAGTACGAATGCTGGTCCCCAGGCGTGATTTCCGCCCCAGCCTTGCGCTTTGTCGAAAGTACGTCGACCGGTAAGCACGGCACCGAGTTCTGACCAGAGACCCCGGAGGTGCTCGGCGCTTGGCCCGGACACCGAGAACGTCATGGGGTCTGCTCCCCCTGCGTCGAATTCGACGTTCCCCGAGTTGAAGTACCAGTCGAATACTTCGGCCACGCCATCGTTGAGGTCGGCGACGTAGCCGTCGAGCGACATGGACATGATTGCTACAACCTTCGACATTGCTTGCTCCTTTATTTTTCTCATGATAAATCTCCTTTATCGGATTATAGAATAAATGTTCTATATCGTCAACGCGGAAATAAACCAGTTTTTAAACTTAGCGAAGCCGCCCAACGGTTTGCGTTAGCGGCGGACGGGGGCGGGCTTGGATTCTGTGTCGAGACGGAAAACCTTGAAGCCAGAAAACAGCCAATTTGGCGGGAGAATCCCCGCCGTCCGCTGCACCCCAGAAGATGGGCGGGCCATCATTTTTCCGAGAGAAACAGGGGTGCTATGTCTCGACGGGCTCGACAACCAGCGACAGTATACTCCGAAGTGGCAGGCACGCAAGCCGTACAAAGCATTGGCGATGCGCTCAAAAAGCGACTCCCGCGCTGCACCGTGGTTTCCGGTCGAATTGATTTGAAAATTGGCGGCGCGCGTATCGAGGCCGATTCATTGAGAGATCGGTATTGGCAGTTGGACGATACCAAGCGACCCCGTTGAGAAAGCTAATCCCTGTGAGTGACCGGGCCTGCCGAAGGTGCGGGAGTTCTTCCCGCCCTGCATCCAAATCCAAAAGGAGTGAAAGAAAATGAGCAGGAAAAGTCAACGCACAAAGGGGATCGAGGAGGCGCATCCGTTTGTCGGGATGAGCCGGGTGAACGAAGACGCGGCCGGGGTGGACATCGGCGCGGTCGAGATCGTGGCGTGTGTGGCGGGGGACGAGAACACGCAAATCGTGAAAGCGTTTGGCAACTACACGGTGGATTTGCAAGCCATCGGCCAGTGGTTGAAAGAGTACCACGTGAAAACGGTGGCAATGGAAAGCACCGGGGTGTACTGGATACCGTTGTTCGAGGAACTGGAGCGGCAGGGGTTCGAATGCCTGCTGGTCAGTTCGCGCTCGCTGCGGAGGGTGCCGGGCAAGAAGAGCGACATCCAGGACGCGCAGTGGATTCAGACCCTGCATAGTTACGGCTTGCTGGAAAGCTCGTTTCGTCCGCAGGGAGATTTGGTGGCGTTGCGGACGCTGTTGCGGCATCGCGGACAGTTGATAGATCACCGCTCGCCGCATGTCCAGCACATGCAGAAGGCGATGCTGCAAATGAATATCCAACTATCGCAGGCGTTGAGCGACGTGACCGGGCAGACGGGGATGGAAATCATCCGCGCCATTGCGGCGGGAGAGCGCGACCCGCACAAGTTGGCGGCGTATCGGGATCGGAACTGCAAGAAGAGCGAAGAGGAGATCGCCCAGGCCTTGACCGGGACGTGGCGGGAGGAATACCTGTTCATGCTCGGACAATCGCTGGAGTTGTTCGATTTTTACACGCGGCAGCTCGAAGCCTGCGATGCAGAGATCGAGCGCACCTACGCGCTGACGCGTCCCGAATGGGAGGCTGGGGAATTGAAGCCGTTGTCGAAGCGCAAGCGCAACTCGCACAGCAAGAATGCGCCGCCCAACGAGGAAGAATTGCGCGCTCACTTGAAGCGTCTGAGCGGTGTGGATCTGAGTGCGGTGGACGGGTTCGGGGTGTCGGTGGCGCAGATGGTGATCATGGAGTGCGGGACGGACATGAGCAAGTTTCCCACTGAGAAGCATTTCTGCTCCTGGTTGGGACTGGCGCCGAAGCACGAGATTTCCGGGGGCAAGGTGTTGAAGAATAGAACGCTCAAGACCAAGAACCGCGCCGGGTATGCCTTTCGGATGGCGGCGCAATCGGTGAAGCGGGCGGAGTGTGTGTTCGGCTCGTTCTACCGAAGATTGCGCGGCAGGCTGGACAAGGCGCAGGCCACCGTCGCCACCGCGCACATGATCGCACGCGTAGTGTATCGGATGTTGAAATACAAAGTGGAATACGAAACGATCAACATTGAAGAGTACGAGGCGAAGTACAAGGAACAGCAGACTTGTGCTGAGCTTGTCGAAGCATCAAGTACATGAAGAAGAAAGCCGCCAAGCTCGGCTTCCAACTCGTCCCGAACTAGACCCGCGTTGGGACGAATCAAAAAGGCGTCCTCGACGAGAACGCCTGCTTTGCATTTAACCGCCTGCGTAAATTTCGGTGATTTTTTGCGGCGAGCGGACGATCCGCGCACTTTTGGATGGAACGAGCCGCTTGAAGAAGAACTCAGGGGGGCGCGCGAGGATGTTGTTTCTGAGAACGCTTTGTTGGGCGGTGATTGCCACGAAACCAGTGCACCATCGTCCCCAATCGAAGTAGAGTATCTTTCTTTTATCATGGAGAGATCCTGACAAAATTCAACGGTGGGTTGGGATATCCTGGAATATTCAATTGATTGGCAATATCCAGGATGGCCTCCGGAATAGGAGTCATTGAATCTGTTTTTGTAATGCAGATATCGAAGTCAGGCAGCCATGGAGCCAGGTCACTTGCCCAGCTTGAGACGGGAATACCGGCAACACCCGCTTCAAAATTCCGCAGGGCGAATGCCCTGATAAATCTTGCCTGCCAGTCAAGATCCGTGCATGTCGAGTCTGATGTCGAATAAATCGGCATAACAACTATATTGATCAAAGGCTTTCCGAGAGAAATGAACTTAGGAGTCCACTCATCAATACTATAATCTTCAGGGCTATCAACCGAGGCTGCATTTTCTTCGATTTGTATGAAATCCAGGGAAGGTACATCGAAGACTTCGTACCATGGCCAATCGTGTCTATCTTCGTAATCGATGGCACCCGTCGAACTGACACCAACTAGGTGATTAGGGTCAAGAGCTTTCATATACGAAGCAGTCTCTTCCAGCCAGGCTCTGATTTGAAGAAATGATAAAAATGTCGTTTTGGGATAGCAGGCAGGTTCACCAATGATATCCCAGCCAAAGATGGTTGGGTCGTCTCGATAAAGCAATCCATTCATTGTATTGCGGTGGAATATGAAAGTTTTAATGCGCTCCCGAAAGGCGTTTGACAGGTTTTCATCCAAAACAAGGCCTGAAAAACCGTCTGGATTGTTGTAAGCGAACTCCGGGTTTTCAGAGAGGCTATAACCATCCATTAGAACGAGCATGACATAGACACCATTTTTTGCGGCAGCATCCAGGAAAAAATCCAAATTTCTGAATTCATCCTCTGAAAAAATACCTATTGGGTTCTCGATGGAAAAAGGTACCGGTAAATGCAGAACGCTGATTCCGCTGGCTTTTGCAGAAACAATTAAATCTTCGGAGACCTCCTGTGTGGAGATCCCTTCCCCGCGTGCCCAGAACCAACCCGGTACAATCGCTCCCATGAAGCGAAATGGCGTCTCGCCAATAACGAAATGGGGTAAAGAGGCAATGGGAGTCAAGGTTGGCGTGATGGAAGTTGGCCAGGGTGTCAACGTTGGGGAAGGAGTCATTATTGATGTTAACGAGAACGTGGGCACAAAAGTAGAAGTCAACGTTGTGGTTTGCGTCGCGGTAACTCCTGCGATGGAGCCACAAGCTGAAAGCACTATCAGAAAAATTAGGTTGATAGAAATAACTTGTCTCATTTGCGACCTCTTGTACCAACCACTTTCATGGATGGTGTTGAGCTAGCCGCCCAACGGTGAGCGTTACCTGCGTGTGGGCGGGCGTGGACAATGCTTGAGATGTAGGAAAAGCCCGAAGCGAGAAAAATGCTCGAAAATGCCGCACGCGAAGCGTCCCACACGTCAGGTGCACCACGAAAGAGCGGGGGCTCATTTTTCACGGCAGAAACCGTCCAGCTGATAGCCGAAGTATACTTCCCCACAGACAGATCTACAAGCTCCCCTTCGGGCAAAGCAGTGGAGGCGCGCAAGTCGTTGCCCCGAGGTGCACCGTGGTTGCCGGTCAAATTGATTTATCCACTGGAGGCGAAGGGGGGAAGACGACCCCGATGAGAAAGCTAATCCCATCAGTGACCGGGATCTGTCGCAGATGCGGGTGTTTTACCCGCGCGAATCCAAAACAGGAGCAGAGCGATGAAAAGGAAAAGCAAGCGAACAAAGGGCGTGGAAGAGGCGCGACCGTTTGAAGGGATGAGCCGCGTGAACGCGAACGCGGCGGGGGTGGACATCGGCGCGACGGAGATCGTGGCGTGCGTACCCTACGGGCATGATATGAGCGGGGAGGCGGGGACGCAGATCGTGAAAGCCTTCGGGAATTACACCGTGGACTTGCAAGAGATCGGGAAATGGCTGCACGCGCATGGGGTCAAGACGGTGGCAATGGAAAGCACGGGCGTGTACTGGATACCGCTGTTTGAGGAGTTGGAGCGGCAGGGATTCGAATGTTTGTTGATCAGTTCGCGCTCGATTCGGCGCGTGCCAGGGAGGAAGAGCGACATCGAAGACGCGCAGTGGATCCAGACCCTGCACAGTTACGGGTTGCTGGAAAGTTCGTTTCGTCCGCAAGCAGACCTGATCGCGTTGCGGACGATGCTGCGCCACCGCGCCCAGTTACTGGAACACCGCGCGCCGCACATCCTGCATATTCAAAAAGCATTATTGCAAATGAACATCCAGTTGAGCCAGGCGTTGAGCGACACGATGGGCGTGAGCG
>DAOUMJ010000224.1:0-15169 GCA_034411715.1 Anaerolineales bacterium | reverse complement strand
CAACACGGGAAATATAGCCGGTTTCGTTTATTCGGTGCGGTGCTTTAGGGCATTCCTTTGATTGGAAACATCCCCCTGCGCGAAGCGCTTAGTTCAACTATGAATTATACAGACTACGCTGTATATCATCCCGTTTCGGGTGTTATACCGACTTCTCAATTATAATAACCTCTGCCACAATTATACAACCACCCTCCCCAAAAGGCAACAAAATGACACAACCAGTTTCCCCCTCTCCCCAAAAAGAAAAGAAACTCCTCGACCAGTACCGCGACGCCATCGAACTCAAACACTACTCCCCGCGCACCGGCGACACCTACATCGGATGGGTGAAGGAATACATCTACTTCCATAACCCCGACTTGAAAAAACATGGCGTTGTCTCCTGCCACCCCAAAGACATGGGCGCTCCCGAGATCAACCAATTCCTCACCCACCTCGCCTCCGTCAGAAAAGTCTCCGCCTCCACCCAGAACCAGGCCCTCAGCGCCCTCCTCTTCCTCTATCGCCACGTTCTTCACATTAAATTGGACGAAGCCAGCCTCGCCGAATTTCGTCCCCAACGCGCCCTCACCGTTCCTACCGTCCTCTCCAAAGACGAAGTCCGCCGCGTCCTCGACAACCTCACCGGCGTCTACAAACTCATCGCCCAGGTCATGTATGGCGGCGGCCTGCGCGTCATGGAGTGCATGCGCCTGCGCGTCAAAGACATTGACTTCGACCACTTCGAAATCGTCGTCCGCGACGGCAAGGGCGAAGACGACCGCTTCACCATCCTCGCCGAAACCGCCGTCCCCGCCCTCAAACTCCACCTCCAATACGTCAAAGCCCTCCACGAAAAAGACCTCGCCGAAGGCCTCGGCGCCGTATACCTTCCCTACGCCCTCGAACGCAAATACCGCAATGCCGCCCGCGAATACATCTGGCAATACCTCTTCCCTGCCCCCGAAATCTCCACCGACAAACGCACCGGCATCCGCCGCCGCCATCACATCCACGAAACCACCGTGCAAAAAGCCGTTCAGGAAGCCGCCCGCCGCGCAAAGATCAACAAACACGTCACCCCCCATACCTTTCGTCACTCCTTCGCCACCCACCTCCTCCAGGCCGGTTACGACATCCGCACCGTCCAGGAACTCCTCGGCCACAAAGACGTCAAAACCACCATGATCTACACCCACGTCCTCCAACGCGGCGGCCTTGCTGTAAAATCGCCCCTCGACACCTGACACCTGACACCTGACACCTCGCACCTGACACCTCGCACCTGACACCTCGCACCTGACACCTCGCACCTGACACCTCGCACCTGACACCTGACACCTGACACCTGACACCTGAAACCTGAAACCATGAACCCCATAGACCTCCGCTCCGACACCGTCACCCGTCCCACCCCCGCCATGCGTGCAGCCATGACCAAAGCCCGGGTCGGCGACGACGTGTACGGCGAAGACCCCACCGTCAACCGTTTGCAGGAAATGGCCGCCGCCCGCACGGGCAAGGAGGCCGCCCTCTTCGTCCCCAGCGGCACCATGGGCAACCTGGCCTCCATCCTCGCCCACTGCCAGCGCGGCGACGAAGTCATGCTCGGCGGCAAATCCCACACCTTCCTCTACGAAGCCGGCGGGATTTCCGCGTTGGGCGGAATTCATTCCGCCCAGATTCCCAACCAGCCCGACGGCTCGCTCCTCCTTTCCGCATTGGAGGAGGGCTTGCGCGGCCCGGACGCTCACTGCCCCCCCTCCCGCCTCATCTGCCTCGAAAACACCCACAACCGCTGCGGCGGCGCGTACCAGGCGCCCGACTACTTCCGCCAGGTGGGAGAGTTCGCGCACACGCACGGCCTCCAACTCCACCTCGACGGCGCCCGCATCTTCAACGCCGCCATCGCCCAAAACGTGGACGTAAAACAATTCACCCAACACGTCGATTCGCTCACCTTCTGCCTCAGCAAAGCCCTCGCCGCGCCTGCCGGCTCGCTCATCTGCGGGACGCGTGAATTCATTCAACGCGCCCATCGCATGAGAAAAGTCCTGGGCGGAGGCATGCGCCAGGCCGGGATCCTGGCCGCGGCCGGCATCCTCGCCCTCGAGACCATGGTGGACCGCCTGGGCGAAGATCACGCCCGGGCGCGCGCGCTGGCCGAACGTCTGGGAAAGATGCGGGGGCTGGTCGTGGATATGGGCGGTCCCGCCACGAACATGCTCTTCCTCTCGCTCGCGGAGTCCGTTCCCCTGTCCGCCAAAGAAGTTGCAGAAAAACTAAAGGCGCGCGGCGTGCTGGTGGGCGTGGTGGGCGCGCGTCAGTTCCGCCTCGTCACGCATTACGAGATCACCGATGCGGGCGTGGAGCAGGCCGCCGCCGCCTTCGCCGAAGTATTGCCGGTCAACTACTAAACGCGGATGGCGTAAGTCGGATTGTCAATCCGACCTGCATCTGGCGGTATGGCCTTCTCAAAGTCGAAAGATTCTCAACGCGAATGACGCGAATTTGCAAATGGCGCGAAGAAATCTGAAGAAATTCGTGAAATTCGCCCATTCGCGGCATTCGCGTTCCAAAATCGCCAATTTGTCAAGCGGCTTTGAGAACGCCATTCATCTGGCGGGTAGACCACGCTGATTCCCAATGAACCAATTATTTTTTCATCAATGCTTCACGAAAATGCGTATTTGGCGTTCTCTAACGCCAGATTTGCGCTACACCTGCCCTGACGGGCAAGTGCCAGGGGAGAGCGCAAGTTACGCGCGTTTTTTGTGATCTACTGAATATCAGTAGGTGGGGGAAATTCGAGCTGGTCGCGGCCGCGGTTCTTGGCGATATACAGGCGCTGGTCGGCCAGGTCAACGAGTTTGAAGATATCGTCCGTTTCCGCAGGGAATACCGCGATCCCCTGGCTGACGGTGGGCGGCGGGATCGTCTTTTCGTCACGGTCATGGATGACCAGCGCGCGCATCGAAGCGCGGACGCGTTCCGCCACCGCCCGCGCCTGCGCAGGGTCGGCGTTGGGGAGCGAAATGACGAATTCCTCGCCTCCCCAGCGGCCGACCGCATCCGTGTTCTTGATGTGGCGGCGGATGGTTTCGCACAGGACGGTCAGCACGTGGTCGCCGGCCAGGTGGCCGTACGTATCGTTGTATTGTTTGAAGTGATCCACGTCCAGCATGATCAGGCTGAGCAGGCTTCCGTTGGAGGCCGCCTTTTCCGTCTGTTTTTTGAGCGTCTCCAGAAAATGCCCGTGATTGAGGACGCCGGTCAGGCTGTCGTGCCGCGAGCGCTCCTCCACCTCGGCGTGGCGGATTGCATTGTCGAGCGCCAGGGCTGTGTGCTGGGCCAGGTTGGAGAGCAGTTCCATGTCGCCGCGGTTGAAGGCGTTGGGCTGGTAGGAAGCCAGTGCCAGCACGCCTTTGAACGACCGGCTGATCATTGGCACGCCGATCCACGAAAGGCTGGTCTTGTCCTTTCCGACGATGACGATCTTGATGCCTTCGATGTCGATCGGTTGTCTCAGGTCGGGCAGGAAGAGTTCCTTTTGGTTTTGCACCACCCAGTTGGTGAGCGTGCCTTCCGCGGGGACGCAAATATCGTAGAAATATTCGCCTTCGTCGTAGCACAGAAGAACGCGCACTTCATCGTTCTCCACCACTGAAACGTAATACGAGTCCGAGACGAGCGCGCTGGGAATGGCCTGGTTCAGGTTTGCCAGGATCTGCTCGCGGTCGAGGGTGGCCGCCACCTGGCGGCTGAAGGCGTTGACGATCTCGAGCCGGCGCACCTGTTCGCGCGAAATGTTTTGGAGGCGCACGATGGCCTCGTTAAGGATGACAGAGACGACGGGCGCGCCCAGGTATTGAACCCATCCTGTGAACGATGAAATGGGGTAAGGGCGCAGGAAGGTGTGCGCCGCGGTCGCGATGGCGATCATCAAAATGGTGGAGAGCCGCCCCGCAAAAATGGATACCGAAATGACCGCCACGAATAAAAGAAGATTGTGATAAACGAGCAGCCTGTCCTGGCTGAACCAGGCCAGCGCCCAGAACCACGCGCCGCTGAGGATGGAATTCAGCCAGATGAGCGGGTCTTTGTTCTTTCGTATGGGGATGATGTAGAAACTAAAGAAGACGATATACACCGCCGCCGATAGGCAAATGGCGGTCAGCCACTGGCGGTTCAGGGGGGGCAGTTTCGCGTCCAGCCAGATGTTCAGCAGGAAGGCGGCCAGCACGAGCAATCCCGCGCTGGTGGTGGGCAGGATGAATTTGCGGTATTCCTGCGAGGTCAGGTCGCGAAGGGGGGCGGTGTGTTTCATGCTTCCGCGTCGGGATGGTCGAGCTTTTCCTGGGAGGCAAGTTCGTCCAGCGCCTGGACGATCTGCGGGTCGAACAGGATACCGGCCTGTTCGCGCAGGTATGCCAGCGCCTCCTCCCGGCTGACGCGCGTCCGGTAGGGGCGGTCGCTGGTCAGGGCGTCGAAGGCGTCGGCCACGGCAAAGATGCGCGCCACGTAGGGGATTTCCTTTCCGCTCAGGCCGACGGGATAGCCGCTCCCATCCCAGCGCTCCTGGTGGTAGCGGATGACGGCCAGCGTCTCCTGCAAAAAGGGGATGTCTTCCACGATGCGCGCGCCGATATCCGGGTGCAGGCGCATGATCTTCCATTCCGTCGCGTCGAGCGGCCCGGGCTTGTGCAGAATGGTATCGCTGATGCCGATCTTTCCAATGTCGTGAAGCAGCGAGCCGCGTTCCAGCGCCTTGAGTTGGGGGGGCGTGAGGCCCAGTTTTTCGCCGAGTGTATGGGCAATCTTTGCCACGCGCAGGCTGTGGCCCTCGGTCTCGCGATCGCGCGCGTCCAGCGCCGACATGAGCGCCGCCAGCGTATGATCGTAGGTGGTCTCCAGTTCACGATAGGCGGTCTCCAGTTCCCGCGCTTGCTGGCGTGACTCTACCAGAAGAATGGAGCGTTCCAGGGCGACGGCCGCCTGGTTTGCGAGCGTTTGTAAATTGGTTGCAAAGTGCGAGCCGTTTCGGTCGGGCAGATTCAGCCAGAGCGCCCCGTATGTCCGCATGGGGGTCTTGAGCGGGAAGCAGATACTGGAGGTTTCGTTTTCGGACGAAATGAAGATGCTTTGTCCGCTTTCCATGGCGCGCTTGACGATGTTCATGGGGTGGGCGGGAACCACGTGCGCGCCGCGCCCGTCCAATTGGGCCTCGGCCTCCACCTTCCCGTCCGGCGTGAGCAGGAGGATGCCCGTCGCGGTCGCCGCGCTGACCTTTTGCGCAGACTCGGCGATGTAACGCGCCGCCTCGCTCAATTCCTGCGCCTGGATGACGTGGAAACTCAATTGATACAATTGCGTGGCGCTGATCAGGTTGCTCCGCAGTTCGTGCGAAAGCCAGGCGCTTTCGATGGCGGCCGCCGCCTGCGAAGAAAGCAGGCTGGCAAGCGACTCGTCGTTTTCCGTGAAGAACACCTCGCCATGCTTGCCGAAGGCCAGCATGGCGCCCACGCTCAATCGGTGCATGCGGATGGGGATGGCGATCATGCTTCGCAGCGAGGGCAGGTCTATGGCGATGTGCGAGGCGCGCCGGTATTTGCGAATGTCGCGCACCCGGAAGGGATGCGCGGCGTTGAGCGCGGCCTGCATCAACGGTTCTTCGTTGGGGTTCCGCCCCAGCGATTTCATCAGGCGCGGGGCGCGGCCGGCCGAGGCGGTGCGCGTGAAATTTCCCTCCTGGTCGAGCAGCGTGACAAAGGCAAAGCGGGCGCGCAGCGTCTGGCGGGCGATGGCCGCCACTTCCTGGACGGCGGCCTGAGGATCGGGCTGGGTGGTGAGCGAAATGCCTGCGTGGATCAGTTCCGTCAGGCGTTGGTGATATTCTGAACGCTCCCAGGCGCGCAAAAGTTCCGCGGCCGCCGCCTCGGCGATCTGCACGTCGGAACTGCTGAACGCGTTGGCGCGCTCGTCGCTGACCTCCAGGATGGCCTTGAGGTGGCCGTGATCGATCAACGGCACCGCGATGGTGGAAAGGGTATTCTCCCCGTTCAATCGCAGAAAATCCGATTCCAGCCGCGCATCGTTGACCACCTGCGTCTTGCGCAGGCGCGCCGCGCGTCCCAGGATGCCGGCGCTCACGCTTTGGCGGTAGCCCGGCGGCAGCACGCTCACGCGCCTCCCGGCCGCCGCCAGCGCCGCCAGTTCGCGCCGCTCCGGCTCGTGCAGGTAAAGCGCCGCCAGGTCGCAATTGAGGGAGCGCTGCAGGGTGTTCACCGCCAGTTGGGAGGCCACCGGCGCGTCCAGCCGGTTTTCCAACTGCTGGCTGAGTTCGGAAAGCAGGGTCAATTGCGCGGTGCGGCGTTTTTCGCCTGCCAATTGCTCCTCCAGCGACTGGATCTGGCGGGCCTGCACCTCGTGCCGTTTCCAGATATCCGGGGCCGCGGTGAATGGGCTGATCAGCCGTTCGATCCGTTTGTGCCAGTCAACCAGTTCCTCCGCTTCCTCGTCCGTCGCCGGGAGACCGGCGGGTTCTCCCGATAACACGCTCGCCAGCCCGTTGAGCGTCGCCGTCAGTATGACCAGGCTGTACACCAGCATCGCCTCCGTCCCCAGCATCAGGACAAAGGCCAGTTCGCGATTGCTCAAATTCAACAATCCCCACCCCCGTATGCTGGTGGCCTGGGCGATATCGGCGCTATCGAGCAGGAACGCGACCGCCGCCAGGAAGGCCGTCTGCAGCATGGCGGTCAGCAGGATGATGCGTTTTCCCAGAATATCGTTCGGGGGGAGTTTCAGCCGCGACCAGGGAATGAGATCGGCGATCAGCAGGGCCAACGCCATGCCCACGGCCGGGATCACGCCGGGCATGCTTCGCGACAGCGCGAAGTACAATCCCCAGCCCAGCCAGGGAAGGGCCGCCGATTTTGCCAGCGCGCGCTTCAGCCGCGTTTGGGAGATCAGCGGGACGGTTCCGCCAACGACCGCCGCCGTCACGAAAACCGCGCCGAAAGGGACGCGCCAGGGGAACGCCGCCCGGTAGGCCGCGCTCCAGCCGAAGACGGGCCACGCCAGCAGGCCGAACCCGACGACCAGGTTCAGGAGCGAGGCGTATCGCGTCAGCCTGTCCCGTTCGGCCGGCAAGTCGCGGTCATTTCTCGAAGCGGAGAACGGGATCATGAAGACCAGGCTGCCGAGCAGGAGCGTTTCCACCCACCGGCCGTTGCCCGCATACAAAAACGCCAGCGCCGCCAGCGAGACGATCAACAGCCCATAGACCAGCCAGGTTTTGCCGGGGCCGAATGGGACCGCCGTCGTCGCCAGCGCGACCGTTCCAATCAGGTAGAACAGGAAACCCAGGATGTTGACGGCGGGATCGGAAAGGGACGCCAGCAGGCTGCCCTGGTGCTGTGGAAGAAGCAGGAGGCTTTGCCCCAGCGTCAGCAGGATGCTGGCGCTGAGTGCGATGAGGGGGGCGGCTGCGCGGCGAACCATCTTGGCTTGAGGATAGCACAAATTGTGCCGTTTGGAATCTCTGATATATGAGTCTACTGCAAAAAAATTATTTTACCGCCGAGATCGCAGAGTACGCAGAGACTTGACAATGAAGAACTCTGCGCTCTCCGCGGTCTCTGCGGTTAGTTTTTTCAGTGGATTCTCATATATGATACCCACGGTCACAAATTACGCTTTCCGCCTTCTAACGAAGCGCAATTTGTGACCGAGTGCGGTATAATTTTCGCCGCCTGGGAGGGTTGCCTGGCGGGGCAAACGCTTCTTGTCGGTCTGCGCCCGGCGTATCTCACATCAGGACTCAGCATGTATCAAACGATCACCCTGGACCAGATCAAGGAAACGGCGGCAGTCGTGCGCGGCCGCTTGAACGTCGCTCCACGCGTCGGACTGATCCTCGGCTCCGGCCTGAACGCCCTGGCCGAGTCTGTGGAAAATGCGCGCATTATACCTTTTCGCGAACTTCCCCACTGGCCTCTTTCCACCGTCATGGGGCATAGCGGCCAACTTGTGAGCGGCGAATTGGAAGGCCAGCCTGTCTTCGTCCTGCAGGGACGCGTTCACTATTACGAAGGATACAGCATGGCGCAAGTCACCCTGCCGGTGCGGGTGATGCAAATGCTCCATATCGAAATCCTGATCGTCACCAACGCGGCGGGCGGCATCAACCCGCACTTCGTTCCGGGCGACGTGATGCTCATCGCCGATCATCTCAACCTGGTCGGCATGACGGGACTGAACCCCCTCATCGGCCCGAACCTGGACGAGATCGGCCCGCGTTTCCCCGATATGAGCCAGGCCTACGACCGCGCCCTCCTGAACCTCGCGCGGGGCGCGGCCAAAGAAGCGGGAATCCGCCTGCGCGAGGGCGTCTACGCGGGGCTGAGCGGCCCCTCCTTCGAAACCCCGGCCGATTTACGCTTCCTGCGCGCGGCCGGCGCCGACGCGGTGGGCATGTCCACCGTCCCAGAAGTGACCGTGGCGCGTCACGGCGGACAGCGCGTGCTGGGCTTTTCGGGCATCAGCAACAAAGCCAACCTGGACGGCTCGACCGTCACCACCCACGAGGAGGTGATGGAGGCCGGCCGGGTCATCGCCCCCAAAATGGAGAAAATCATTCGCGGCGTCCTGCGGTCGCTGTAATCGAGAAAAAATGCTGGAAACCCTTCGTTTTCTGGGGAAGTACGAGATCCTGATCTATCTTCTATTGTCCCTGGCGGGAATCTACTCCTTCCGCTGGTTGTTCAAGGCGTGGAGGGAGTGGCGCGCAGCCTATTTTGGGCTGGAGCGCGAAATCGCCCTGCGCCGCCTTACGCAGGCCGCCTCTGCCAGCGCGCTGGTGGCCATCCTGATGTGCGGCGTATTCTCCGCGGCCACGTTCCTCCTGCCCCGCCTGCCGGTCGAATCGCCGCTTGCCACGCCCACGCTCGACCTGTTCGCCACGCCCTCCGGCGCGCTTCCCCCCGACCAGGCCGCCTTGCTGGCAGGCGCGCCGGCCGCGCCCATTGCGGATGCCCAGGGTTGCATCCCCGGCAGGCTGGAAATCACCTTCCCCCGTGCCGGAGACGAGATCAGCCAGACCGTCACGCTGATTGGCACGGTGAACCTTCCCAATTTCGGCTTTTACAAATACGAAGTGTCCCTGCGAGGCGCGGAAACCTGGACCACCATTTCCGCGCAAAGCCGGGTGAAGAACAATGAAGACCTGGGAAGCCTGAACCCCGCCATGTTCACGCCGGGCGATTATCTTCTGCGTATCGTTGTGTTGGATAACGACAAGCAGGAGATCGGAACCTGCGCGATCCCCATCCGCATCAAAGGACAATGACGCGCATGTCTCTTCAGATCCGCCCCGCCGTCTCCGCCGACCTGCCGCGCCTGATGGGCCTGGATCACTCCGTCGCCAGCGATTACGTCTGGCAATTGGACCTGCGCCGCGAGAGCGGGCAGGTCTCGGCCGCCCTGCGCGAGGTGCGCCTGCCGCGCCCGGTCGCGGTCCGCTATCCCCGCAACCCCTTCGCGCTGGCCGATGAATGGACGCGCAAAGCCGCCGTGCTGGTGGCCGTGGAATCCGCCCCGCTTGGTTATGCCTGCATCGTCGAGCATGGCGCCGCAACCGTGGCCTGGGTGACCGACCTGGTCGTTGCCCCCGAACAGCGGCGGCGGGGAATCGGCTCGCTCCTGCTCCAGGCCGCGGAAGATTGGGCGCGCCAGCGCGGCTGCCGGATGATCATCTTCGAAGTCCAGGCCAAGAACCAGCCCGCCATCCGCCTCGCCCAGAAATCCGGCCTGGAATTCTGCGGGTATAATGACCACTATTACGCCAACCAGGATGTTGCCCTGTTCTTTGGACGAACCTTGAAATAATCTCTCGTTTTCTTCCGCGTAGTAACGACTTCAGTCGTTTCGACCACTTTATTTTCGGGAAGGCATGATGTTTAACGGTTGGACGGACAGCCTGCTGGCGGGGATCCAGACGGTCAACCAAATTCTCACGGCCGGTATCGCCATCACGGCCTTTTCGCTGTTTCTCTACGCCCTGTCGTTCAACTTGCGCGATCGGGTGGCGCGCTCGTTCGCCGTCATTCTCCTGGGGGTGGTGGTGGTCTTCACCACCGACGCCCTGCAAACCGACACCGTTCCGCAATGGGGAATAGACCTGCTCCTGCGCTTGCAGTGGATCGGGCTCGTCTTCCTGCCGGCCGCCTACCTTCATCTTTCGGATGCCCTGCTCGTGACCGCCGGGCGTCCCTCGCGCGGACGCAGGCGGATCGCGGTGCGCCTGACCTACCTCGTCTCCTCCTTTTTCCTGCTGCTGCTCGGGGCTGGATATTTGCTCGGCCCGCTCGTCGCGGACGGGAAACCCGCTCCCCATCTTCGACATACGGCCTGGACGCAGCTCTTCACCTTCTATTACGCCGCGGTCATGATCTGGTCGTGGATCAACTTCGCGCGCGCCTACAGCCGCATGTTGACGCGCTCCGGCCGCCGCCGCATGGTCTACCTGATGGCCGGGGCCACCGCGCCCGCGCTGGGTTCCTACCCGTTTCTGTTGTACGGCTCCTCGGCCGCGGCCCAGCATCCCTTCCTGTTCTGGAGCGCGGCCGCCCTCATCAACTTCGCCGTCGGCTGGCTGGTGGTGGTGATGGCCTACGCGGTGGCCTTCTTCGGCGTCTCCTGGCCGGACCGCGTGGTGAAAAGCCGCCTGGTCAAGTGGATCATGCGCGGGCCGGTCACCGCCTCGGTCGCGCTCGGCGCGATGACCATCGTCCGCCGCGGCGGCGCCTTCTTCGGCGCGGAGTACAACGCCTTCGTCCCCCTTTCGGTGGTGGTGGTGGTTCTCCTGTTCGAACATGCCGTCACGCTGGCCGCGCCGTTGTGGGAACGCTGGCTTTTCTTCGGGCGCGACCGCGCCGAACTCACTCTTTTGCAAAACATCGAGGAACGCCTGCTGACGCGCAGCGACCTCCAGCAATTCCTCGAAAGCGTGCTGGCCGCCGTGCGCGACCACATGCAATCGCCCGCCGCCTTCATCGCCGCGCTGGATGGGGTGGAACTCTCGCTCATCGTCACTGCGGGCAACCGCCGCCTGCTGGAAGATGAGGACCTCTCCGACGCCCTGCGCGTGGTGGAACGGCAGAACGGCGACGGCGCGCGGCGTGAATTTATATGGGGAGATTTTTGGGTGCTGCCCATCCGCCAGCGCAGGCGCGGCGACATGGACCGCGACGAGACCCCCTCCCTGCTGGGTTTGCTGGGCGTGGCGCGCCGCGCCGACGCTTCGCTGGATTCCGACCAACGCGACGCCCTCTGGCGCCTGGCCGAACGCGCCGGCCTCGCCCTCGAAGACCGCCAACTGCAACAGCAACTCTTCCGCTCGCTGGAAGACCTGCAGCCCAAAGTGGACATGCTTCAGCGCCTGCGCGCCTTTGGCCGCTACGACAGCGGCGTCAACCTGCTGGTCGAGGAACTCCCGCCCGAAGCCGACCTCGCCAACTGGGTGAAGGACGCCCTCACGCATTACTGGGGCGGCCCCAAACTGACTCAAAGCCCGCTCATCAAATTGCAGGTGGTGCGGGAACTGGCCGACGAACACGAGGGCAACCTTGCCAACGCCCTGCGCGCCCTGCTCCGCAAGGCCGTGGACCAGGTGAAACCCGAGGGAGAGCGCCACTTCACCAGCGAATGGATTCTCTTCAACATCCTCGAGATGAAATTCATCGAGGGACGCAAAGTGCGCGAAGTGGCCGCGCGCCTGGCCATGTCCGAAGCGGACTTGTATCGCAAACAACGGGTGGCGGTCGAAGCCGTCGCCCGCGCCATTCTCGAAATGGAATCGGAAAAGCAATTGTTGAGGTAGAGGAGGCACGATGACCGCTCAAACCCAAAAACGAAACATGGAACCGCCGGCCCCGGTGGACGACGGTTGGTGGGAATCCGTCCTGGCGGAGGAGGAGAGGTACAACGCCTCGCTTCCGCCGCGCCCGCCCAGGGTCGAGAAGCGAAGCGAACGGGCCGGGAAGCCGCCCGAAGCCGCGGAAAATTTGGCCGCCGACTGGGAATACATCCAACGCCTGTTCCACAGCGACGAGATCGTCAACCTGACCGTCACAGGCTTCAATCGGGGCGGATTGCTCGTGGAGGGCGAGGGGCTGTTCGGCTTCGTTCCGTTTTCCCATTTGATCGAACTGGCGGGCAGCGACCTAACCGACCGCGACCGCGCCCTCGGCGCCTATGTGGGGCGTTCGTTGCCGCTCAAGGTTATCGAGTGCATCCCCGAGGATGGACGGGTGGTCTTCTCGGAGCGCGCCGCGCAGGCCGAGCCGGGCCGCCGCTCCAAGATCTTCGACAGCCTGCAGCCCGGGCAAACCGTTCGCGGGCGGGTGACCAACATCACCGATTTCGGCGTGTTCGTGGATCTGGGCGGCGTCGAGGGTCTCATTCACATCTCCGAACTTTCGTGGGGACGCGTGGGGCATCCGAGCCAGATCGTCGGCCTGGGGCAGGAGGTGGAAGTGCTGGTGCTGGATATCGCCGCCGAACGTTGCCGCGTGGCGCTCAGCCTCAAGCGGCTTAACCCCAACCCCTGGCTTTCCATCGAGCGCGATTTCGGCGTGAATCAGGTCGTTTCCGCCACCGTCACCGCCGTGCTGTCCTACGGCGCGTTTGCCCGCCTCGATGTGGGCGTCGAAGGCCTCATCCACTCCTCGGAGATTCCCCTGGAAGACGGACGAACCCTCAAGGATTTTCTCCGTGAAGGCCAGCGCCTCGACGTGCGCGTCCTGCACGTGGACGCGGCCCACCAGCGCATGGGACTCAGCCTGCGTTTGAATCCCGAACCGGTCAATTAATTTCCAGTACCGCAGGGTTTATGCCGCCTCGCGCGGCAGGATAAATCCTGCGGTACTATTCAACCGATGCCCAATCCCAACCCCGCTTCCCAGGAACCGCCCCAAAACGACTGGCTCGACCGCCTGGCGCGTTTCAACGCGCACTTCGGGCGCTTCCTGCGCGACGTGTTCGGCGTGTCCCTCCTCGCACTGGCGGCCATGTCGCTCATGGCTTTATGGGGGATCACGCGCGGCGCGCTGCTCACGCCCTGGGCGGCCTTTCTCGAACTCTGGCTGGGTTGGGGAAGTTACCTGCTTGTGCTGGCGACGATCCTCGGCGGAATCCATCTCCTGCGGCGCGACGTCCGCCCGCCGTCGTTCGGCTGGATCATCTCCTTCGAACTCGCCTCCTTCCTGACCCTCGGCCTGCTCGCGGCCATCGGAGGCTTCGACCTCGCCCGCGCCGAGCTCGGCCTGGACGGCGGCCGCATCGGCTGGGGGCTGGGAAAATTCTTCACCACCCTGGCGGGCGAAACCTGGGGAATCGTCCTGCTCGTCCTTCTCTGGCTGTTCTTTACGCTGGGCGCGTTCAACGTTTGGGCGTGGGTCGAGGCCCGCCTGCTTCGTCTCGCCGAGGCCGAACCTGCGCCTGGCGTCGAATCGCAGGAAGCGGACGCGCAGCCCGCCCCCGCGCCGCGCGAAGCGCGCAAACGCGCCCCGTCCATTCCGCCCGAATTTCGCGCCTCGCTTCGCCCGCAGGAGGCGAGGGACGAGAAACCCGTCAAACCCCAGCCGCGCGGCGAGCGCCTGCCTCCGCTGAACCTGTTTCCCGGCGAACAATCCTCCCGCCCCGATGAGCGGACAATCAACCAGACGGCGGGCTTGATCATGAAGACCCTGTCCGAGTTCGGCATCCCGGCGCAGGTCATCGGCTACCGCGTCGGTCCCGCGGTGACGCAATTCGCCGTCCAGCCGGGCTTCATCAAAAAGCCCGGCTCCAACGAAGACGACCCGCAACTGATGAAGGTGCGCGTGGCGCAGATCGCCGCGCTCGAAAAAGACCTGACCCTCGCGCTCTCCGCGGAACGTCTCCGCATCGAAGCGCCCGTGCCGGGCAAGCCCTACGTGGGCATCGAAGTGCCGAACTCGCGCACTTCCATGGTCAGGCTGCGTCCCATTTTGGAGACCGAGGCGTTTTATAAAGTCGCTTCTCCGCTGGCGATTGCCCTCGGACGCGACGTGTCGGGTCAGCCCGTCGTCGCGGATCTGGCGCGCATGCCCCATCTCCTCGTGGCGGGCTCGACCGGTTCGGGCAAGTCGGTCTGCATCACGGCTATCGCCGCCTGTCTCGCCATGAACAACGCCCCCGAAGATTTGCGCCTGGTGATGATCGATTCGAAAATGGTCGAGTTGCTGCGCTTCAACGGCCTGCCGCATCTCTTCGGCAAAGTGGAGACCGACATCCAGCGTATCCTCGGCGTGTTGCGCTGGGTCGTCGTGGAGATGGAGCATCGCTACCGCCTGCTGGAGGCCGCCCACGCCCGCGACCTGAACTCGTATAACCGCAAACTGGCGCGCCGCAAGGAGGGCGTGACGCTCCTGCCGCGCATCGTCGTCATCGTTGACGAACTGGCCGACCTGATGATGACCGCCCCCGACGTGACCGAACACAACCTCGTCCGCCTGGCGCAGATGGCGCGCGCGACGGGCATCCATCTCGTCGTCGCCACCCAGCGTCCGTCCACCGACGTGGTGACGGGACTCATCAAAGCCAACTTCCCGGCGCGCATCTCGTTTGCCATGGCCTCCGGCGTGGACTCGCGCGTCATCCTCGATACGGTCGGCGCGGAGACCCTTTTGGGGCGCGGCGATATGTTGTTCCTCAATCCCGAGGTCGGGAATCCCATCCGCGCCCAGGGCGTGATGGTCGCCGACCAGGAGATCGAGCGTCTCATCGGCCATTGGCAGAAGACGACCACCTATTCGGAGGAACTGCCTCCGTGGGAGAAGTTGCTCTCGGAGCCGGGCGAGGGCGAGGACGACGGACTCGTGGAGCAGGCCGTTTCCATCGTCCGCGGGACGCAGCGCGCTTCCGCCTCGTTGTTGCAGCGGCGCCTGCGGATCGGCTATCCCCGCGCGGCGCGCCTGCTCGATCAACTGGAGGAAATGGGCGTGGTCGGCCCCTCGCAGGGCGGCGGACGCGAGCGCGAGGTGCTGCTCGATCCCGATGATGAAACGGAAGAAGAGTAACGCGAAATTCATTTCGCCAAACAGAAGAGAAAGAGTAACGCGAAATTCATTTCGCCAAACAGAAGAGAAAGAGTAACGCGAAATTC
>DAOUMJ010000223.1:0-6865 GCA_034411715.1 Anaerolineales bacterium | reverse complement strand
ATAAGTGCTCCTTTGACTTGGCGGTCTGGGAGCCTATCCTACCTCAGCTTGCCTCTCCTTCAACCGCTTCCGTTGCACTTACGAGTTGAATCCGCCTGTGCAAACTGGCTTGTGTCTGGCTCAAATCTGCACGATGAGATGTCCCGCGCGGTATATATCTGGTATACGGGTATAATTCAGGCCTTCCTGACCAATGTAGTCCGAGTTATCTGTTATGAGGAACAGGCGAAAATTTTTTTCCGCCTGTTTGCTTTTCTACACCGGGTTCTGATGAGTAATTCGGTGCAAAATTCCTGGTTCTAACGGAATTTGTGGTTTGAGCAAAAGTGAGGCATGATCAGGCTAAAACTCTGCCGAGAGAATAGCCCACATGCCTCATAGAGAGTGTACCAAAACCAAGGCGCAAGTAGCAAGGCCAAACAAGAGAATAACGCTCCCAATCGAAGCCGAGAAATACACGGAGATTATGAATGATAATCACGCCTATCGAACCTGGCTGGATGAAATGATTGCGACCTATCCAGAATTGTTTCCTGTCAGGATCGGCGAAGGATACACGTTGCACGATGAGCGCGGTTCCAACAAAATCGAAGGTGTGCGCCTGCGTCGCATTGGCCTGAAAGCTCGTGATGCGGAGGGCAAGAAGCAGGTGTTCA
Organism: Anaerolineales bacterium; assembly: GCA_034411715.1. Taxonomy (GTDB): domain Bacteria; phylum Chloroflexota; class Anaerolineae; order Anaerolineales; family Villigracilaceae; genus Denitrolinea. Next base: position 6,209 of record DAOUMJ010000223.1, on the reverse strand, counting down.
CGATTGTTCCCAGTACAGTGATGCCCTATTTCGTCGGCTGGACAGATGAAGTCGAAAAAGCCATGTTCCTGCGCCGTTTTGATGTTCCGCATTGGGCCTTGACCTATGTTTTTGGACGCGATGACCAGTATTGGTATCGGCTGGAAAGCCAGTTTGGCCGTTACAACCTGGTTCAGACGGTGGTCAAAGACCCGGAAAAACTACCCAAACACCTGCTGGCCGACGAGAAAGTCACCTGGCTGAATGGAGAAGAAGTTGTGGTGGCAACCACCGTAGGAGAGGATTGCGTATTGGGCGCTTCGGTGGCCTTGGGCATTGATACGCCCAATCTGGAAGAAGCCTATCAACATTTCAAGGATGAAGCGCTCCAACTCAACCCGGACTATCAACCAGAGACCGTCAATACCGATGGATGGGAAGCCACCCAAAAAGCGTGGCGCAACTTATTTCCGTGGATCGTCCTGATCGAGTGTTTCTTGCATGCCTTTATCAAGATACGCGAACGCGGCAAACACCTGAAAGATATTTTTCGCCAGCTCTCCCAAAAGGTTTGGGAAGTTTATCATGCGGTAGACGCCGCCGCTTTTCGTTTCCAAGTCGCAGAACTGTTGACGTGGGCAGAAAGCAACACCACCAGTTATGTGTTGGATGCGGTGCGGAAACTCTGTGCAAAGGCAGATCGGTTTGTGCTGGCCTACGAGTATCCATGCGCCCATCGCACCAGCAATATGTTGGATCGCCATATGAACTTGATGGATCGCTGGCTGTATAGTTCACGCTTTTTCCATGGCCATTGGACTTCGGCGGAACGTTCCATCCGAGCTTGGGCATTGCTGCACGATTTTAGACCGTATTGCCCTCGAAGCAAAATCCAACGGAACTTTTCATCTCCAGCGCATAAGCTCAATGGCTTTGTCTACCACGATAATTGGTTACACAATTTGTTGGTTTCAACATCCTTGTCCGGGATCAGCCGCTAACCACAAATTCCGGCAGAATCAGCAAAATTCCCAAGGTTCCTGCGAAATCAAGAAAGACAATTGTAGTTTTCATTGACATTGAAAACATTTTACATTATTATTTCAGCATGACTGAAACCATATGGAAAGCTAGATGGACAAAAGATCAAATCAAGGCCATGTTGTTAGAACAGTTTGACGCCTTTTGGAACCTTGATAAGGGTATTTTGCGCACACAACTGGCCGAAGTGGAACGGGCGGGTCAAATTCCTCATGCGGTAATCATCTCGGGATTGCGCCGAGCCGGGAAATCCACTCTGTTGCTACAAATGGCGCATCAACTAGGCCGGGACCAATTCTATTATCTCAATTTTGAGGATGATCGCTTTTTGGGTTTTCGCGCGGAGGATGCCAACGATCTTTACCAGATACTGATCGAAGTCTTTGGCGAACGTAGGATTTTCATTGTTGATGAGATCCAGAATATTTCTGGATGGGAACATTTTGTCCGCCGCTTCATGGACATGGGATTCAAATTCTACATTACAGGCTCGAACGCCTCCCTACTTAGCCGGGAGTTGGGAACGCGCTTGACTGGCCGATACATTCCAATCGAGTTGTTTCCGTTTTCCTTCAAGGAGTTCATGCTGTTTCGCGGAGAATCCCTGCCTGACCTGGATCGTATGACAACCACGGACCATGCACGTCTGCAAAAATCCCTTCAATCATATTTGCAATTTGGCGGTATTCCGGAGGCGCTCAAATACCCCGAGATTCCCCTGCTGCGCACGCTCTACGACGATGTTTTATATCGCGATATTGCGACACGTTACCGTCTTGAGGCGGTGACGGCCATTCGTGAACTGGCTTTCTTTCTGATGAGCAATCCCGCCAGCCTGGTATCGTTCAATAAGCTCAAAAACCAGTTTCGCGTCGGCAGCGTAAACACGATCAAGAACTATATTGGATACATGGAAAACAGTTGGCTGCTCTTTACTTTGAATGTCTATGATTACTCAGTGAAACGCCAGCAAATTGCCCCCAAGAAAGTATACGGGATTGATACCGGTTTAATAAATGCTGTCGGGTTTGGCTTTTCGCCGAACACCGGCAAGTTGCTGGAAAACCTGGCTTTTCTGGCACTCAGGCGGAAAACGCAAGAGATCCATTACTTCTCCTCTCCAGGCGGGTATGAAGTAGATTTCTATTTACCTGAACAACGCAGGCTTATTCAGGTTGCCGGGAATTTGGCTCAACCTGCGACGAGGGACCGGGAAATACGCGCTCTAAAGGATGCAATTGAGATTGTAAAAATACAAAGCGCCTTGATCCTGGCGGATGCCAATGAGGTCCCATTCGAGATCAATGGTGTCCCGGTGCACATACAGTCCCTTGCAGAATGGTTGCTGGCCGAATAGGCCGCTTACGCTGAACGGCGAATCATTTCCCTACAGTTCCGGGAAAGGATCTTGTTTTGTTCACAACCCCGCAATCGCCTTCTGCAATGACGGACGCCTCGCATACTTCGCGCGCAGATCTGCGATATACGCCTTCCACTCTGCCGTCTGACCCTTGAGTTGATAAACCTTCTTCGCCCGTTCCAGCCACCTCGCTGCGGCTGGATACAGGTTGCTTTGGGTTTTTTCGATCAATTCCTCCGCGTGTTTTAAAGAGACGCGAATCACCCAATCGGGACGGTGGGGAATCACCGCATCCGCCACTCTTTCGAGCAGGCGATAGGAACCAAAATCCTTCTCGGCAATTTTGATGGCGGCTTCCCATTCCTTTTCTTCGAGATGAATATCCACCAAAACATCCGAGGCGTACATCGAGCCAGCCTTCTTCAAAAGCGCGGGACGAATATTCTCCCAGTCCGCGCCAGCCAGCCGTTTGACGTGGCGATACAGTTCAACCTCTGGTTGGGCATCGAAAGCAACGCGGTAAGCAAGGAGCGCCATTTCCTTCCTGCCTTGCAATTCCTCCAACGGCGCAAGCCATGTCGCCAGTTCGTACACGGAATTTCCCTTCAAGTTCAAACCGCGTTCCGCCAGCGTAATCGCATCGTCCAGCCTGCCCGCCTCGCGCAATTGTTGAGTCACAGAAAATATCTCGCTATCTGATTTCAACTTCTTGCTCGACTTAACGGCCTCATCCAACCGTCCAAGTTGAATCAATTGGAGGACGTATTGGTGAATATCCGCTTTCTTTGCCAATTGTAGAAATTCGTCCGTCCGTCCTTGTCTCTTCAATACATTCAGGCGCGCCTGCTTCAATTCATACGAACCTTGAAATTCTCTATCAGGAAGTTCACTCCAACCATATTCAAGCGCGGCGGGAATCACATCAAGCTCGCTCCGCTCGATAACCTCATCCAGGTCGTCAAGCAGTCCCTCGATGGCATTTTGTAGTTCATCACGCGCTTTCGAATCCATCTCCAAACTCAAAATGGCTTCCGCCATCGGCATCCCCAAACTTTGGATGAACGACGCGACGTCGCCGTTGTAATCCATTTCCCCATCGTAATCGTTGAGCGTCTCTTCCAGCAACACGCGCAAGATGACGAGCGCGCCTTCCGCGTCGCCTGCGTCCAAAAACTTTGCGGCTGTCTCTGCAATCTCATCCAGATCTTCAATGTGGGCAGGAGCGCGCCAATCATCGTAGTACCCTTCATCGTACCTGCTCTGCTTCAAAATCCTTTTCACCTGTTTTCGGTACGCCTGCTCGGACACCTGGGTTTTGCGTTTCCCTTTTGCGGGCGACGATTTCACCTCCCCAATTTTCACCATCGGAAGCGCCATTTCGATTTCATCATACAAGTCGGGATTTCTCTCCACGAGCCGCTCAACCAGGGCGGTCAGAGTATCCTTCTCCATGCCAGCCAGCAAATCCCCCACTCGCTTTTGCTCCGAAAACTCATCGTGCTTGTGAAGATACAGCAACAGCAGTGCAACGATATGTTTGCAATCGCCTCCCCAATCATACGGACACGAACAATCCGCCGAGCGCACGCCTCCTGCATCCAATTCCACGCGCAAACGGTACGCTGGAGCGGAACTCCCCTCGCATTGCGCGGTCAACACAACCCCGCCAGCCGATGATTGCCACATCGGGTTGAAAATGGTGCCCGAACGATAATACGCCCGTCCCTTCTCGAAACTCTGCTCGTTTGCCCTCCCTCGAATCATTCCCTCGGTCAGTCGGGTGTTCATGGCGAATTCTCCTCTCACCCAATTTTACCTCTCCACACCCCACGCAACACGCACCAAGAAGCCTGTCCGCCTTCCTCGCCAAACCTCTTGACAAATCGCCCGCATGTCTGTAAAATTAGAACATGCGTTCTATTCTTACGACATCTGGTCGAATTTCCATGCTCCTCGGCAAACAGCAGGCCGAAACGGGCGAGCGCGTCTCCCCTCGCAAACTGGCGGAGAAAGCAGGCGTCCCGAAGGACTTCATCTACCGCCTCGATTCGGGGCAGGCGCGCCACATTGACCTCGACGCCCTCGCCCGCCTGTGCGCCGCGCTCAACTGTCAGCCGCAGGATATTCTCGTCTGGGAGTCCGAACGTGCCGAATCCGTTTGACATCCTCCCGCCCCACCTCTTCAACCTCTTCACCACAGTCGGTTTCGCCAGCCTCCAGCGGCACTACATGGCGATCCTCATCCGCATCTACAGCCTCGCCGAGTTCAACCGCTTCGGACTGGCGCGCGAAACCGTCATCGCCGAGATTGTGGATTACCTCAAGGAATCCGACGCGGAGCGCGACGTGGAAGCCGACATGGCGAATCAAGCCGACCCCGAGGCGGATTCCGTTTCACTGGCAGGATCCAAGCCCGAGCAAACCTACGCCGCCTACCTCATCCGCCGCCTCGCCGACTCAGGTTGGATCGAGCGCGAGCAGCACGCCGACTACTCCGAAACCATCATCCTGCCCGATTACGCCTTCACCCTCCTCGAAGCCTTTCGTTCCATTCAGGAGCAAAAGCCGCGCGAGTTCAAGGGACAACTCTACGCCGCACACCAACTCATCACCTCCTCGAAAACGCACAAAGATTTTTCTCCCACCCTGGCCGTCTCGCAAACTTACGAGAACATTCGCCAGGTCGTGCGCGGACTAAACGAACTGAACCAGAACATCCGCCGCTACGTGGAACGCGCCGCCAGGCAAATGGAAGTCGCTGACCTCCTGCGCCTGCAATTCGACGACTACACCCAAACCCTCGGACCCGCCTACCATGCCCTGAAAACCTCCGACCACGTTTCGCGTTACCGCCGCGACATCGTCAATCAAATTCAGGAATGGCTCGTGGATGATGACTGGCTCTCCCACACCGCCGAAGAACTCGCCGCGCAAAGCCGCCTCTCTCCCGCGCAAGCCGAACACGAGATCACACAATCACTCTTGTTCATCGTCCACCAACTCGAAGGCCTCGACCCGCTCCTCGCCGACATTGACGCTCGCCACGCGCAATACCTCCGCACCTCCTTCCGCCAGATCCGCTACAAATTGGGCAACGCCGACGGCAGTTTCAAAGACACCCTCGTCTCCCTCGCCCACCACCTCTCCGCCCTCCGCGACGAAGGCTTCGCCGAACTCCCTGACGAAATAGCGACGAACACGCAACACGAAACACGCAACCCCGCCACGAACGAAATCGAAGGAACGGAACACGCAACACGCATCATGGAAGACGTAAACCCGTACACAAGTACACAGGTACACACGCAACACGGCTCGCGCCCCACCTTCCTCCAATCCCCCATCCGCGTCCCCGACCTCAAAAGCTTCTACACTCCGCCCCAACGCCGCGCACCTTTCACCCCCGATTCCATCGTCCTCCCCACCCTCCACCCCGACGACTTCGCCGCCCTCCATGCCCTCACCATGCAAGATGTGACTCAGGCTTTCTCTCCCGAAAAAGTCAACCGCAAAGTCTTGGGTTTCTTCAACGGACACAAACGCCTGCCCATCGCCGAAATCCCCGTCCGCGACGACCTCCACTGGCTCACCACCATCATCGCCTACGCCCACCATCCCGAAGTGAGTTATGGGTTGGAAGTAGTTGAAGGTGAAGCGGTAAAGGTTGGGCAGTATAAGGTCGTACCTTTCGATTTGGTCAAACTCTGAAAGAACGTAGACAAGTACACAGGTTGTAAGCTCTGGTAGACACATAGCCGACGCTTGAGTCTGGTAGACACGTATCCGACAGGAATCTGGGAGATACGTATCCCATCGCACGTTAACAATT
>DAOUMJ010000222.1:0-26577 GCA_034411715.1 Anaerolineales bacterium | reverse complement strand
CCTGCGTGCGGCTTAGTTCAACTCGGATTGATACGGCGGAAACCAGATCCGCTGTTTCCGATTTTCGCCCCTCCCGCCGTATCAATCCTTAATCGTTATATTTCTCCACTTGCTGATGTTTATGAGATTTTCAATTCTGGAGAATTCAAAGGAGGTCGTGGTCAATTTTTTACTCCGCCTGTTGCGGTTAATCTTGCTTATGAAATTCTCGATCCAAAGCCAGAAGATATAGTCATTGATCCTGCCTGTGGTTCTGGTAACTTCATCAGCAAGGTCTTGCACAAATTCTGTGCGCCAGATTCCGAGACATACATAAGCGATGACAAAACCAGACAAGATTATGTCCGAAAAAACGTTTTTGGCCGAGACATTGAACAGAATTTAGTGGAAGTGGCTAATCTTTACCTTCGCCTTGTTGCTGGAGGGATAGACTGTAATGTTGCGGTTGGCGATAGCCTTGACCTGACGTTGCCGCATTACCAAGACATGCCTTTCGGAAAATTTACCAAGATATTTACAAATCCTCCGTTTGGTAACAACATTGAAGTTACAAGTCCATCTATTCTCAAACAATTTGACTTGGGACATCAATTGCTCGATGGCGCTCCTGCAGAGCAAATGCTTAGAGGTCAACATCCAGATCGTTTATTCTTGGAGCTTTGTTTCAAGTTGCTGGCTGATGGCGGCGAAGCAGCAATTGTGTTGCCAAGGCAGATTTTGAGTGGAGACGAGGCAAATGCCATTGAGATTCGAAAATGGTTATTGCAGCGCGCTACGATTCTAGCGGTGATAGATTTTCCGCCTGAAACATTCCAGCCTCACACTGGTACGATTACAAGCATCCTTGTATTCAGAAAAGGAGTGGAGAAGAAACAAAAACCCGTCTTCTTCGCCGTTTGCGATTATGTTGGACATGATCGTCGCGGTCTTCCTCTTTACGAAACCGACCAGGATGGAAAAAAAATTCATGATGAAAAGAAACAAACCAAATTAAGAGACGATACCCCAAAGATTGCCAGCGCGTGGAAAGAGTTCTCTGCAATAGGCGCGCTGCAACAACAAAGCGCCTACGGATTCCTTGTTGAAATTGAGACCATCAAGAATCATCCGTTGCAAGTCCTCAATGCCTGGGCATACAACCTGAATGCCAGCGACGCCTATCGCCAGGTAATGGAACTCGCCAAGAGTGGAACCTTTGAGACGATTGTGCCGCTAAAAGATATATGTGAAGAAATCTTTATTCCTGGCAGGCACAAGAGAAAGTACGTTTCTGCTTCCGACAAGTCCATTCCCTTTTTGTCGACCACGCAGATTTTTCACATCCACGATATTGATTACAAATACCAGCCAGCGTCTTTTGCGGCGAGCCAGGGGCTGCTCGTTGAGGAAGGCTGGATACTTGTCACCCGCTCTGGTAGCACAGGAAGAGTCCGCTATGTAAACAGCGAACTCTCCAAATACGCAGTTTCAGATCATTGCATTCGAATTGTGCCTGACAAAACCAAAGTGGATAGCGGTTATCTTTACGCTTTCCTTTCTTCCAGGATTGGTCAATTGTTGATTGACCAGGGACGTTATGCCTCTGTAATCGAAACAATTTCTCACAATCGCTTGGGAGAAATTCCAATTCCACTTCCCAGACCTGAAAAGCAAAAGGAAATCGGCGATTTGGTACGCGAATCTGATGAAGCCAGGGCAAAGGCCAATTTGATCAGGCAGAGGGCTTTGGATTCTGTTCAGGCTTTATTTTCTTGAATGCGTTTTGTAGTAATCCTGCCTTTCCAGAATTCCTGCCATGATGTCGAGTAACTCGTTTATGGTCAAATCGGGTAACTGCTCAGGCATGTTCACAAGACCGCTAAATATGGCAATGGTATGCACGATTGGCAGTGATTTGCCATAGGTTCGGCCACCAGATATAGCCATTTGCCGAAAAAGACCGTCTTTTCATCCGCATTTTGCGATTTTCAGCGAAATAGGCTGAGCAGTTACCAAATCGGCTTGTAAACGGTTGCTATCACGCAACATCAAGGTTGCATTGTCGGGGGTATGTTTTCCGCCTTTTCCAAGCGGAATGTAGTGACCCGATTCCAAATATCTTGGGCTGGCTACGAATTTTTGGAACTCGACAGGTATTTTTTGGATTGGATCGAGAAACATCCCTGGCCTGAGCGGATGTCCCAGAATGGATACAAACTCTGTTTCCAGCCGTCCATCGGGAATCGAAGGCGCCCCTTTCATTGACAAAGTCTGCATAAAGTAGCGAGTCTCCGAGAGAGTCGCGGTCACTTCGTCAGCGAAAAATTTGTGCTTCCCATCGAATAACCATCTATTGCGGCGATTCCCATCCGCCCCGTCTTGGGGTCTTCGATTTCCAGTTTCCGAACCAGGTTGCCACGGTGGCGAACGACGACCAGCGTCACGAAATTTTGCCGTCAATCTTGTGACCTGACGCTTATCAATGCCGTTCTCAATCAACAATTTCCGAAACAAGTCAGACCACAGGTGGATGAACACACGGGCATCCTCAATAGTGGTTCTTTTGATCCTTTTCGACAGGGTTTCTCCTGGCTTATCGCCAAAAGTTTCCAATCGCGAAATGACGTCTTCAAAGTTTGGCATGGAAATCCTAAACTCCCTTGAATAAATCTGATTTTGAAATACCCAACGCATGAGCAATGGCCTCAATGTTTTTCAACGACACATTTCGTGTCCCACGTTCAATTCCACTAATGTAGGTGCGATCAAGTCCGCATAACTCAGCAAATTTTTCCTGCGACATCCCACGTTCTTTTCGCAGGGATCGAACTCTTTCGCCAAATCGTTTCAAAACAATCTTTTCTTTGTCCATGTAAGCATGATATTATTCGGTGGCTTATAAGTCTACGGACGATAAGTCACAAATTTTTCAGGAGCGGCCTTCGCGGACAAAATCCTCTGTATCCCTCGTGCTCCTTCGTGTTTCCGCTCTTTCCCCCGACCTCAAAACCGCCAAACTCCAAGCCCAATTTCCGTGTTATACTCCCGCCGCTCTACAAAGAGCGCAACGCTTCTGGGAACTTGTTTTGATCACTCTAAACGACAGCCCGACGCAACACAGTCGGGCTTTTTTGTTGGGCGGGCCGATCTGAAAAGAAAGGCTTGTTGGCAGGAAGGAAGTTAAACGGAGTCGTCGGAACATTCCAAAGAGTCACATTGTCCAGAGTCTCATCGTCAAATAGTCAGGCACGCGGCTATTTGACCAGCGACTATCCGACTATGTGACTATCTGACAAAAGGACTCCAATGACCACCGATTTCACTTCTTTAAACCTGCGCGAAGAACTCGCGCAAGCCGTCACTGCGCTTGGGTACACCGAGCCGACTCCCATCCAGGCCGCCATGATCCCCGTCATGCTCACCGGCGCGGACGTGATCGGCCAGGCACAGACAGGCACAGGCAAAACCGCCGCCTTCGCCCTCCCCATCCTCCACAACTTTCAACCCAATCGCAAACCGCAGGCGCTCGTCCTCGCGCCCACGCGCGAACTCGCGCTCCAGGTGGCCGAGGCCATGCTCGCCTATGGCCGCCTGCTCAAAGTGCGCGTCCTCCCCGTCTACGGCGGGCAGCCGTACGCCCCGCAGATCAGCCAGTTGAAACGCGGCGTGGACGTTGTGGTCGGCACACCGGGCCGCATCATTGACCTGCTCGAACGCAAAGTGCTCGACCTGGGCGACGTCAAAACCGTGGTGCTCGACGAGGCCGACGAGATGCTCAACATGGGCTTCATCGAATCGGTGGAAGCCATCCTCGCGACGACCCCGACCGAGCGGCAGACTGCCCTCTTCAGCGCGACGTTGCCCGCGCGCATCCGCGCCCTCGCCGCTCGCTTCATGCGTGACCCGCAAGCGGTTTCCGTCAAACGCGCGACTCTGACCGTGCAGGCCACCGAGCAACGCTACTACCTCGTCCACGAATCGGACAAGTTGAACGCGCTGACGAATCTCTTCGAAATGGAATCCATGACCAGCGTGCTGGTCTTTGCCCGCACCCGCGCCGAGACGACGCGTCTCGCCAGCGAACTCTCCGTGCGCGGCTTCCCGTCCGAGGCGCTCAACGGCGACCTCGAACAGAACGCCCGCGAACGCATCCTCGGAAAATTCCGCGCCAACACACTGAAAGTCCTCGTCGCTACCGACGTGGCCGCGCGCGGCCTCGATATTGACGACATCTCGCACGTGATCAATTATCAGTTGCCCGACGATCCCGAAGTCTACGTTCACCGCATCGGGCGGACGGGACGCGCCGGCAAGACGGGCATCGCCATTGCATTTTTCACGCCGCGCGAGAAACGCCGCCTGCGCGATATCGAAGGCTTCACCAAACAGAAACTCACGCTGGCGAAACTTCCCACCCAGGAGGATATTTTCAAACGCCGCGAGGAACAACTGCTGGAGCAGATGAAAGTCTGGCTGGCGCGCGGACGCGCCAAGCGCGAACGCGTCATTGTGGAGCAACTCGCTGCCGAGGGACATGACGTGCTCGACATCGCGGCCGCCGCGCTGAAACTTTCGCGTGCGAGCGAGAAACAGCGTCCCGTCGCGACCGTGTCGGAGGTGGTGGAGAGTCCCTATGCTTCGCGACCGCGCGAACGCGCGCGCTTCGCGGGCCGCGACCGATCCCAGGTCCGCGGGCGAAGCGTTACGTCGGGCAGAGTCTCGCACGAGGCGGGCATGATCCGCCTGAAGATGAGCACGGGAAAATATCACGGCGTCCGCCCGAATGACGTGGTTGGCATGATCGCCTTCCACGCCGACATCCCCGGCAACACCATCGGCAAGATCCGCATCGAGGACAAGCATACGCTGGTGGACATCCCCGAACAATTCGTGGACAAGGTGCTGGCGGGGAACGGCAACTACCGCATCGGCAAACACAAGTTCGCGCTGGAAAGAGCGTAAGCAGTTGTAGTGCGGAATGGCATTCTGCATTCGGTAACTGGCGGGATACCGTCCCGCTCCACAAACAGCCCTCGAAATTTCGGGGGCTGTTTTTTTGCTTGACAGTCGTTTTCAATCCGATTAGACTCTCGGATAAGTTTTTCCTTAATTGAACAGATTTCTCAGTACCACAAGATTTATCTTGTCAGTGGCGGCAACATGAATCCCCATTCGGGGACGATGTGTTGCGGTACTGCCAAACGAAATGAAAACCATCCAACCCCTCTCCTCCTTCGACCAGATCAAACTCCTCGCCGACTCGCGCCGCATGGACATTTTGCGCCTGCTGATGGCCTCCCCCGCCACGCTGACGCAACTGGCGCGGACGATGAAGCAGTCGCCCGCGTGGATTCGCCACCACATCCTCGCGTTGGAATCCGCAGGCATGGTCGAGATCGCCGAAATCCGCCGCACGGGAAAAGTGACCGAGAAATTCTATCGCGCCAAAGCGGACGCGTTGCTTTTGCAGGAGATCGTCCTGCCGAAGAGCAAAAAGCCGTCGCTGATTTTTTCGGGCAGTCACGATCTCGCGTTGGAGGGCGTTGCCGCGCACCTGGCGAAGCACGTCAGTTTGCTCAGCCTGCCCGTCGGCTCGCTGGACGGACTGGTGAATCTCCGTCAGAGATTGTGCCAGGTTTCGGGGGCGCATCTGCTGGATGAAAGCGGCGAATACAACACCCCGTTCGTGCGCCATCTTTTCCCCGACCGCGAGATGGAGATGGTCACGCTGGCCTATCGCACGCAGGGCTTGATCCTCGCGGCGGGAAATCCCAAAGAAATTAAGCGCGTGTCCGATATTGCGCGCTCGAACGTCCGCTTCGTGAATCGCAACGCGGGGTCGGGGACTCGTTTGTGGTTCGACTCTGAAATTCGCAAACTCAACATCCCCGCGGAAAATATCAACGGCTACGAAAAAGTCGTGAAGACGCACACCGAGGCCGCCGCGTTGGTGGCATCGAACAAGGCGGACGTTTCGCTTGGATTGCAGGCCGCCGCGCACCAGCACGGACTTGACTTCATCCCGCTCTTCGAGGAACGCTACGATCTCATCCTGCCGCGCGAGAACGAAACAACCCTTTCGCCCCTGCTGGATTATTTGCAGACCGCGGCCTTTCGCGCCGAACTCAACGCGCTGACGGGATACAACGCCTCCCACAGCGGCGAGAAAATTTCATAACGCAAATTCAGTAAATCACGGTTTTGCAGAAACGCGACTGACAACCGTCATTGCGAGCGCTTTTTGCGAAGCAATCTCCTCCTGTAACGAGGAGACTGTTTCGTCGGAAAGAACGCCCTCCTCGCAGTGACGGATGAATCTGTGATTTACTGAAATTAATTTTGCGTTACCCAGGAGACACCATGAAACGCATCATCACTGTTCTGTTTTTGCTGGCGTTGTTGATTTCCGCCTGCTCCTCCAAACCAGCCAACCCCAACCTGATACTCGCCACCACCACGTCCACGCAGGATTCGGGCCTGCTCGACGCGCTGGTTCCGCTCTTCGAGGAAGAGTCGGGCTACATCGTCCAGACCGTGGCGGTGGGTTCGGGGGAGGCGATGAAGATGGGCGAGGAGGGCAACGCCGACGTCCTGCTCGTCCACGCGCCGTCGGCGGAGGCCGCGTTCATGGAAAATGGTTTTGGCAGGGATCGCCTTCTTGTCATGCACAACGACTTCGTCATCGTCGGCCCCGCGGAGGATCCCGCAGGCATAAACGGCATGGGCTCGGCGGCGGAGGCGGTTGCCGCGATCTACGACAAGGGCGCGCCGTTCATCACGCGCGGCGACGACTCAGGCACGCACAAAACGGAAATCGCGTTGTGGAAATCCGCCGCGCTCGATCCCGCAGGCCGGGCCTGGTATCTCGAAACGGGGCAGGGCATGGGCGCATCGCTGACGGTTGCCTCCGAGAAGGGCGCGTACATTCTCACCGACCGCGCCACGTACCTGGCGGCCAAAGGCAACCTGCAACTGGAAATACTCGTCGAAGGCGACACCTCGCTGCTGAACGTGTATCACGTCATCACGGTCAACCCCGCCAAGTGGCCGAAGGTGAATTACCACGGCGCGCTGGCGTTTGCGAATTTCATGGTCTCCGATGCCGCCCAGAAAATCATCGGCGAGTTTGGCGTGGACAAATTCGGCGAGCCGCTCTTCTATCCCGATGCGGATAAGGCAGATGAAGAGTTAGGTTTGTGATGTAAGTATGAGGCAAGTACACACGTAGACACGTACACAAGTTGGCATGTTGTACCTGCATACCTGTGTACTTGTGTACCTGTGTACCTTTCCCATGACCGAAATCTTCGAAATCACTTTTCTCTCCCTCCAGGTTTCCTCGCTTGCCACGCTCATCAGCCTGCTGATCGGCCTGCCGCTCGGCACGTGGCTTGCGCTGGGAGATTTCCGCGGCAGGTCGTTTATCCTGAGCATCATCAACACGGGGATGGCGCTGCCGCCCGTCGTTGTCGGCCTCGTGGTGGCGATGACGTTGTGGCGCTCGGGTCCGCTCGGGGACTTGCGGCTGATCTACACGCCCTGGGCCATCGTCATCGCCCAGACGATCATTGCCGCGCCGGTGGTGACGGGACTGACCGCCGCCGCGCTGGGCGCGCTCGATCCCCGTCTCGGACAGCAACTGCTCGGCCTCGGCGCCTCGCGCGGACAAATGGTCTGGTCGCTGTGGCGCGAGGCGCGGCTGCCGCTTCTGGCCGCGCTCATGGCTGGCTTCGGCTCGGTCATCTCGGAGGTGGGCGCTTCGATGATGGTGGGCGGCAACATCAAAGGACAGACGCGCGTGCTGACGACGGCCATCGTGCTGGAAACGTCCAGGGGCAAGTTCGATCAAGCGCTTGCATTGGGCGCGCTGCTTTTGATCATCACGTATCTCATCAATCTCGCGCTGACGTGGATTCAACAGAAGGGGGCGAAGCGATGAATACGTTCTATTTACAAAAAACTACTTTTACCGTCATTGCGAGGAGGGTGCGCGAAGCGTCCCGACGAAGCAATCTCCTGTCTGAGGGGGGATTGCTTCGGGGAGAACACCCTCGCAATGACGGTGGGCGGTAGTGAATGAATCCACTCATTGAAATTGAGAATTTGCAAATAAAAAGGAAAGAGCGCGTGGTGTTGGAAGTGGACGCGCTGTCCATCCCTCGCGGCGAGACGCTGACGGTGGTGGGTCCCAACGGCGCGGGGAAAAGCACGCTGCTGCTGGCGCTGGCGAAACTCATCCGTCCCGCGCGGGGGGAGATTCGCGTGGACGGCGTTCCGCTCGGTCAATGGGACGACCTGGAATATCGGCGCAAACTGGCGTACGTGTTCCAGTCCCCGCTGCTGATGGATATGACGGTGGAGCAGAACGTCGCGTTGGGGCTCAAATTTCGCGGCGCGGCGCGCGGGGAGATTCGAAAACGCGCGGGGATGTGGATGAGTCGCCTGGGGGTGGATTCGCTGTCGAAACGGCGGGCCGGTCAATTGTCCGGGGGCGAGGCGCAGAGGGTCAGCCTGGCGCGGGCGTTCGTCCTCGATCCCGAATTGCTGCTGCTCGACGAGCCGTTCGCCGCGCTCGATCCGCCCACGCGCGCGGGGTTGCTGTCCGATCTTTCGTCCCTGCTGGCGGAGGATCGCCGCACAGCGATCTTTGTCACGCACAACTTGAAGGAGGCCGCGCAGGTGGGGCAACGCGTGGCGGTCATTGTGGGCGGGAAGTTGAAGCAGGTGGGGACGCCGCGGCAGGTCAAGTTGCATCCCGCCGACGAGTCGGTGTCGGCGTTCTTGAAGGAACTGCCGCATTAACGGCAATCCCCGCGAAATTTCGCGGGGATGCCTTTCGCCAACTCAGAGGGAGGAGAGAGATACCACAGGCTTGCGGCCTGTCGGTTGCTACAGTGGATTGTGGTCAGGGTTGGTGCCGCACCATTTGCAGACGGCCTTGTCGAACATGTTGCAGGCGGCGGCGTTGGAACAGCGGTGGGCAATGACGCGCGGTTGCTGTTCGGGCAGGTGCTCGGCGGGATAAGCGACTTCCGTTTCGAGCGCGATCTCGCGACCAACGTGCTCGCAGTATTTGATCTGTTCAATCTGCCAGGTTCGGAACGCCATGGGAGCCTCCTGACTACGCCTACAGTTTAAGGGAAGGGGAAAAAATCAGCCAGTGACGCGCGTCACAAATTGGTCTGACAATTGGCTTGATTTTGGATGACATCTCTCGCATTTATCCAGTTTAATTTGTTTTACCGCAGAGACCGCAGCCCGCCGAGATTTTCTCTGCGAACTCAGCGCGCTCCGCGGTAAAAGGATGCTGCCCAACTGACATCGCGTTATTTCTCTCAGCGGCGATCCAGGCGCAGGATGTTTCCGTTTCGGCCGGCGATGTAGATGTCGCCCGATTCGTCCACCCCGAAAGTGGTGATCTGCGCGCCGGTCTCGAACAGGACGGTGGAGATGGATGTCTCTTCGCTCGCGGTGACCAGGCGAAGCGCGCCCCACACCTTGCCGGAGCAGAAATCGCCGTAGAAATATACGCCCTGCCATTCGGGCATGGATCCGCGATAAACGTAGCCTCCTGTCACCGAACAACCTTCCGCGTGGGTGTACTCGAAGAGAGGCGGGCGGTAATTTTCGGGAATTTCGCCCGCGGTGTAATCGTGGAATCCCTCGAAGCGGTTCCAGCCGAAGTTGACGCCGCCGGGCGCGCCTGCGGGCAGAAAGTCAATCTCCTCGTACGCGCCCTGTCCCACGTCGCCGATCCACAGATCGCCGGTCAGCGGGTCGAAGGAGAATCGCCAGGGATTCCGCAGGCCGTAGTGGAAGATCTCGTTGCCAAAAGGATTGTCGGGCGGCACGGTGTATGGTTCGCCGCCGTTCACGTCAATTCGCAGGATTTTCCCAAGCAGGGTGTTCAGGCTTTGTCCGTTGCCGTGCGGGTCGCCGCCCGAGCCGCCGTCGCCCAGCGCGATGTAGAGAAGACCGTCCGGGCCGAAGGCCAGTCCGCCGCCGTTGTGATTGGGGAACGGCTGGCTGACGGTGAGCAGTTGCGCTTCGCTGTTCGGGTCGGCGGCGTTCCCCGAAGCGGTGAAGCGCGCAATCACCGTATCCCCGCCCTGTTTGGTGTAGTTGACGTAGAAGAATCCGTTGGATTCAAAATCAGGATGAAAGGCCAGCCCCAGAAGCCCCTGCTCGTTGCCGCGGTCGTGTACGCGCTCGGAAATGTCGAGGAAGGGGGGTTCGATCACGGTCTCATTTTGCAGGATGCGGATCACGCCCGCCTGCTCGACGATGAACAGCCGCCCCGAGCCGTCGCCCGCGTGTTGGATGTCCACGGGACTGACGAACCCGCCCGCGACGACTTTCCATTCGTAGGATTCTGGGTTCGGGAAATCGGTCACGCTCCCGGCCGGGACGGGAGAAGAGGTCTCCGTTGCGGGGGGCGGAAAGGTGGGGGTCGGCGTGGCCGGCGCGAGGGTCGCGGGAGGCGTGGCGGGGGGCGCGCAGGCCGTCAGAATCAGGAGGGTCAGAAGGGCGAGGCGTCGCATGGTCTATTGCTTGTCGGAAATATCGGTGGCTTCCGCGTCCACGATCTCGTCTGCGGCGGAGGCGGGATCGAGATTGCTGGTCAATTGTTTCATGTGTTCCCGCACCACGTCCGGCGGGCAGAGTTCCACGAACAGGTACGCGCCCAATCCCACGATGGCGGCGTCATCCAGCGCGCCGATGACGGGCAGCGCGATTCCGGGCGCCAGATCCACCGGGGAGATAAGATAGGCCAGGGAGGCAATCGGCAGAAGTTTGAGGAAGAAGTTGACGCGCTTGTCGCCCATCAGGCGCAGGATAAGTTTGAGGCGCATGACGAGATCGCGCAGGACGCCGCCGGAGGGGGACGCCACGATTTCGCCGCTTTTTTTGTTGGGCATGTGAGTCTCCTTGGAAACGAGATAGCGCTGGTTATTATACGCTGAACGGGTAAGTTTTTCGCGGTTTGGCCTGTCTCTGTTGCGTATGAAAATTCACGAACGGAGCAACCCCAAATGGAAATGATCATAGACTTCCCCGGCGGCGCGCGGGTGGACGCGCACTTCCGCGGCCACACCCTGCAGACCGACCAGCCCGCGGGGGGCGGCGGCCAGGATTCCGCGCCCATGCCCTTCGAGGTGTTCCTCGCCTCCATCGGGACCTGCGCGGGCATCTACATCCTCGGCTTTTGCCGCCAGCGCGGCATCCCCACCGACGGCATTCGCATCGTCCAGCGGCATTTTGCCAACCCGATGACCGGGATGATGGACAAGATCGGCCTCGAGATCCAGGTGCCGCCCACGTTCCCGAAGCAGTACCACGACGCCCTCATCCGCTCGGCCGATTTGTGCAAGGTGAAGAAGACGCTGGAGAACCCGCCCCAGTTCGAGATCGTGACGACAGAAGTCGCGGTAGCGTAAAAAGTCTTTGCCACAGATATGCCAAGTCGGTAGGTCGGATTGGCAATCCGACTTACCTCATACTCAGTAGATCACGAAAACCATGCGTAATCTGCGCTCTCCCCTGGCACTTGCCCGCCAGGGCAGGTGTAGCGCAGGCGCGACGTTAGAGAACGTCGCTTACGCGTCAGTTTTCAGACACTCTCTTAGAGAACGCCAAATACGCGCTTTCTCGAAGAAAACGGGTTTTTGTTGTGGAGAGGGGTAAAATTCTTCCATGCCCTTTCTAATTGACGGCCACAACCTGATCCCCAAACTCGGCCTCAGCCTGCGGAACGTGGACGATGAGATGCAACTCGTCGCGCGCCTGCAGGACTTTTGCCGCGCGGAACGAAAACAAGTGGAAGTCTACTTCGACGGCGCGCCGGCGGGGCAGACCGGGACGCGGCGGCTGGGACTGGTGACCGCGCATTTCGTCCGCCTCGGCAGCAGCGCCGACGCGGCCATCCGCGCCCGGCTCAAGTCGCTCGGGCGTGCGGCGCGCAACTGGACGGTGGTCACTTCGGACCGCGCCGTGCAGGCGGACGCGCGGGCCGCGGGCGCGGTGGTCGTCCCGTCCGAGGAGTTCGCGGGGCAGGTGAACGCGTCGGCGCGCGCGCCAGCCCAAAGTCCGGGAAATGAGGCGGGAATGTCGGAGGCGGAAGTCGAGGAATGGCTGCGTCTCTTTCGTGAAAATAACCGCTAATCGGATAAATTGCATCCAAATTCTAACCTTGCATTAATGTCAAGTGGAGCAATAGGGTGTATATTATCGGCAAGACACCTGCCCTCCCTTTACTGGTATTGGGTGTCGGCCACCGAAGCAATCAGCATGTCCCCCCCATGCAGGTTGTCGGTGGTGTCCCTCCCCCTCAAGGTTATGCGGCATGTCACTGACATGCCGCATAACCTTTAATTGCCCTCACCCTCTCTCCATGCGTGGAGAGAGGCTATAATTCGAGCATGACCACCGCATACACCTGGGTGAGTTCGCCCGCGCACGAATACGAAGACCATCCCGAACGACCGGGGAGATTGATCGAACTCGAAACGCGCCTGCCTGATTTCCAAATCGAGAGGCTGGATGCCGCGCCCGCGACCCGCGAGGAGATCGCCCGCGTCCACGCGCCGCGCATGATCGCGGAGGTGGAAGCGGCCTGCGCGCGCGGCGGAGGGATCATTGACTACGCCCCGACGTTCGTGACGCCATCATCGTTCGACGACGCCCTGCTCGCGGCGGGCGGGACTTTGGGCTGTGCGCGCGCAGCCTGGGCGGGTGAGGCGTCTGGGGCGTTCGCGATCGTGCGTCCGCCGGGTCATCACGCCGAGCCGAATCGGGCGATGGGGTTCTGCCTGTTCAACAATATCGCCGTCGCGGCGCGCGACCTGCTGGAGCGCGGCGCGGGGCGCGTGCTGGTGGCGGACTTCGACGCCCATCACGGCAACGGGACGGAGGCCGCGTTCTGGGATGACGAGCGGCTGGCATATCTCTCGACGCATCAATGGGGAATTTATCCCGGCACGGGAAGGATGGACGAGGCGCCGCACGCGAAGGGACGCCTCGTCAACGTGCCGCTCCCGGCCTACGCGGGCGACGCGTGTTTCGAGCAAATTTCAGAAAAAGTGATCGCACCGATGGTTCGTTCTTTTCGCCCGGAGATGATCCTCGTCTCGGCGGGATTCGACGCGCATTGGGACGATCCGCTCACGACGCTGGGACTTTCGAGCGCGGGTTTTTACGCCATCTCTAAACGGTTGGTGGAATTGGCGGGAGAAATTTGCAAAGGAAGGATCGTTTTTGCGCTGGAGGGAGGGTACAGCCCGCGCAACGTGGCGAATGGGGCGTCGGCTGTTTTCGCCGCGCTGACAGGAAGCCCGTTCGCGGATGCGGGCGATTCGTATCGCGGCGCGGAGCCAGATATTGAGAAGATGATAGAATCGATTTGCAAATGGAATGGATTTGTGTAGGGCGGGATACCATCCCGCCCTACGATGAATTTTGTAACGCAGTTTGGCAAATTGTGTCGCACAACTTACGTTCGAAGAAGGATAAATTGTCAATTTCAGTAACACAGTTTTCCCCGTCATTGCGAGCGGTTTGTGCGAAGCAATCCCCTTCTGTGGACGTGAGATTGCTTCGTCGGAAAGCGCACCCTCCTCGCAATGACGGAGCAACAGATGTTTGAATCAAATCCGTGATTAACTGAATTTGTCCTGCAGAGGTGAATGATGGCAACTTCAAGACAATCCAAAGGCTTTATCCAGCTCGAATGGATCTGCCCGAACTGCAACAGCCGCAACCCGGGTCCGCAGAAGACCTGCGAGGGTTGCGGCGCGCCGCAGCCGGAAAACGTCCAGTTCTACGCGCCGGCCGAGGCGAAATTGATCCAGAATGAGAACGTGGCGAAGGCGGCGAAGGCCGGCGCGGACATCCACTGCGGGTTCTGCGGGACACGGAATCCCGCTACGGCCACGGTCTGCTCGCAATGCGGCGGCGATTTGAAGGAGGGTCGGGCGCGGGCGGCGGGACGCGAGATGCAGCGCGAGGCGCCAATCGGCGAGGTGAAATGCACGAACTGCGGCGAGGTGAATCCAGCCACGCGGCGGATGTGCGCGAAGTGCGGCGCGCCGCTGCCGCGCGCCGTCTCCGCCGCGCCGGCGGGAGCGCCGTCAGCGGCGGGAACGCTCCGGCCGGCCGCGCCCGCTTCGGGGTCCGCGGCGAAGCGAAAATTCCCGTGGATCGCGATCGCGGGTGTGGTCGCGTGTCTGGCGGTCGTCTGCATCGGGGCGTACCTGCTGTTGGCGCCGTCGCAAACCGTGACGGCCACGGTCAGCGAGGTCTACTGGCAAACCTCGGTGCCTGTACAGGAACTCCAGGCTGTATCGTATTCGAATCGGGCGGGCAATCCGCCTGCGGGCGCGTACGATGTTTCGTGTTACGACGACGTGCAGCAGGCGTGCGAGGAGAAGACGATTGACAGCGGCACCGGTTACGCCGAGGTGGTGGAGGAATGCCACGACGAGACCACGCAGTATTGCTCGTACACGGTGGATGAGTGGGAGACGATCCAGACGTATACGCTCGAAGGGCGCGACCTGTCGCCGATATATGCCAGTCCGAACGTTTCGAGCGGGCAGAGGCTGGGAAGCGAATCGGTGACGTATACCGTCACCTTCGCCAGCGGAGGCGAGACGTACACGTATGCTCCCGATGACCTGTCCGAGTTCCAGCAGTTTGTTTTGGGAAGCGCGTGGACGCTCCACCTGAACGCGCTGGGCGGGGTGGTGAGTGTGGAAAGATGAGGGGGGAAGGATGAAGGATGAAAGATGAAAAAAGAGGGCCGCGTGAGATGCGCGGCTCTCTTTGTTGTTTGCGCCATCCTCTCGCGGCGATGGAATTTCAGGGTTTTTCACTGGAGGGGGGCGGCGGTTTCTCCTCAGAGGCGGGTAATTCCTTTATCATCCATGCCGGTAATTTCCAGGACGGTTTGGAAAGGATCCACGAAAGCAGGAACAGAAAACCCGGCGCGGCGCAGATCAAAAAATATCCCGCGCCGGAAGCGGAAAAGTCGCCGACCACCATGGCGCCGAGGAAACCCACGAGGGTGATCACGCCGCCCAGCCCCTCCTTCCACCAGCCGAGGATCAATCCCACGATCAGTGTAAAGGGACCGAAAATCAACATGATCCATTCGTTCGGCTTGACCGTCTCCGGGAAACCTTCGTCGAGGAGGAACATCAGGAGGAAGATCAGGATAACGGGAACGCTCGTTATCCGCGCTGTCCAGCGGACGACGCGTTGAAATGTGCTGCTGCCAGGGGTTGATGTAGACATGGAACCACTCCTTTGGAAACAAAATCGCCGCCAATGTTCGGCGGCGTAATCTGTGTTCGATTCAGTTATAGCAAAAATGGAGGGTAATTTCAAGTGGTAGTTCCGTCATTCCAACTTCCCCACTGCCTTCTCCACTTCATCCAAAATCTCGCCCGATTGGACCAGCGCTTTCATCGTGTTGTGATCGGGATACAGCGGGCGATCCACTTCGAGATGCGCGACGTGCTTGCGGATGGTTTCGCGCGCGGCCTGCGTCCCCTTGCCGGGCGTGAACTGGCGGAAGTCGAGCGCCTGCGCCGCGGCCATGAATTCGATTCCCAGCACGCCGTACGCGTTATCGAGAATCTGTCCGTTCTTGAGGGCGGTGTTCATACCCATCGAGACGAAGTCCTCCTGGTCCGCGGCGGCGGGGATGGACTGGATCGAGGCGGGCGCGGAGAGGATGCGCTGTTCCACGATGAGGTGGTCGGCGGTGTATTGCGAGAGCATCAAGCCGGAGTAGAAGCCGGGTTCGTGAGCGAGAAAGTCGGGGAGACCCTGCGAGAGGGCGGGGTTCGTCAGGCGGTTGAGCCGCCGCTCGGACAGGACGCAGACCATCGTCACGGCTGCCCCGGCCATATCCATCGGCAGCGAGACGGGACTCCCCTGGAAGTTCGCGCCGGTCAACGTCAGTTTCATCTCGGGGACGAAGATCGGGTTGTCGCCCACGCCGTTCAGTTCGATCTCCACCTGCGAGCGGGCGTACGCGATCGCGTCGCGCGCCGCGCCGATCACCTGCGGGGTGGAGCGCATCGAGTAGGCGTCCTGCACTTTGGTTTTCATTTTGCCCGTCGTCAGGTCGGAACCTTCGATGACCTTCATGATGTTTTTCGCCGAAGTGACCGCCCCCGCAAAGCCGCGCAGTTCGTGCAGTTTGGTATTGTACGGTTTGAGATTTCCGAGCAGGGCTTCGATGGACATCGCCGCGGCGATCTCGGCCTGTTTGATAAATCTCTCCATCTCGTAAATGTGGATGGCGGACATGGCGGTGAGCAAATTGGATCCGTTGATGGCCGCGAGACCGTCCCTGGCTTGCAGACCGGGAATCGGAATCCCTGCCCGCCGCATCGCCTCTGAACCTGGGAGCCGCTCGCCCTCGTAAAATGCCTCTCCCTCGCCCATGAGCAGGAGGGCGGCCTGCGCCATCGGAGCGAGGTCGCCGCTCGCGCCGACCGATCCTTTTTGACAAACCACCGGGGTCACGCCCCTATTGAGCATCTCCACGAGGGTCAGCGTAATCTCGGGACGGCAACCCGAATTGCCGTGCGCGTGGACGTTGACGCGCGAAGCCAGCGCGCCGCGCACGTGTTCGATGGAAGCGGGCTCGCCGATGCCCGCGGCATGGTTGTAGATGAGATACTTCTGGAACTCCTTCACCTGCTCATCGTTCAGCACCTTCTCCGAAAACTCGCCGATGCCGGTGTTCGTGCCATACATGATCTCTTTGGCGGCAAGTTTCTCCTCCAGCATGGCGCGGCAGACCTTGATGCGCTCCAGCGCGGCGGGGGCAAGTTCCACTTTTTCGTTGAAACGCGCAATGGCGACGAGTTTTTCGATGGTAAGGGAGGAACCGTCGAGGACGATGGGCATGGGGATTCTCCTGTTCCGCGCAAGCGGGATTTGCGCTACGCCTGTGCATAACTCCGCAATTTCTGTGGAAAACCCTCCTGAGACTGTTGATAAAACAGGTCGAGCCCTGCGGAGAAACTGGGGAGAGGTTCGCCCAAATCTGTGGACAACTTGTTCACAGATAAATACAAATTGTGGGCGCGGCGGGCGATCAGGCTGGAGGCGCTGATGGATTTTGGCGAAATCTCGCTCTCGTTCATCCTGAACTTGCGGGCGATCTCCACGCCGAACTGGTACTTGCTCATCGGCTGCGGCCCCACCGCGTGATACAGCCCGCGCAGTCCCTTCGCCAGCATCTTCAGCAGGGTCTGTGACAAATGGGCGGCGTGCATCGGGCAGAAGATCACGTCGGTGTAGCCGCTCATGGATTTGTTGTTCGTCAGGTTGTTGAAGAAGAACTCGGCCAGCGAGCGCCGTCCGCCCAGCGACCAGCCGTAAAAATTGACGCGGGCGACGATGGCCTCGGGATTGGCTTCCAGCACGAATTGTTCGGCATCCAGTTTGGTGCGCGCATAGATGCTGACGGGAAGCGGATCGTCCTCCTCGGTGTAGACTCCCGACTTCGTCCCGTCGAAGACCGCGTCGGTCGAGACCTGGACCATGTGGATGCCGCGCGATCTACAGGCCTTCGCCAACGCGGACGGCAGGTCCGCGTTCAAGCGCCGCGCCAGTTCGGGGTTGTCCTCACACGCCTCGAGGTCCGCGAGCGCGGCGCAGTGGATCAACCAGTCGGGCCGCGCCTCGTCGAGGACGGAGTCCACCGCCCCGTCGTCCAGCAGGTCGCGTTGAATCGTCCGAAAGGGAGGCGATTTGAGTCGGCCCTTGTCCACACCGACGACCTCGTGAGAAATCATCGCTTCAAGCGCGAGGTTGAGGCCGAGTAGTCCGCTGGAGCCAGTGATGAGGAGTTTCATGGGTTTCCTTCGGAAGTACACAGGTACACAAGTACACAGGTACACAGGTACACAGGTGGCGCAGTCACGTGTGTACGTGTGTACCTGTTTACCTGTTTACGTTCTCACCCCTCAAGTTTACCAGCCTTATACAATTCTTCAAACGGCGCGATGTATTTCTTGATGCCTTCGAGATCGAGCCATTCGGAATTGTTATCGGACGAGTAACGGAAGCCGTCGGCGAGGGGCTTGCCTTTGCTTTGCCACTGGTAGCCGAACCAGGTCGCTTCGGGAGGCTGGACGACGAACATGTCGGCCAGTTCGATGGTGTTGCGCGCCTCGTCTTCGGAGATGAGAACCTCGTGGAGTTTTTCGCCGGGGCGGATGCCGATCACCTCCACTTTGGCGGTGGGCGCGATGGCGCGGGCGAGGTCGGTGACTTTCATGCTGGGAATCTTCGGGACGAAGACTTCGCCGCCCTCCATCTGCTCGATGCAGTGGATGACGAAGCGCACGCCCTGTTCGAGCGAGAGCCAGAAGCGCGTCATGCGCTCGTCGGTGATGGTGACCGCGCCGTTCTCGCGCTGTTTGAGGAAGACGGGAACGACCGAGCCGCGTGAGCCGACCACGTTCCCATAGCGGACGCACGAGTAGCGCGTGGCCGTCCCTGCCGCGTAGGCGTTGCTCTGGACGGTGAGTTTTTCGGCGGCGAGTTTGGTCGCGCCGTACAGGTTGACGGGGTTGACGGCCTTGTCGGTGCTGATGGTCATCACCTTTTTCACGCCGGCATCCAGCGCGGCTTCGAGAACGTTACTCGTCCCCATGATGTTGGTCTTGACGGCCTCCATCGGGTTGTACTCGCAGGCCGGCACCTGCTTGAGCGCCGCGGCATGGACGACGATATCCACCCCGTGCATGGCGCGGACGAGCCGTTCGCGGTCGCGCACATCGCCAATGAAATAGCGCAGGTTGGGCTGGTTGAATCCCGTCACCTGCATTTCGTGCTGCTTCAACTCGTCGCGGCTGAAGATGATGGCCTTCTTCGGCTGTTTTTCCTTGAGTAGGATTTCGGTGAACTTCTTGCCGAACGATCCCGTCCCGCCGGTGACGAGGACGATTTGGGTTTTCCAGTCCATGAGTTACTCCGTAATCACTTATCCCAATCAAATCTCATCCCTACCAAATCATAGAGTTGCTGGTTGTAGGGGCGGAAATATTCCACAAGTTTTGCGCGGGTGTCGGCGGGCATTTTTTCGTAACTGCCCTGCTTGAAGATGTTGAAGCGTTTGGGCAGCCACGACTCGAGGCCGAGAAAGTCGAGCGTCTTCTGGAAGGCCGCGGTGGGTTCGCTGGAGAGTTCTTCACTGGCGAGGATCAGCATCTGCTCGCGCGGGAACCGTTCCAGCCAGCGCGGCAGTTGCTCCGCGTAGCGGCCGCGCGAAAGGTAGGAGTAATGCACGTGCATGAAGGTGGAATAATTCGGGTCGGCAACGATCTTTTCGGCCTCACCCGCCAGACGGTCGGGTTCGGCGGCGAGGGCGTCCTCGAAGGAGAGCGGCTCGCGTCCCACGCGTTTGATGTGGCTGAAGTGCGAGTAGGCGCGGTCCACCGGATTGCGGAGCATGACGATCAGTTTCACCGTCGGCAGGATGCCCGCCATACGTTCCGCCGCCAGCGGATGGAAGAGATAGTATGGGGTGGCTTCGCCGGTCAGCGCGCCGTCACGCATTTTGAGCCACAGCGGATAATGCGAGCGGTACCAGCCCAGCCCCTTGGTGTAATGGATGTCGAAATACTTGATCTCTTTGCGGAAGGGCGGATGCACCTGCGGGTGCTGGGCCAGATACTGGAACATGGAAGTCGTTCCGCCCTTCATCGTCCCTACAATGACGAAATCGGGCAACACGCGCAGCGGCGAGGTGGAGCGATGGAACAGCCACCAGAAAAACAGGCGGCGGTTCTTGCGAAGTTTGAACCACTGGCTGGCGCTCTTCGGGAAGTCGAAACTGGACTCGAGCGCGCCGCCGGTTTGCAGGACGCGATCCACAGGCTGTTCCGCGCGGACGACGGCGGGCGCCGCTTCGATTCTGGACGGGTTGGGCTGGCGCGCCTCCGACGCGTCCTTGCGGAAAACGAGCAGCGGATACTGGCCGTTTTCGCCGAAGAAGCGCGGGAAGCGTTCCTCCAACCAGAAAACAAATCGAAGAATTGCCCTGCCGCCCAATCGCGGGCGAATGAACCAGCGCAGGAAGCGCGTGCTCAAACTGCGCCAGGGATGGATTTCAAAATCCAGCGCGCCGATGAGCTCGCGTCTCAGCCATTCGGGCGTCATCTTGGAGACGAAAGTGCCTGTCGGGTCGTCCACGTCGGCCCAGGCCTTTTTGCGTTTGCGGCCGCGTCCCGAAAGGATGCGCGCCAGGCGGATGAACGGTTCGGCCATCAGCATCAGGCGCGGACTATGCCAGCCGTTGACGATGGCCGCCGTCCGCCCGGGCTTGAGGACGCGGATCAACTCGAAATATGCCTGCCTGTGTTCGCTCATCGGCAGGTGATGGATGGTGTGCAGCGACACCACCGCGTCGAATGCGTCGGACTTGAACGGCAGGTTGGCGATATCCATGACAACGTACAATCCATGCGCGCCGAGTCGGTGGCGGGCTTCGCGCAGCGCGGTGATCGAAATGTCGGCGCAGACGCGGCGTTTGTAATTCTCGGAATACGAAACGTATTCGGGATATTGCACGGGTCCCGAACCCGCGTCGAGCAGGAGGTCGCCTGCGGGCGCGATGTGTTCCCTCACGCGCAGATGACAGCGGTGGATGTACTCCCTCGAGACCGGCCGCAGGTCTTCGTAGCGGGCATTTTGATAGATGCCTTCGCCGATCTGCGACCAGCCGATCTGATCGTAGAATTCACGGACTTGATGTTTGGTGTTTTCGGACATTTGGTTTTCTTTGTACACGGATTTCACGGATTAGGCGGATGGGGGCGGATTTTTTTGACTCGGGTGTGAAGTGTGCTTGCGTCAGAGCCGACGCTAGAGAGCGTCTCTTACGCTTGCCGCGTAACGGACGTTCTCTAACGTCCGCCCTTCAGTACCGCGAGATTTATCTCGCCCAGCGGGGCAACATAAATATTGCGGTACTAAAAAGATTTTTCCGTGTAAATCCGTAAAATCCGCGTAATCCGTGTACGGAATTAATCCTTCCAGAAAAATGGCTCGCCAACCAGAAACTTGAACGTATCTCCAAACTGCGCGCGGCCTTCGTCGCTCAAGACCTTTTCGAGCGGCCACTCTTCCAGGTCGTCCCAAAATTTCATCAGCCTCCACGGAAACGGGCGCGGGTACTCGAAGAAGAAACGGTAGGCGTAATTCCAGGCGAAGGCGGTTTGGGATTCGCTCAAACGATGGATGGGCAAATCCGCAAGCACGCGCTCCAACGCCGCGAAGTACTCGTCCCAGGAATTGGGATCAATTGTAAACCCTCGGCCGCGATAATGCGTCTGTCCGCACGAGATGACGGGCGCGCCGTTCATCGCGGTTTCGAGTCCGACCGTTGTCGTGTACGCGAGGCCGAGGTCGGCGATCTCGATCAGGTCGTAGGTGTTGATCTTGTCCAGCGCGCCGATGACGTGAATGTGACCCGGGATTTCGGGCAGCGCCTCGCGGACAACCTGTCCCATGGACCTGGCTTGCGGGACCAGATTCTCGCCAGGATGGACTCGAATCACCAACTGAACGTCGGGGCGTTTGGCAAAATACTGGACGGTCTTTGTGATCCACTCGGTCATCGAACTGGCGAAGATATCGCGTCCCAACGTGAGGCTGTCACCTAACACGTTCGCGGCGAGCATGGAGACGGGGCGGCTGTCCAGGCCGAGCGCCTTGCGCGTTGTGTCCGCGCCCTGCGAGGAGACATATTGCCACAGCCGTTTCGACTTGCCCCAGACGCGCGCGCCGCGGCGGGCGTTCTCCAGGTCGGCGACGCGCTCGTACATGGCGTCGGTCATGGGAATTTTGCAGCGCGCTTCCACGAGGTAGTCCGTGTCCTGCTGCATGATGGACGAGTTCTGCGCCAGCCAGATCTGCTCGCGCTGGTCGTTGAACTCGTAGGTTACGGCGGGGATTCCCAGGTGACGCGCCACGCGGAAGACGATGCCCATTTCGAGAATCAAGCCGTTTGGAATGAGAACCACATCGGGTGTGTTTTCTCGCATATACGCCAGCGCGGCGCTTGCCGCTAATCCGTTGCGCTCGAGGCGCAAATCGAAAAGCGCGCGGTCGGATGGATTCGACATATCCACTTCTTCGCGCATGAGCGTGTACTGCGCGTCCCAGAGGGAGATTTCTTCGACATCGCGTTGAAGCGAGTCGGGAAGAGTAGTCGAAGGCTTGCCCTGAGCGGCGTCGAAGGGTCGAAGGTCGAAGGTCGAGAGGTGTTCGACAAGAGGAGAGAGCGCGGACAGGGCATCGCGGGTGTGGAGGATGCGCTGGCGCTGGGTCATTCTGTCCATCTTCTTGTGCCACTCGGAGTAGGGTAATGTCAGCAGCGTGACCTTGTGTCCGAGGCCGGCGAGAACGAGGCTGATGACTGACGATTGCTCGATCCAATAATGCAATGTCGCGAAGAATAGAATCTTTTTCCCGCGCGGCGCGTTTGCGGCAAAAGGCGCGGCAATTTTAGCCAGCGCGGGCAGGGACTCCTCCAGACGGTGGAGATTGTAGTGATCCTTGCGGGCGCGGCTCCGCGAAGCGTGCCGAAGGGTGTAATCCAGTTCGGCCGCCAGGGGCAGTTCGCCGAGGAAGTTGCGTAGGGTTTTATTCATGCTTTATCTACCGCAGAGATCGCGGAGAACGCGGAGAAAAACAATTTCTCTCTGCGCTCTCCGCGTGCTCTGCGATTAATCGAGTCTCTCGATTTTCCATTCCAACCGCGGGCGGATGGGACCGACGCGCGGCTCGGGCCATTGCGTGCCGGGCGCGCCGCTGATGTCCACGTTGAAGGCCAGGGCGTTCTCGTCCATGAAGTAGCGGCGCACGCCGAACGACGACGCGTTCACACCCACGCTGTAGCGGCCTTCGTTGAAAATATCTTTTGGAAGAATCGCGCGGCTGACGTAATGTCCCGTGTTGCGTGTTCCGTGTTGTTCGAAAATGTGCGCGTCGTCGGTGTCGAACGAGGTGAGGACGTATTCGCCGCGCATGGTGGAAACGTAAATGCCGACGCGCAGACCCGTGACGGGCGCGTCGAGGCGATATTCGAACTCGAGCGTGACCGGCTCAGTGGAGCGGATCGTGTCCACGACCTTGCCGCTTCGATCGCGGACCGTGAGGCGGATCGGCCGAAACGGCGCGCTCGCGGCTGGGACCTCATCCGCCTCCCAAACGCGCTCGCCCGCCTGCGCCTGCCCCGACGAAAGATAAAAGTCCACGGCCTGCTGGGTGGGCGCGCGCATGACGAGTTTGCCCTTGTTGAGAACGATGGCTTCGTTGGTGAGGCGCAAAATCGCGGACATGTTGTGACTGACGAATAACACGGTGCGTCCCTGTTGCGCCACGTCGCCCATCTTGCCGAGACATTTCTTCTGGAATTCCGCGTCGCCGACAGCAAGCACTTCGTCCACGACGAGAATTTCGGGTTCGAGATGCGCGGCGACGGCGAAGGCGAGTCGCAGGTACATGCCCGAGGAGTAGCGCTTGACGGGCGTATCAATGAACGTGGCGACTTCGGAAAAGTCCACGATCTCGTCGAATTTCGAGTCAATCTCGGCGCGCTTCATTCCGAGGATCGCGCCGTTCATGTAAATGTTTTCGCGCCCCGTCAATTCGGGATGGAATCCCGTCCCCACTTCGAGCAATGACCCGACACGGCCGCGCACCATCACTGTCCCTTTGGTGGGTTCGGTGACGCGCGAGAGTATCTTGAGCAGGGTGCTTTTCCCCGCGCCGTTGCGCCCGACGATCCCCAACACCTTCCCCTCTTCGAGATCGAACGAAACGTCGTCCAACGCCCAGATGAAATTCTGGTTCATCCGCCGCTCGGACTTCCCCACCATCGCCTTCGCGAGTCGAACAGGCGCGTAGACCGTGTCCACGATCACGTCACGGAGCATGTTGTAGCGGAATTTCGTCTCCGCCGCGCCGATGCGGTATTGTTTGCTGAGGTTTTTTACTGAAATAGCGGTTGCCATGTGTCAGGTGGTAGGTATCAGGTATCAGGTGTCAGGTGTCAGGTGTCAGGTTTGATGAGTGATGTTATTTGTCGCCCAGAGAGCGTTTGAAGCCGCCGATGAGGGCTTTGGTTTTGCGCGCTTGCTCATAATGCGCGTCGAATTCGGTTTGGGTAATGTAGTTCGTGTCCAGTGCGGCGTAGAGAAGCGATTGGACTTCCACTGCTGATCGGCGAGCAAAGCCGAGAAAACGAGCGAACTCAACTTTCGATTCACAGTCGAAGCCTTCTGCGATATTTGTCATCGCAGAAACCGCCGCGCGCTGGATCTGATCCTTCATGCCATAATCTTTGGAAAATTGTTCTTTCTTGGTCAGCGCATAGATCATTTTTACAAGTGTCCGCGCCTCCTGCCACGCTTGAATATCCTCAAAACGTTTTATCAATGCCATGTCAGCCTCCTTTATTATGTTGATTGTATGAACCTGACACCTGACACTTGACACCTGACACCCTAAATCGTATCCGCAAAAGTTCTCTCCGTGCTTCGGAAATAGAACAAGCCTGTGACAAGTATCAGGATGGAAATCCCCACCGAAACCCACAGCGCCGCGTCGGGACCGTTGCCCGAGCCGAGCAGCGCCCAGCGGAAGCCGTTGACCACTCCCGCCATCGGGTTGAGCGAGTAGACGATCTGCCACTGTTCGGAAATGACCGAGGAGGAATACGCGACGGGCGTGGCAAACAGCCAGAACTGAGTCAGAAACGGGAGGGCTTGATTCACGTCACGGTATTTGACGTTGATCGCCGAGAGCCACAGCGCGACTCCCAGCGCGGTGATGATCGCCAGCAGGAGAAAGAGCGGGAGAGTCCACAAAAGATTCCAGGCGGGCGTGACGCCAAAGTAGAACATCAATCCAACCAGGATGACGAAGGCGATGGCAAAATCCACCAGTCCCGAAAAGACCGAGGACATGGGCAGGATCAGGCGCGGGAAGTAGATCTTCGTCACCATGTTGTTGTGCGCCACGAGCGAGCGGCTGCCCTGATTCAGCGCAGTCACGAAGAGTCCCCACGGCAGGAGCGCGGTGAACGAAAAGACGGGATACGGGATGCCCTCCGAGTCCAGTTTTGCGATGCGGTCGAAAAGGAAGGTGAAGACGAGCATGGTCATCACGGGTTGGATCACCGCCCAGGCCATGCCGAGGAGCGTCTGCTTGTATTTCACCTTCACGTCGCGCCAGACCATGAAGAAGACCAGTTCGCGGTAAATCCACAGGTCGCGCAAATTGAGCGCGGCGAGGCCGCGGGAGGGTTTGATGTAGATGGTGGTGGGTTCGTGCTTTACGATTTCAGTCATAATAACTTTCCCGTCATTGCGAGACGGTGTTCTTCCGTCGAAGCAATCCCCTCAGTGGCGAGGAGATTGCTTCGCCGCTATCGCGGCTCGCAATGACGATTACTACTTGATCTTCGCTCGATTTTCCTTGTACCACTCAATCGTCCTCCTCATCCCCTCCTCGAAGGGAACCTGCGCGCTCCAGCCGAAGAGCTGTTTCGCCCGCGTCACGTCCAGTCCGCGGCGGGGCTGACCGTTGGGCTTGTCGGT
Source organism: Anaerolineales bacterium (assembly GCA_034411715.1). Classification (GTDB taxonomy): domain Bacteria; phylum Chloroflexota; class Anaerolineae; order Anaerolineales; family Villigracilaceae; genus Denitrolinea. Next base: position 967 of record DAOUMJ010000222.1, on the reverse strand, counting down.
CTGCCAGGTGAGTTTGCCCTCGAAGCCCGTCATGCGGACGATCATCCCGGCCAAATCCTTGATCGAGATTTCATAGCCCGAACCGAGATTCACAGGCAGGTCGCCGTTGTACCTTTCGGCAGCAGTGATAATGCCATCCGCGGCGTCTTCCACGTAGAGGAATTCGCGCGTCGGCGAGCCGTCGCCCCAGACGGGCAGTTCGTGGTCGCCGCGATCCTTGGCTTCGAGGGCTTTTCGGATCAAAGCGGGGATGACGTGCGAGGTCTGCAAATTGAAGTTGTCGCGCGGGCCGTAGAGATTGACGGGCAGGAGGAAGATGGCGTTGAAGCCATATTGCTGACGATACGCCTGCGCCTGCACGAGCATCATCTTCTTGGCGAGGCCGTAGGGGGCGTTGGTCTCTTCGGGATAGCCGTTCCACAGGTCGTCTTCCTTGAACGGGACGGGCGTGAACTTGGGGTACGCGCACACTGTCCCGATGGCGACGAATTTGCCGACGTTCCTTTGCCAGGCTTGATGAAGGAGTTCCACGCCCATCATCAGGTTGTCGTAGAAAAACTCGGCGGGATGTTCGCGGTTCGCGCCGATCCCGCCCACGTGCGCGGCGAGATGAATGACGAGCGCGTTCTTCGGATCGAAATCCTTCAACGTCACATCGTACATACGGCGGATGTCGTTGGGATTGACGAGGTTGTATTCCTCAATGGTCGGGATGTAGATGTCCGTCGCACCGCGCTCCTTGAGTTTTGCGGTCACGAACGAGCCGAGGAATCCCGCCCCGCCGGTGACGATGACTTTTTTGTTTTGCCAGTAATTGTTTATCATGGTGTCTCCTTTGGGGAAGGTACACAGGTAAACACGTACACAAGTTGTAAGCTCTGGTAGACACATAGCCGACGCTTGAGTCTGGTAGACACGTATCCGACAGGAATCTGGGAGATACGTATCCCATCGCACGTTAACAATT
>DAOUMJ010000221.1:0-4281 GCA_034411715.1 Anaerolineales bacterium | reverse complement strand
GGAAGCGGTTATCCAGGAAGCGGACGAGGAATTTTTCCCTGACAACGAGATAGATGAGCAGCACGCAGGTATAGTTCAGGTAGGTGTAACCCCACACCTGCTTCAGATCCTTGCCGAGCGGATACTGGAAACCGAGCGCGGTACCGATGCCCCATCCGCCCGTCGAAATGTAGGTGCTGGCAAAGCCGACGACCGGCAGCAGCAAAAGCAGGATGAAGAATTGCCAGCGCGCTTTGGGGATCTCGAAGCGGCTGATGAATGCGCCGAGGCCGAAGGCGTCCAGGTGCGAAAATGGCAGGGTGTAGGTCGTGACGGAATAATCGGGATACAGGAACGAGGGATCGCCGTATTTGTAGAGGACCGAGATCCCCAGGCGGAAGAGCGGCCCCGCGAGGATGGCGGCCACGAACAATTTCTTGATGTGCTTGCGGGGCGTCAGGAAGACCAGCAGGGGCCAGAAGATGTAGAACTGCTCCTCCACCGAAAGCGACCACAGGTGGCCGATCAGCCAGGACTCGCCGTCGAAGGCCGCGCTGGCGTTGAAGAAATTGTACACGTAGGCCAGGGCATAAGGCAGTTGATCCTGAAAACGCTGCATGTAATTGATGCGATAGTCGTACTGGAGCAGCACGCTCGTGACGACGAACATGACCAGCAGGTAAAAATAATACAGCGGGAAGATGCGCAGGAAGCGGCGGCCATAGAATTTCCTGAAAAAATCCTTCGCGCCGAACCGCTCCTTCATTCGTAGAAGGATGTCCGTAATGAGAAAGCCCGAAAGCACGAAGAACAACTGCACGCCCACCCAGCCGATGTAAATGTAATCGGTGTGCAGTAAAAAGACCAGTAAAAAGGCGATGGCGCGGATTCCGTCGAGGCCGGGGATCATTGCGAAGGCTCCGTGAGAAGGTGGTCGAACTGCCCGGTGTTCATTTTCCAGATGGCGAGGAGACGTGCGCGGCTGAACAACGGTCCGCGCGTAATGAGCGCGAGCGCGTCGTAATACGCGGCCAGATTCGGATTCTGGATTTGATTGACTCCCGTCCGCAGGGTTTGGAGGTAGCCCTCGGGAACCGCGCGCTCGAAATGGCCGATGCGCCACTTCTCCGACGTTTTGGCGGGGAGGCGGGCGAGGAGCGGATCGGCCAACGCGTAGCGATCTACAATGTGGACGCGCGGCCCCGCGAAATAGCCGATGAAGCCCACGTTCTTCTCGTCCACCACCGCTTTGCCGCTTTCGCGCAGGGCGTAGCCATGCTCCACCCAGCCTTCCTCCGAAAACGGTATTTGTTTACCGGGGCGATAGTTCATTAGACCTGAAATTGGATAATAAAAAGCGCGCTCGTCGTTGATGCCGGTCACCAGGTCGTGTTCGGTGAAGCGCGGTTGATTGAGATCGAGAATGAAGGTGGGCGGTTTGGCGAACAGGCCGAGGACGATCACCGCGCCGAACGCCGCGCACTTCCAGCGCGTCGAAGCGTCGCGCAGCAGGCGCATGAGCAGGAGGACGCTGACCAGCAGGGAGGCGGTGAAGAATCGCCCGCTCATGAAGTCCCCGCCGATGGAGAGAACGTAGCCGAGGTAGAGCAGGCTGCCGAGGGCGAGCAGGCGTTCGCGGACTTGTCCACGCCAGAGGACGAGGAGGATGCCCGCGAAGATAACGGCGAGGGTCAAGGGATCGCGTTGGAGCGAGTCGAGGAAGTAGATCAGTCCCTGCGCGAGGAGTTCGCTTTGCGGAATCCCCGCGCCGAGTTTGGCGTAGTAAGTGTTGGGGAAGGGGAATCCGTAGTAGAAGAGAGAGAAGGCTTCCCAGAGGAGGAGGGGGAGGAAGCCGAGAATGATGTTTCCCAGTACCGCAAAATTCATTTTGCGACGAGCGAGGCAAGATAAATCTTGCGGTACTGTCAAATACGCGAGCGCGGGCAGGACGAAGAGGATCGCGTCCTGGCGGTTGAGGGCGATCAGCGAGGCGAGGAAACCCAATCGAAACGCATCGGATTCCAAAGTCTCCAGACTTTGGAAATTTCTGGAAGGAGGCGCAACGTCGGGAGACGTTGCACTCCGTTCAACAAAAGCGATAAAAAACAAGACCAGCAACAAATGCGTGAGCGGATTTTCCAACCCCGACGCGGAGTAGTCCGCGTAGGCTTTGGAGAGCAGGAGGGCCAAAAGCCCGAGGGCCGCGAACGCGTCTCGGCGGGCGACCAGCCAGAAGGTCAGGAAGGAGGCGAGGAAGGAGGCGAGCAGGGCGGTCAGGTAGGCGTCGCGCGTCGGGATGTAAAGCGCGGTCAGGAGGAACATCCACAGTGGATGGGTGTACGCCTGGACGCGCTCGGCCGCGTTCCACGTCAGCCCGTAGCCGTTGACGAAGTTGTCCACGCTGCGGAGGGTGATGTAAACGTCGTCGCCGACCCAGGCGGTGCGGACGAAGATGAGGGTGAAGGCGAGGAGGGCGAGGCCGAGGAGGAGGCGGTTCCGGGTCATGGGCGGGGCAAGTTTATCATAACGCGCGGATTGTAGAAAAAGTCTATAGACTTGTTCTACAGGCCGGACAGGTTACAATTGGGCGCAAGACTGTTCTCTACTCTCTACTCTCTGTTCTCTGGAGTTGACCATGGCAGAAAATTTCGATGTCGTCGTAATTGGCGCCGGGCCTGCGGGCTACGTGGCCGCCATCCGTGCCGCGCAGTTGAAGCAGAAAGTCGCCATCGTGGACAAGCAGTGGCTGGGCGGCGTTTGTCTTAATGTCGGTTGTATCCCGTCCAAGTCGCTGCTGAAGAACGCGGAAGTGGCGCACACATTACGGGAGCGCGGTAAGGAGTTCGGGTTTTCGTTCGAGAATTTAAAGTTGGATTACGGCGCGGCGGTGAAGCGCTCGCGTTCGAACTCGGACCGCCTGACGAAGGGCGTGGGCTTCCTGATGAAGAAGAACGGGATCACGGTCTTCATGGGCGAAGCGCGTCTTTCTGGACCTTCGGCGGTCACCGTCACCGACAAGGATGGCAAGGTGACGGAACTCGCCGCCAAAAACATCATCGTCGCCACCGGCGCGAGCGCGGCTGTGCCTGGCGCGTGGAAGGTGGACGGGCAGAAAGTCGTCACGTATCTCGAGGCCATCGTACAGGAGAAATTGCCGAAGTCGGTCATCGTCATCGGCTCGGGCGCCATCGGCGTGGAGTTTTCCACCGTGTGGCATTCCTACGGCGTGGATGTGACGATTGTGGAGATGCTGCCGCGTCTCGTCCCGCTCGAGGATGAGGAAATCTCGAAGGAACTCGAAAAGGAGTTCAAGAAGCGCGGCATTAAATCGCTGGTGGGACACAAGGTCGAGTCGGTTGAGGCGACGAAGACGGGTGTGAAGGTGAAGGTCTCGGCGGAGGGGAAGGAAACGACCCTCGAGGCGGAGCAGGCTCTGGTGGCAATCGGGTTCCGCCCCAACTCGAAGGGATTGGGACTCGAGCAGGTGGGAGTCCAGATCAACGAGCGCGGCTTCGTGGAGATCAACGAGAAAATGCAAACCAGCGTTCCGAACATTTACGCCGTCGGCGACGTGACGGGCAAGTTGATGCTGGCGCACGTCGGCTCGGCGATGGGGATCGTCGCGGCGGAGACAATCGCGGGCGCGGAGTCGGCCACGCTGGATTACGAGATGATGCCGCGCGCCACGTATTGTCAGCCGCAGATCGCGTCGTTCGGTCTCACCGAGGCGCAAGCGAAGGAACGCGGTTATTCCGTCAAGATTGGGCGATTCCCGTTCCAGGCGAACGGCAAGGCGCTGGGACTCGGCGATTACGCGGGCTTCGTCAAAATTATGATGGACGAAAAATACGGCGAGATTTTGGGCGCGCATCTCATCGGCCCCGAAGTGACCGAACTGCTCCCCGAACTGACGCTGGCGCGCATGATGGAACTCACCCCGCACGAGATCGCCCGCAACGTCCACGCGCACCCGACGCTCTCGGAAGTGTTGATGGAAGCCGCGCACGCCGCGGGGGGGATGGCGATACACATTTAGAGAGCGCGTCGCGCCTTTCTCGATGGGAAATTCCCACCTGCCAGGGCTGCGATTCAATGATTGGGATCCATAGCGCGGTCAGTACCACAAAATTTATTTTGCACCTGCACGGGCAGGATAAATCTTGCGGTACTGGGCAAAATCTTCGCGATTGGCATAGTTTTTACGGAGGGCGGATTCAACTCGTAAGTGCAACAGGCAGCTCGAAGAATACCTCAAAAGGGGTCAGGAAAGCAAGGCTCTTTCGAGGCCTGTGATTGAGTTTG
>DAOUMJ010000220.1:0-30747 GCA_034411715.1 Anaerolineales bacterium | reverse complement strand
CTTGCCGCCCATGCCGAGGGTGTAGATGGGCGTGCGCGTCCCGCTCTCGGCGGCGATGCCGATCACGTCGTCGGCGGTGTGGATGCTGCACGCGCCGCCGCCCGCTTTTTCATCCACGCCGTCGGTGAACAGGATGACGGCGCGGCGTCCCGAAGGAACCGTGGCGGTCATCTGCGCGGCCTGGTACGCGGCGTCGTAAAGGCAGGTTCCCGCGCCGCGCGTCGCGTCCAAAAGGGCCACTTCCTGGCGCGCGGCCTGGTGATCGGTGGTGAAGTCAATGCGGGTGCGGATGGTATCGTCGAAGGCCACCACTGCCACGCGGTCTTCGGGGTTCAGCCCGGCGATGAAATTGGATGCGGCGTTCCTGGCGGCCGCGATGCCCGTCCCGCCCATGCTCCCGCTCGTGTCGAGGAGAAGGACGAGGTTGATGGGCGCGTCCGGCGCGAGGTCCGCGCTGAGAACCGTCACGAGTTGCGAATCCTCGGCGAGGGTGAAGGCCTCCGCTGTGAGGTCCTTGATGGGATTCCCCGTCGAATCCGCCACGCTGACGTAGGCTGTCACGTCGTAGGCGATCTTCTCGGCGGAGGGCGTCCCCTCCACGTAATGAATGACCGTGTCAATGCTTGTTTGCGCCCGTGCGATACCCCCGGTTTGCGCGCCTGCGATGGTTAAAACCAGCAGGATGAAAAACGAACGAACGAGCGTGTTATGAAGCCAAGCGGACATGCCTGCCTCCCCGAGCGTGGGATTGTGGTAGCGCAAGATTAATCTCCCTGGCATTTGCACGCCAGGGCAAGTGTGCGGTACTGGTGGTTGACGTTTGCTTTGCCCCATTATATACTGAAACGAAATTTGAGAGATAGGAGTGGAAGATGTCGAATCTCATCGGTCAGTCTCTCGGACGCTATCACATCCTCGAGCAACTTGGAGAGGGTGGGATGGCGATTGTGTACAAAGCCTACGATACGCGCCTCGAGCGCGACGTTGCGGTAAAGGTCATCCGCACGGAAAAACTGACCCTCGAAACGATGGGCAAGACCCTCAAACGTTTCGAGCGGGAAGCCAAGGCGTTGGCAAAGTTGACCCATCCCAACATCGTCCCCATCACGGACTATGGCGAGCATGACGGCAAGCCCTATCTCGTCATGCCCTATCTCCCCGGCGGGACACTGAAACAACAATTGAAAGGCAAGCCCATGCTGTGGGAGGATTCCATCCGCTTGCTGATTCCCATCGCGCGCGCCTTGCATTACGCCCACCAGCAGGGAATTATCCATCGCGATGTCAAGCCATCTAATATTCTCATCACTCAATCAGGCGAGCCGATGCTGACCGACTTCGGCATTGCCAAGATTCTTCTCAACAACGAAGAGACCGCCGACTTGACGGGTACAGGCATGGGCATAGGGACGCCCGAATACATGTCCCCCGAACAATTCCAGGGCAAAGGCGTGGACGCGCGCACGGATGTTTACTCACTGGGTGTGGTGTTGTACGAGATGGTTACGGGGATGAAACCATATCAGGCGGATACGCCAGCCGCGGTGTTGATTAAGCAGGTTACAGAGGCGTTACCAAGACCAAGAAGTTTCGTCCGCGAGTTGCCTGATGAAGTTGAAAAGATGTTACTCAAAGCATTAGCGAAGGATAAAGTGGATCGTTATCAGGATTTTGCCTTATTTGGGAATGGCTTGGAAAGCTTACTTATCCAAAAGGGCAAGGGCAGGCAGACTTTTGTAAAGGATGAGCCAAGTAAATCGGTAACGGTCAAGTTGGCTACACCCGATACAAATTTGCAGGACGAAATAAACTCTATGACCTTGAAATTAGAAAGTCAAATCCCCCAACCTATCCAAGCACAGGCCAAGGAACGTGTTGATGCCATTTCAATTGGGATAAACATATCGTTGATAGTGTTAGGCTGGACAATCAGCTGGCCAATATTCTGGACGCTTGGTTGGGGAATCGGCGGGGCAATTGGCGGTTTTATTACCGCGTACGTTTTGCTTAAAGTTAAAGCACTTTCGTCATGGAAAAATGCTTTTTGGATCACCTTTGGCTGGATACTTGGTTGGGAAATCGTTGATGCGGTTGGCTGGATGACTGGCGGGATGGTTGGTGGGACAATCGGCTGGGCAGCTGGCTGGGCAATCGGCGGGGCAATTGGCGGTTTTATTACCGCATACGTTTTGCTTAAAGTTAAAGCACTTTCGTCATGGAAAAATGTTTTTTGGATCACCATAAGCTGGGCTGTTGGCTGGGAAATCGGGTGGGAAATTGGTTGGGCAATAGGTCTAGCAATCGGCTGGGGATTTGGTCAAGTAATCATGGGTGCAGTCAGTGGACTAATAGGTGGAACTGCAACAATTTGGCATTTGAGGCAGAGAATGAAACCATGACCACCCTCCACCTCCTCCCCTCCACCGGCCGCCAAACCGCCGCGACCCTCAAACAAAACCCCCTCGCCATGTTCGATCGCCATCGCCTGTTCCTGCTCAGACTGGAACATTTCCATAGGGCGGTTCGTACCGCAAAATTCATTTTGCACCAGCGCGGGCAAGATGAATCTCCCTGGCGCTGCTGGCCACACTTGCACCGCACTGCGTTCCCTGGCGCCGCCCGCCAGGGCAGGTGTGGTGCAGTGCAGGTGGAGCAAGTGTGCAGTACTGAGACAAAACCTTTGCGGTTGGCGCAGTTTTCATCAAGCAATTCTATAATCGAGATAATCGAAAGAGGCTCTTATGCCCACCCTCCTCATCTCCATCCCTGGACAACCCTCCCGCGAGATCAACCTCGAGCGCGGACACTATCGCATCGGCCGCGAAACAGGAAACGCTTTGATCGTTGAAGCGCGGGCGGTCAGCCAAGTCGCGTCGTTCATTCTGCCTGTGCTATAATTTTCCCATGTCATTGTTCCAGGAGATTCAAGCAAAGTTTGTTCGGGATGAATTCGAATTTTCGAAGCATGCGACCGATCAATCCATCCTGCGCGACATCAGCGTACTCGAAATTCGAGAATCCGTTGGCAATGGCGAAATCATCGAAGATTACCCGAACGACAGTACGACCCGAGTTGTTTGATATTCGGCATGACGAGTTCCCTGCGCCCTTTGCACATTCAATGCAGTTATCCAGGCCGTTCGCTCGTCAAAATTATTACCGTTTACGAGCCCAATTCTGCGGAATGGATTGATTACCGAGAAAGAAGATGAAACATGAAACAGGAAAAACTGGTTGAAAAAAAAGTGACCTACACCTTGTTCAAGGATGGACAGTTCTACATCGTCGAAAATGTTCCGGCGCGCGTGGACCTGGAAACAGGCGAGCAATACTTCTCGCCGCTTACCGTGCAACACCTTCAGCATATCATCCGGGAACATCCAAAGCCAAACCGAGTCATGCAGACGCCAGTGTACGAGTTTTCGTAAAGACTATCCCCGCATTTTGGAAATTTGCGGGGATTCTTATTTCATGGTCATCGGAGCCCTCATGCCTACCCTCCTCCTCTCCATCCCCGGACAACCCTCGCGCGAAATCCATCTCGAGCGCGGACCGTATCGCATCGGCCGCGACGCGGACAACGACATCGTGCTGGAAAGTCCCGTCGTTTCGCGCAAGCATGGACTGCTCGAATTGCGCGGCGAAGATTGGGTCTACACCGATCTCGACAGCCGCAACGGTTCGCTCGTGGACGGGAAGAAGATCAAGCAAGTAATTCTGAAGGAGGGAGTCCGCCTGCAACTTGGCAAGGACGCGCGGCTGGGAGTCATCGTCACGTTGAAGAGCGCGGTCACGCCGTTGATGCCGCGACAACCCGAAGTCCAGGCCAAAGCCGCGGTGGAGACATTCGTCGCGGCGAAGGAGTCCACCACAGGCCTCATCGAGTTGGCGTCCGTTTTGCCGCAAGGACAGAAGCCGCTCACGCTGGGGCGCGGCTCCGAGTCCGATATCCATCTTCCCTCGCCGTCCGTTTCGCGTCGTCACGCGGTTCTGCATCCCGCGCAACCCGAATGGACGCTGGTGGACTTGAACAGCACGAACGGCACATTCGTCAACGGGAAGCACGTCAGCGGGCCGACTGCGATGAAGCGCGGCGACACGATCCAGATCGGTCCGTTCCGACTCGCCTACGAGGGAGGGGGAGTCGTCAAAGTGTTCGCCGCCACGCGCGGACTTCGGCTGGACGGCCAGGCCCTCAACGTCCTCGTCGGGACGGGCGCGGCGCGCAAAGCCATCCTCGAAAACGTCAACCTCTCGTGCTATCCGCAGGAGTTCGTCGGCCTCGTCGGCGGATCGGGCGCGGGAAAAACCACCCTGATGAAAACGATGAGCGGACTGCTCCCGCCACAGGGTCGGGTGTTGATCGAGGGCGAAGACCTCTACCACAACTACGACGCGTTCCGTTCGCAGATTGGCTACGTCCCACAGGACGATATCCTGCACAAGGAACTCACCGTCGAACAGGCGCTGCGTTATTCCGCGCGACTGCGCCTGCCCGAAGACATCAACAACAGTGAGATCGAAGCGCGCGTGAACAAGGTGCTGGAGCAGGTGGAACTTTCGGGACAGCGCGGCCAGCCCATCCAAAGTTTGAGCGGCGGGCAACGCAAGCGCGCCAGCATCGCCGTGGAACTTCTCGCCGATCCTCCGCTCTTCTTCCTCGACGAACCGACTTCGGGTCTCGACCCTGGTCTCGAAAAAAAGATGATGGTGATGCTCGGTAAACTGGCCGACAGCGGCAAGACCATTCTGCTCGTCACGCACGCCACCGCCAACATCACCGAGTGCGACCAGGTGGCGTTCCTGTCGCAGGGCAAAATGGTTTTCTTTGGGCCGCCGAACCAGGCCGACCAATTCTTCGAAGTGGGCGCAAACAATTTCGCTTCGATCTACGACGAGATCAGCGACCCCGACCCGAAGAAGGCCAAAGCCCGCGCTGCTTCGTGGGAGGAGCGATTTAAGAATTCGGACTTCTACAAAAAGTACGTGCGCGAGCGCGTGACGACTCTCCCCGCGCCGCGCGGCAAACGGGAGGACGGCGCCTCACGCGAGACCTCGGGCCGCCGCGCCAACCCGCTGACGCAATTCTTCCACCTGACGCGCCGCTACTTCGACCTGATCTTGCGCGACAAAATTTTGCTCACCATCCTGCTGGCGATCATGCCCCTGTTGGCCGCCTACCTGCTGATGATCGCCGACGCGTGGTGGCTGGTGGGGGACGGGACGCGCCTTGAGCAGATCCTATCCGCGGCCATCAACGCGGGCGCCGAGTCCAAAACCGACACCGTCGCCGCGCACGGACAGGCGCTGATCTTCATGATGGCGCTGGCCTCCGTCCTGCTCGGGCTGTTTGCCGCCGCGTATGAAATTGTCAAAGAGCGGACGGTCTACGCCCGCGAGCGGATGGTCTTCCTCCAACTTGTCCCGTATCTCGCATCTAAGGTTTTCCTGCTCAGTCTCTTTGCCGCGGTGCAGGTTTTGCTCTTCCTGGTCGTGCTCAGTTTCAAAATTGACTTTCCCTCCGATGGTGTAATTTTGCCCGCGCCGATTGAAATTTACATCACCCTTGTGCTGGGAGCGGTCGCGGCGATCATGTTCGGGCTGCTCATCTCGGCCATCGCGCCGAATGCCAGTTCTGTCTCGTACATCATCCTCGGCGTGATGTTCATCCAGATTCTCTTCGCGGGTGTGCTGTTCAAACTGCCTGGCGTTTCGGGAACCCTATCCAACCTGACGTTGAGCCGCTGGACGACCGAAGCGTTGGGCGTCTCGGTCAACCTCGAGCAACTCAACGCGGACTACTCTCGCACGCGCTTCAACCTCGCCCCGCGCACCGAAAATGTGACCGTCACTGTAAAGCAACCCGCCGACGACTGGCAATGCGTCACCGTGACGCAGGAAATGCAAAATTTTCCTAGTTGCCGCAACCCCATCCCCGTTCCAGTCGTGACCGAAAATGAACTGGTGGAAGTGGAAAAGGACCGAACCGAATCGGTGGATATTGACCCCGACCCGGAGACCATCCAAACGCCCATTGAGTTCACACTCAATTATGAGCGTTCAGCGAGCCATTTGCTGTTTGCATGGGCAATGCTGGTCGGCTTGTCGCTATTTCTTGGGGCGTGTACAATACTTGTCTTGAAACAGCAAGATGTGGTTTCGTAACACAAATCTTCAGTTATAATGTGTGTAGAAAATACAATTTTATTTAACCAACTGCACACATGACCCCTACTCCTGATCACGACTCCCTTTTCAATATAGCCGAAGCACAAGCGGGATATTTCACCGCAACGCAGGCGCGGTCTGCTGGGTTTACTCCTTCCCTGCTGGCCTATCATGCTAATTCTGGGCAGTTCGAGCGTATTGAACGCGGTCTTTATCGTATCAACCGCTTTCCATCCACGCGATATGAAGATCTCTTTGTCGCCTGCCTGAGCGTTGGACAACATGCTGTAGTCTCACACGATAGCGCGTTGGCGCTCTACGATCTGACCGACCTTATGCCGTCTGAAATTCACCTGACCGTTCCGCGCACGTCATCACGCCGCCATGCAGGGCTTCGTCTTCACACCAATCGTCTGGATGAAAACGACGTCACCCAATACAATGGTCTGCGCGTGACAACTGTTCCGCGTACGATTGTGGATGTCGCGGCTGGCGGATTGGCGGACGAACTCTTGATTCAAGCCATTCAACAATCATTGCAACGTGGGTTGACCACGCTTAAAAGTTTGCAGGACGTGAAAGGGCGAGGTAAAAAACGCGTCGCAAATCTTATTGCGAAGAGGATACAAAAAGAGGAGGCAGGAGTTTGAAATACGCGTCGGGAAGCGATTTTAGAAAGGCATTGGAAACCCGTCTCCGTAAGGTTAGTTTGCAGGAACATTCCTCGCTTGCGCGTTTGCGAAAGATGGTCGCGTTCGATCGTTTTTTAGCGCGGCTCACTTTCTCGCAACCTGGCTTGTGGATCTTGAAAGGCGGGCTGGCGCTTCAAATCCGACTTGGGGAACGCGCCAGAACGACGCGAGATATTGATTTCCTCCTGGTCGAACCGCAGCCAAATATTCATGCAATGCTGATTGAGGCAACATCTGCCAAACAAAACGACTGGTTTGAATTTCAGGTGGAACGGGTGCCAACGAACGATGGAATTTTCGAGCGATTTCACGTCCGCTCGCTGCTGGATGGCAGGCCGTTTGAGTTATTCCATGTAGATATTGGCGTTGGCGACCCAATGAATGAAGAGGCGGAAATGCTATCCATGCCGCCGCTGTTGGCGTTCGCTGAAATTTCTCCCGTCGTTGCCGCGTGTTTCCCCATCAGCCAGCAAATCGCAGAGAAGGTTCATGCATATACCAGACCGCATATCGCCAATACACCGAGCAGTAGGGTGAAGGATTTGGTTGACATTCTTTTGATGGCAGAACTGTCATCCATATCGAGCGGACGATTACTTCTCGCGATACAATCAACATTTGAAGCGCGAAACACTCATTCCCTGCCGCGCAATCTGCCAGCACCGCCAACAGATTGGAACAGCCCATTCCGAAAACTGGCAAGTGAGACAGGGCTGCAATGGGCTTCGATAGCAGATGCCTTTCCCGCTTGCCAGAAATTTCTCGAACCTGTTTTACAATCAATTCCTGAAAGCAAATGGAACCCTCATCAATGGACTTGGGAGCCAGCATGACCAATCTCCTCGGCCAACCCACCTCCCACTACCACATCCTCGAGCAACTCGGCGAGGGTGTATAATCCATTCAGATGGACAATTATCCTTTTGAAAGGATTAACAGGAATGGATATTTTCGAAGCCTTATTCTCGGCCAGCCAGGCGCGTGTGTTGCTTTTCCTTGCCCGCAACTCAGGCAGGGCTTTTTTCGAGCGTGAGATTGTAGAGGCAGCCAACGTGAGTCGCACCGCGGTTAATAAGGCTACTCGCACCTTGTACGAGAATGGTCTCGTTCATCGTGAGCGCAAGGGACGAATGAATTTTTATCGCGTGAACGATCTACACCCAATCATCCGTCAGTTCAAGACATTAGACACACTTGCCAGCATAGAGCCAATGCTCGCCGAATTGCGCCCATTATCCCGTCAAATCATTCTGTTTGGAAGTCGCGCAGATGGCACAAACACCGAGGCAAGCGATATTGACCTATTCATTCTTTCCGCAGAGCGCGAAAAAGTGATAAAGATAGTCGGGCGTTACAGGATGAGATTACCCGTTCAACCAGTGGTAATGAACAACCAGGAACTGGTTGAAATGAAAGAAAAGGATGCGGCTTTCCACGCGCAGGTGAAACGGGGCTTAGCGCTCTGGGAGGCAAACAATGAACTGGGAGCTTGATTTCAAACGCTGTCTTGAAAAACGCTGGCTGGTTGTTATGCCCGAAGCGCGTTACCTTGTGACAAAAGAATTGAAAGCCGCTCACAACGATCTCGTTGAAGCGCAAGCAAGTTACCAGCGCGAGGGATATAAATGGAGCACGATCCAAACCTATTATGCAATGTTCCACGCGGCGCGCGCGTTGCTTTATACCCGTGGATATCGCGAAAAAAGCCATCATTGCCCCTCTGTGGCAATGCGCCATCTCTTCGTCAGCCAGCAAATGCTGGATGAAAGCCTGGTTGACGCGCTGGACGATGCGCGCGCGTTACGGGAGGATGCCGATTATCGAACGGAATTTTCGGAAACGGGAGCGCGGCATGGGTTGGAAAAAGCCACGCAATTCATAAACCAGGCCGACCTTCTTTTGGCAACTTGGGAAGAACCCTCGGACGAGTAGATCAGTATTGCGGAGAACCACATGTCCAACCTCATCGGCCAATCCCTCGGACGCTATCACATCCTCGAGCAACTCGGCGAGGGGGGGATGGCGACTGTGTACAAGGCGCAGGACACAACACTGGAGCGGGACGTCGCAATCAAGGTCATTCGACGAAGCGCTTTTCCGCCTAATCAGGTTGAACGCGTCCTCAAGCGATTTGAACGCGAAGCCAAATCGTTAGCAAAACTGTCCCATCCGAATATTGTGAAAGTGCTCGATTATGGAGAATACGAAGGCTCTCCATATCTTGTAATGGAATATATGCCAGGTGGAACACTCAAGCAGATTCTAACAGCGCGGGCAGGCGCGCCTGTTCCATGGCAGGATGCGGCTCGATTGCTTTCCCAAATTGCCATGGGGCTTGAATATGCTCACCGGCATAATATCGTACATCGCGACGTAAAACCTGCAAATATACTTGTTTCCGCCAGCGGGCGGCTAATGTTAACAGATTTTGGAATTGCAAAATTGCTGGGAGGCAATGAAGAAACAGAGTTGACTGGAACGAGCGCGCAAATTGGCACGCCAGCCTATATGGCTCCTGAGCAAATCAATGATGCAGATGTAGATCAGCGGGTTGACGTTTATGCCTTGAGCGTGGTTTTCTATGAGATGGCGACTGGACGGAAACCTTTTGATGCAGATACGCCCATGGCATTGCTTCTCAAGCATACATCCGAACCATTACCAAACCCTCGGGAGCATGTGCCGGACCTGCCGAATTTTGTGGTGGAGACATTGCAGAAAGGTTTGGAAAAGCGACCTGAGAATCGGTATGAAAATATGATGCAGTTGGCCGAGGTTCTGAATGAAATTGCCAGGAGCGGACAAGTCACAAGTACAATTTCGCCCGAGTCGGGAATTTCCCGGTTTGGCATAAAGCCCTGGAAGTTGATATTTATCGCTGGGATATTGTTGTTGGGCATCGTGGGCGTTGTCCTGATTGGAAGTTATCTTGAATACAAGCAAGCATCTCCCCCTATGGCAACCATGGATGCAACCAGTTCCCCTGCGCAAAACCCTCTACCCATGCCAACGGCTTCATCGGTTATTCTTTCCAGTCCGACAGCGTTCTTTACGGCATCCCCATCCTTTACGCCAACCGTTGCCTTCACATCTACACCCGCCGGTCCAAACCCCGGGGATGAAGGCATAAACCCCAAAGATGGCGCAAGCATCGTTTATGTGCCACCGGGGCCTTTTTTGATGGGTCTATCGGATTTGCAAATCGAGGCTCTGATTCAAATTAGCGCCGCTTGTACGGCAGATCAATTTGAATCCTCGGGGCCTCAACGCGAGGAACAGACCGCCGGATATTGGATCTACAAAACCGAGGTCACTAATATTATGTACCGACGATGTGTTGGCTATGGGGGCTGCCCGCCCCTCCATACAGTCGTCGAGGCGGGCGATGACGAGCGTCCGGTCGCTTATGCAAATTGGCAGGCCGCACAGTCATATTGTATTTGGGCGGGGGCTAGACTTCCTGCGGAACAGGAGTGGGAAAAAGCAGCTCGGGGTACAGATGGACGTTTATTTCCGTGGGGAAATGAACCGCCTTCCCCGCAGTTGGCGAATCTGGTGCGATATGTAAGCAATTCGATACGGGTTGGTTCTTATGGAATGGGAGCAAGCCCGTATGGAGCGCTGGATATGTCTGGAAATTTGAGAGAGTGGGTACAGGATTCGATAATCACCGGCGTCGCTCGCGGCGGGTCATTCGGAATGGAAGCCTGTTTTGGCAGCAGCGGTTATCGAAATCCATGGAAGCAGAGCCGAGGCGACTATAAAACGGGATTCCGGTGCGTACTCGACCAAATTCCCTAAATCTCAGGAGGAACGAATGACTACCAAACTAATTGCAGGCCGATACCAAATCCTGGAACAATTAGGACAGGGAGGGATGGCCGTTGTCTATAAAGCCTACGATACGCGCCTCGAGCGTGAAGTAGCCATCAAGGTTATCCGTCAAGACGCCTTTCCCCCTGAGGAACTGGAACATATCCTGAAACGCTTCGAACGAGAGGCGAAATTGCTTGGAAGGCTTTCCCACCCCGGCATCGTCACAATCCTTGATTATGGCAGCCAGGATGGCGTTCCGTTCCTTGTGATGGAGTATATTTCTGGTAAGTCGCTCAAAGACATCATCGCCGTTCAGGAGAACCAACGCATGCTCTGGCAGGATGCCGTTAAATTCCTGATTCCCATTGCGGAAGCCCTGGAACATGCCCATCAGCAAAATGTTATACATCGCGACGTGAAATCTTCCAACATTCTGGTCGCCGAAGATGGAAAGGTGATGCTTGTTGATTTTGGAATTTCTAAAATGCTGGCGAGTGAAGGAAACACGATTCTTACTTCGACGGGGGCAATTGTTGGCACTCCCGACTACATGGCTCCTGAACAGGTTTCCAATACTGGCATTGATCACCGGGCGGATATATATGCGTTGGGGATCGTCTTTTATGAATTGGTAACAGGTCGAAAACCTTATCAAGGCACAACGCCGATATCAACATTGATGAAACACACCACAGATCCTCTACCCAATCCAAAGCAATTTGCGCCTGGGCTTCCAGATGGTGTGGAACGGATGATATTAAAAGCGTTGGCCAAGAAAAAAGAGGATCGTTATCAGTCCATGAATGAATTCATTAAAGCGCTTGCATCAGGCGAGGAGGATGAACTTATTCGGAATCGAATTCCTGTTCGAGATGTCTCCGACGATATAACCAGGGACATTCATGCCAGGACGACAAAAGTTCATCTCGAGCCATTCAAAACGAAAGTTGAAAAGCCGCCTGGACAAAGGATGCGGCCATGGATCCCGATTGCTGTAGGCGTGTTGATCGTCACGGCATTCTTAAGCGCCTTGATGGTTTTTCGAAAACCGCTGCTTGGGGCGGTATTCCCCCCCACTTTCACCGCGACCGCCTCGAATGCGCCGGCCTCGACCTCGACCCAGGCGCCTACGCCCACTGCAACTTCGACCCTGACGCCAATTCCAACAGATTTGCCGACCCAAACTCCGACGGCATCTTTGACTCCCTTCCCATCTGCAACAGCGACTCCCGATAGGCCAATGTTATATATTGACCACCCATCTTTCTGTCGCACTGGCCCAAGCATATCATTTCCTGATGTGACCGACTTTGCATCGGGTGTCATCCTTCCCATACTGGCGACAAATAATCAAGGTTGGTGGCTGGTGGAAATAAACCTTTCCTGGACAAAATTTAAATCCTGTTGGATTTTTGGCAACACACCTATGGGCAAGTGGCAAGGTGTGCCAATCATCGTTCCGACAGGGACGCCATAATCCGCAATAAAAAAAGCACATACAAAACGCCTTCGGGCGGCAGGTCGGCCAATATCGCGGTAAGATTGGCATTAATTTGCGAAGCGCGGAGCGACCCATGCCCTCCATTGACTCTTACTTCCTCACCGACCCCGGCCAGAAGCGCGCCAACAACGAGGACGCGGTCGGGGCGTTCGAGCCGAAAGACTCCCGCCAGTTGCGGCGGAGCGGGCGGCTCTACGTCGTCGCCGACGGGTTGGGCGGCCATCAGATGGGCGAATGGGCCAGCAAACACGCGGTTGACACCCTGCTCGAACTCTATTACGAGGCGCCCCACATCCCGCCCGAAAAACGCCTGCAAGACATAATCCAGCGCATCCATCAGGACCTGATCGCCTTTGCCCGCCGGAACGTCGGATCGGGCGAGAAGGTGGCCACCACCATCGCGGCCGCGGTGGTGCGGAACGATACCCTGCTGGTGGCGCACGTGGGCGACAGCCGCGCCTACCTTCTGCGGGGCGGGGAACTCCATCAACTCACGCGCGACCACAGTTTCGTCGGCGAGATGATGCGCGCCGGGGCGCTCACCGAGGAGGAGGCGCAGCAATCCCGCTTCCGCAATCGCCTGACGCGCAGCCTGGGCGGGAGCGAGGCGGGACTGGAAGTGGACGTTTCCGCGCCCATCCCGCTCCAGCCCGGCGACCTCATCCTGCTCTGCACCGACGGGCTGACCCAATATGCGACAAGCCAGGACCTGCTGGCAGCCGCGTCGTACGGGACGCCCCGTCAGATCGTCGAGCGGCTGGTCAACCTTGCCAACACGCGCGGCGGCTCGGACAACATCACCGCCCTGGTCGTCAAATACGGAAAGCCCTCGCTCCTGCCCGCCTCCCTCCCCTCGTGGAAGACCCTCGCGGCAGTCGGGGCGGGCGTTTTGACCCTGGCGATTCTCGCTCTTCTCGGCTGGTTTGCTCTCAAGACTCTTCCCGCGTTCCGCGCGCCCACGGCCACGCCAACCGCCCTCCCAACCCCCACTGCCACCCTCACGCCCGAACCGACCGCGACGTTCACGCCGATCCCCAGCGAAACGCCATCCCTGGACGCCTCCATCCCCGCTCTTCCGTCGCCCGGCGCATTGATTGACTGCAATTACGAGGTGCAGCCCGGCGATAGCGTCTCGGTCATTCTCCTGCGATTTCAGGTCACCCTCGAACAGATCTTTTTCGGTGAGGAGCGAATACCGGACCCGGAACACATCGAAGCAGGATGGACGCTTACCATCAAAGGGGTTCTGGAAAGCGTCTGCCTTGACGGCGGCGGCGTTCCAAGATAGCCCATAACCCAGGAGAATGCGACATGTTTCGAAGTCTTGTTGGAAAATCCATCGAACGATACCAGGTTGTCGAACAGATCGGCGAGGGCGGAATGGCGACGGTGTACAAAGCCCGCGATACGCGCCTCAACCGCGACGTGGCGCTCAAGGTCATCCGCACCGAGAAACTGACCCTCGATACGATGGAAAAGACCCTCAAGCGTTTCCAGCGCGAGGCCCGCGCCCTGGCAAACCTGACGCATCCCAACATCGTCGCCATCATGGATTATGGCGAGTATGAGGGCCGTCCCTTCCTCGTCATGCCCTACATTTCGGGTGGGACGCTGAAAGAACGCCTCGGTCATCCTATCCCGTGGCAGGAGGCCGCCCGCCTGCTGGTTCCCATTGCGCGCGCCCTGCAATATGCCCACCAGCAGGGCATCATCCATCGCGACGTGAAACCTTCCAACGTCCTGCTGGGGCCGTCGGGAGACGCCCTCCTGACCGATTTCGGCATCGCCAAACTCCTGATTGACACCGAGGAGACCTCCGACCTGACCGGCAGCGGCATGGGCATCGGCACCCCGGAATACATGTCGCCGGAGCAGTTCCAGGGCGCCCGCGTGGACGCCCGCACCGACGTTTACTCTCTGGGCGTGGTGTTCTACGAAATGGTCACCGGTCGAAAACCCTACACCGCCAACACCCCCGGCGCCATTCTGGTGAAACAGGCCACGGAATCCCTGCCGCCTCCGTCCACCTTCGTGCGCGGCCTGCCGCAGGACGTGGAAGCGACGCTGCTGCGCGCTCTCGCCAAAAAGCCCGAAGAGCGCTTCGCCGACATGGGCGGATTCCTGCGCGCCCTGGAAGACATCGCCTCGGGACGGATGCCGCCCCGCGATCTTACCGGCACGGCCACGGTGGACGATTCCTACGCAACCGCCGCTACCCTCCAGGCGGCCGGGACGGCCTATCCCACTGTTGCGGATCGGGACGCGCAGCCGCGCGTCGCCTACGGCCCGCCGCCTGCGCCTCCCCGCCGGACCTCGGGCTGGATCGCGTGGGCGCTGGGCGCGCTCGGCCTGTGCGCGGTGGGCGCGCTCGCGGTGATCGTCGTCGCCATGCTCGCATCCTCCTCGGGCGGCGGCGCATCGTCCAACCCGCCCACCTCCTACCAGCCGCCCTCTTCCTCCTACCAACAACCGACCTCCGCGCCTGCGGCGCGTCC
Organism: Anaerolineales bacterium; assembly: GCA_034411715.1. GTDB lineage: Bacteria > Chloroflexota > Anaerolineae > Anaerolineales > Villigracilaceae > Denitrolinea. The sequence continues at coordinate 16,075 of DAOUMJ010000220.1, read as the reverse complement.
CGCCGATACGTCTCGCCCCACCGACGTTCCTCCCGCCTCCCCGCCAACGTGGACGCCCGTCCCCACCCCCACGCCCTCCTGCCCGGGCGCCAAATACCCCACCCGCCTCAAAGCCGATCGCGAGGCGCGCGTCTGCACCAAGACCGATCGTTTGATCGTCCGCAAATCCGCGAGCATGAGCGCCGGTGAGACGCTTTCGATCTACCCGGGAACGTCCGTGCGCGTGCTGGAGGGCCCGGTCTGCGCCGACAATTTCTGGTGGTGGAAGATCGAGATCCACCCCGGCACCACCTACGGCTTGCAGGGCTACTCATACGACCAGACCGGCGTCACCACCCAAACCTACACCGGCTGGGCGCGCGAGGGCTGGGATAACGTGGATGCCTATTTTTTGTGCCAGTGAGGGAAAGGACAGTAGATGTGGTGTGGATGTGATAATTTTCCGCGCGTTGCGCTAAACTACGACAAGTAGATTTTCATAAGGAGAAGGGCCATGAAAAACTGGATGAAATTCCTTGAGACTCTGGCCGGGAAACTGACCGCGATTCTTGCATTCGCGGCTCTCATCATCGTGATTCTTGCCCTGATCGGAGATCGTATTCCAGCGGATTATCGGGCGTTGGTGTACGCGGTGGCAATCGGCGCGATGCTGATTTTTGCCTTCCAGATATTCATGCGGGGACGCCGCGGCGCTCAGGCGGCCTCTCCCGGTCGGGAACGTGAAACTGTTGGAAGAGGGGATGGCATAATTGTCGATTCTTCCAAAGCGCGGGCGGACTATTTGAATGCTGTCATTGCCGATTGCCGCGCCTTGCGCCTGGTCGGTATCGATCCGCAGGCGTCCGACCCGTCGCGCGGCGGCCTGACGCTCGAGTCTCTTTACACGTCGCTCGATACGACAACGATGGTGGATAGGGAAGGAAAGGGCAAGCCCGGCAGGCAGAGATCCAACGTTACTGCGGAAGCGGAAGCGGCGCTCCTTCCTTTGCGCGATAGAGATTCAAAGCCGCTGAGCGCGCTGGAAGCCCTGTTCAGCGCCGAGGATGGCGGTATGGTCCTGCTCGGCCTTCCAGGGACGGGGAAATCCACCTTTGTTCGTTATCTGGCTTTGCGAATGGCGCAGGCGGAAACGGATCGCAGCAAAAACATCCAGGAACTGCTTCCCGGCTGGAAAAGCGGCGCAATTCTTCCGTTGATCGTTTCCCTTGGCAGGTTGGCGGAAAGCATCCCCTCCGACCGTCAAAAGGGCAGCGCTCTCTTGATCGAGAATTTTATCGAACAAACATTGAAAACCGATGAAAGAATGTGCGGCTTTGCCGGCTCGATCCTTGTGGAGTTGAAACAGGTGGGCGGCCTGGTGCTTTTTGATGGCCTGGATGAAGTCGCCAACCTGGAGATGCGCCCCATCGTCGTGCAGGCGATCGAAGATTTCGTTCAAACGTACGGTCATCGCTCCAGCCGTTTTCTGGTCACTTGTCGGACGTATTCTTACCGCAACGATGCGCGCTGGCAATTGACCGGCTGGCCCACCCACGAATTGGCCTTATTGGACGATGAAAAAATCCGCTATTTTGTCAACGCCTGGCATGACGAGCATATTCGTATTGACCCGGCGCGCAGGCCTGACCTGGAACGGAAGCGTGAGAGGTTATTCCAGTCGCTTCAACCCGATGACCGCCGCCGCCTGCATGAGATTGCGCCTTATCCAATCATTCTTACGATGATGGCCGTCGTGCATACCCATTACGGCGAGTTGCCCGATACGCGCGCCGAAGTGTACGATCGTTGTGTGGATTTGCTGCTGGTCCGTTGGGAATTGGAACGGCCTGTCATGGGCCAGCCGCAGAAAACCCAAAAGCGCACCATTGTGGATGAACTGGAAATTTCACGCGTAGTGCTCGACCGCGCCTTGTGGGAAATCGCCTTTAAAGCGCACGAAGGGCGCGGCGATGAGAGCAATAAGGAGCGCGGCCCCGCGCTCGTCACCGGGGAACTCCTCACAGGCATCTTGTCGAAACACTTTCAGCAGGATTTTTCCAGGGTGCGGATCTTCCTGGACTACTGCCAGAGTTCCAACGGTTTATTGATGCTGCAGGGAACGGTCGCCGCGCCCGGCGAGCCGGCAGAGTCGCCGAGAAACCATGTCTATGCCTTTCCGCATTTGACCTTCGAAGAGTTCCTGGCTGCGCGTCACCTGATTCGCCCCAATTTTGGAAAAACAACCTTTGAATTGGTGAAAAAAGACGACCGCTGGCGGGAAGTGGTGATGCTGCTCGGAGAAAATTTATGTTTTGTGTACAAGGATCAGGAGCGCATGGAAATTCTTTTGAAAGCGCTCACCCCCGAAAAACTTCCTTCAGAATTGGATTCTTCCCTATGGCGGGCGGTCTGGTATGCGGGCGATTTGCTCACCCTCTATCGGCGCGCCTTTCCAAGCCAGGCATCCGAAAGCGACTCGAATATCCATAAAGCCCTGCAAAAACTTGTTTTCAAAGGCGCGCTTTCTCCTGCGGAGCGCGCCTCCGCCGCCGATACCCTCGATGAACTCGGTTATACCCCCGCGGATCTATATGCCTTCGTCCACATCGCGGGGCGGGATGGTGTCCCGCCATTCTGGATTTCCAAATACCCCGTCACCAACGCGCAATACGAACGCTTCCTGAAGCGCGAAAACTTCGAGAACAAGGAATTGTGGTGCAACTTCGAGAAATTCGACGAGAACAGCCAGCCCATGGATGAAAATTGGGGCGAACAAGGCTGGAAGTGGCTGCAGGAAGCCTTGAAAGACGAAAATTACGAAGCGCAGGATGGGGCGCTCCTGCCGCACTGGTGGCGTGAGGCTCGCTTTGGCGCCAACCGCCCGCACGCGCCGGTGGTGGGCGTTTCGTGGTATGAAGCCAGCGCCTATTGCAAGTGGCTCGCCCAAAATTGGCAGAAAGAGATGGAGGCCGAATCGCTTTCATCATTCAAAATTCATCCTTCATCCTTGCATTTCCGCCTGCCGCGTGAAGTGGAATGGGCCGAGGCTGCCGGTGGCGATAAGGATGAAAAGCGCTATCCCTGGGATGAGAAGAAGGCCACTGAAAAACTGGAAGAGATCCTGAAACGCGCCAACGTCGCGCAAAGCGATATTGACCGCACAACGCCCGTGTGGATGTACCCTCTGGGCGAGAGCATAAAAGGTGTGATGGATATGGCCGGTAATGTTTGGGAATGGCAGGCGAACTATTCGGGATATGAGTATAGTGGTCCGAAGGCGTTGGGTCTGCGTGGCGGCTTGTGGTTCTACGTTGATGAGTTTGCCCGTGTCGCGGTCCGCCACGACAACCTCCCGTACGACTGGTACGACGTTGTTGGTTTTCGTGTGGCGCTCCCGCCCAGCGGGTGAACTTGTTTTCTGTTTCCTGTTTTCTGCGTTCTGTTTGCCCTCCCGCCGTGAGGCGGGAAATTTTGTAGAAAAAAAAAGAGGTCTTTATGAAAACATACAAACACTTGTACGAAAAGGTGCATGATTTCGAAAACCTGTACCTCGCCTGGCGCAGGGCGCGCAAAGGCAAGCGCGGCCGCGCGCAACCCGCGCAATTCGAACGAGTGCAGGATGATGAACTGCTGGCCCTGCAATATGAATTACAAACCATGACGTACAAGCCAGGCATGTATCACAACTTTTTCGTGCATGATCCAAAGAAGCGTTTGATTTCCGCCGCGCCGTTCCGCGACCGCGTGGTGCATCATGCTTTGTATCGCATCACCGAGCCAATCTGGGAAGCGCGATTCATTCACGATACCTATGCCAACCGCGTCGGCAAAGGCACGCACCGCGCCCTGAATCGCGCCCAGGAATTTGCACGGAAATATGCGTATGTGCTTCAATGCGACGTGAAGCAGTTCTTTCCTTCGATTGATCATGCCATCTTACGAAAGGAACTTGCGCGATTGATCCGTGATGAGAAGGTATTGTGGCTGTGCGATCAGATTCTGAAAAGCGGCGAAGGTGTGTTGGAGAACGAATATGAAATGACCTGGTTTGAGGGCGATGATCTGCTGGCGGCCAACCGTCCGCGCGGTTTGCCCATCGGCAATCTCACCAGCCAGTTTTGGGCCAATGTTTATCTCAGCAACTTCGATCATTTTGTCAAGCGCGACCTGAAATGCGCCGCATATCTCCGTTATGTGGACGATTTTCTGTTGTTCGGCAATGACACTCGAACCCTGTTGGATTGGCGAACCGCCATCATCCAAAAAATGGCGGAATTGCGCTTATCCTTACACGAAGAGCGCGCACAAATCTACCCTGTGCGCACAGGGATTCCTTTTTTGGGATTTCGCCTATATTTCGATCACCGCCTTGTCAAACGAAGAAAGGTCGTTCACTTCCGCAGAAAACTGCGCCGCTTGCTGATTGGATACGCCGACGGCAATGTCCCCATTCGAAATTTGGATGCCAGTATCAAAGGCTGGGTCAATCATGTTCGTTATGCCGACTCATGGGGGTTGCGCCGGGCGATTTTGGGAACGGTACGCGCATGAACGAATCTCCCTTGTTCACCCGCACGTACGATTTCCTGCTTTGGCTGATTCCCCAGGTTCAAAAATTTCCACGAGCTCATCGTTTTGGGCTGGGCGAGCGCATTCAACGCCTGGCGCTGGATTTTCAGGATGCCATCGTCGCCGCGGGCAAAAGCAGAAAAGATAAGCGGTTTGAACAATTATCCCAGGCCGATATTCAACTGGAACAACTGCGCCTTTGGATGCGCTTTGCGCGCGACAGTAAATTGATCACAGTTCGCCAATACGAGCACGCGGCGCGTTCCATGAGCGAAGTGGGACGTTTGCTTGGCGCGTGGCTCAAACAGTCTCAGAAACTCCCGCTTGCGTAGCGGTTGTTTCAGGCGGCAGGTCACAGGGTCTGCGTGGCGGCTCGTGGAACAACAATGAAGAGAATGCCCGTGTCGCGATCCGCAACAACAACCACCCGAACAACAGGAACAACAATGTTGGTTTTCGTGTGGCGCTCCCGCACAGATTTGCCAATAGGCGCTCCGCCTGCCAGTAGTGCGCTGTGACTACGGTCAAACGCCGCGGCAAAACTGGCTGACCTTTCGCCCGGCTGGCTTGCCAGCCAAAAATAGAAAAGCCCCGCTCGTTTCAGTAACCGTCAGGCGACCATCCGAGCGGGGCAACCTTTTATTCGCCTATTTCAAATACAAATCGAAAAACGCGAGAAAGATTTGTTTCATAACTTGTTCCTCTAAAGTTGGATGTGTGCGTATAATTGCCTTGACGACACGAAAGGCCGAAATTTTATGAAATTCGACTCGCAACTTATCCTCGACGGCGCCACCGGCACCGAACTCAATCGCCGCGGCGTGGACACGGGACTTCCGCTCTGGTCGGCCAACGCGCTGCTCACCGACGCCGGTTCGCGCGTGCTGCAGGACATCCACGAGGATTATCTGCGCGCCGGTGCAGAGATCCTCACGACGAACACCTTCCGCACGCATCGCCGCGCCCTGGCTCCCAGTGGGAACGCGGACCGCGCCCTCGAATTGACGCGCCGCGCCGTGGACATCGCCCGCGCCGCCATCGCCAATGTGCCGTCGGATCGTCCGCGCTTTGTGGCGGGTTCGATCTCCACGCTGGAGGATTGCTACCGTCCCGACCTCGTGCCGCCCGATGTTGCATTACGCGCCGAACACAGCGAGCGCGTCCGGCACCTGCTCGAATGCGGTGTGGATGTTTTCCTGATCGAAACCATCAACTCGATTCGCGAAGCGTACATCATCGCGGAACTGGCGGTCAACACGGGGAGGCCGGTCATCGTCAGTTTCGTCTGCAACCGGGAGGGGCGCATCCTTTCGGGCGAGAGTCTCAGCGACGCGGCGCGGGAACTGCTTCCGCTGGGCGTCGCGGCCCTCGGCGTCAATTGCGTCGCGGCGCCCGATTTGGCGCGTCCGCTCGAAGAGTTGAAGTCCGCCTGCCCGCCGGATTTCCCGCTCATCGCCTACGGCAACATCGGCTGCGCGGACGAAAAGGTCGGCTGGGTCAACACCGACGCGGTGGATCCCGAGGCCTATTGCGCGTACGCCGTCCGCTGGCCGGCGCGCATCGTTGGCGGCTGCTGCGGGACGACGCCGGCGCACATTGCCGCGTTGCGTGAAATGTTATCACGCAGGACAAGCCTATAGCCTTGTCCTGCGACGAAAACGCCTCTATAATTTCAGCGAGGGATTTTGCCATGCCAGATAGCAAGCCACCCAACGCCAGAACGGACTCCCCGTATCGCCTGCGGGAGCGTTTCCTGTCCACCCCTGAGGTCGCCTTGTTTCGTCTGCTTCAAAAAATGGCGGGGGATCGCTATGTGGTTTGTCCCAAAGTCGCATTGACCGACATCTTCACCATCATCCGCCCGAACGAAAACGTTCATTTCTACAACAAGATCTTCCGCAAGCACGTGGACTTTTTGCTGTGCGATCCGAAGACTCTCAGACCCGCCATCGCCGTGGAACTGGTGAAGCCGGTCGCGAAGGCGGAAACGCGGCCGAACGACCAGTTCATGGAAGAATTGTTTTTGGGTGAGGGGATTCCGCTTGTGCATGTGCCGCTGGGGGAAAATTATGATGTGAACGACTTGATTAATTTGTTTACAATAGCGATTGCCAAAACGACAAGCGTAAAACGCGACTCCCCCGATTCGCCGGGGGATTCCGTCCCGATGTGCCCGATCTGCGGGAAGATGATGGTCTTGCGAATTCATCGCGACGGCGCGAACGCGGGGAAGAAGTATTACGGCTGCATGGATTCGCCGCGCTGCGTGGGGGTGGCGGCGGTGGATTGATTTTGGTGCGGTACGCGGTTTTGCGTGGTTTTTCTCGCGGTGGAATTCTCTTGCGTCTAAAAGTGCCTTTTCAATTCCGAGGCGTATTTCATCCCAACCGTCTTCCTGTTCTCCTCCAGCCAGTCTCCCAATCTTGTTTTGCATAGCGGCGGCTCTTTCGAGACCAGCAGTCCCGCCATCAAGCCATCCACTTCTTCGGGGGTGAGCATCACATCGCGGACGAAGAGGGATAGGAACTGCGCGGCGGCCAACGCGAGGTGGGGATGCACTTTGACTAACAGCCTGCGCGCGCCGATTTTTTGCCCGATCAATTCCACCATCTCGCGGAAGGTGAAGATATCCGGTCCCACCGCGTCGCGGACGGAGTCCCCCGCCTCATAGACTGCGTCCGCGGCCAGCGCGGCCGCGTCGTCCACGAAGACGGGTTGCAGGCGGTAAGAGCCGTCCCCGGGCAGGGCGAAGAAGGGGAAGCGGCGCAGCAGCCAGGCGATGTTGTTGATGAGGATGTCTTCCATGCCGAACAAAACCGTCGGGCGGAGAATCGCGTACGAGAGGCCGGAATCCATCACGGCTTTTTCGTTGGCGGCCTTGCCCCAGAAGTAGGGCAGGGGGGAGTCGGCAGAGGGGTTGGTGATGCCGATGTGGACGATGCGCTTCACGCCCGCCGCGGCGGCCGCGTCCACGAGGCGGCGCGTGTTTTCCACGGCGGCGGGTTGGGTGTTGGCGCCCTTGTCGAAGCGCACCCAGTAGGTGTTGACCAGCGTCTCGATGCCGCGCAGGTTGGAGGTCAGGGAGGCGGCGTCCGCGAAATCGAGGGGGAAGGCGCGCACGCGTCCATCGAAGGGGTTGGGGCGGTTCGGGTGATTCGTCAGCGTGACGACTTCTTCGCCGCGCGCCAGCAATCGGCGGGTGATGTATTTGCCAGAATACGAGAACGCGCCGGTGACTGCGATTTTCATTGCGATCCCTCCTGTGACTTTTGTCGCGGGGACTGATTGGCGATTCTCCAGTGGATTGCATACACTCCCGCGTCGATCAATAGAATAATGACTGTCTGAACCAGGCTTTTTATCGCATCCTTTCGTTCGTTTTGAACGCCAGTTTTGTATTCTGGCGTGCCTGGCGTGGAAAGCGCGTCGCTGATGTATGGCTCTGGGGTGTAGGTGAATTCGGGCGCGGCAATCTGCACAATGTCGTAGATGGCGATGCCAAGTGTGATCACAAAACAAAGCAGGGCCAAAAAGCAGACGACCAGTGCGTAAATTTGGATGGGCGTGCGGTTTGTTGTCATGGCTAAAATTCCTTTTCGGCGGTTCGTTTTTTTTCAGTGGACTCTTTGATTGAAACGATATTTATTTTTCTCTACCGTACATCCGTCATTGCGAGGGCGTTTTTCCCGAAGCAATCTCCTGTTTTGCGAGGATTTTGCCTGTCGGGAGAAGATTGCTTCGCCGCCGGAAGAGCGCTGGCGTCTCGCAATGACGGGCTTCACGGGTTTTGTACGGTAGAGGAATTTATTTCAGAATTCCGAGAATTTTTTGCACGTTCGAGAGTCCCAGGCTCTCCAGTTTGATCACCGCGCGGGCGAGGCTGTCAATGGCATTGAAGAACTCCTGCAACGCCCGCACGCGCTCGATGAGAAATGCCCGCTCCTCTGCGGACGATGTGCCGGCCTCCAGTTTCTCCAGCGTTTCGCTCACGGACGCGACCGCGCGGTCGAATTCGGTATTTTGCCGCTCCTTGAGGATCGAGCGGATGGACTTGTAGAAATCCGTCTCGGCTTCGTAGTAATCCTTGCGATCGGCCAGTTTCGAGGAGCGGTGGACGAGTCCCAGCCGCGCCAGGGCGCGCACCTCCGTGCTGACCGCGCCTTTGGTGAGCCCCGTCTGTTCGACGATTTCGTCGAGAGAGAGGGGGTTCGGCGACAGGTATAGCACGGCGAAGATCGCGCCCATGCCTTTGGGAAAGCCCCAGAAGCGGCTGATTTGGCTCAGGCCTTCGGTGAATTCCTGTTTGATTTGGGAGAGGGGAATGGTCATGGTGTTTTGTATAGAATGTTTAGTAATTACTAAACGTAATATATGACAAATGGGATGAATTGTCAAGGTAAGACAGTTCGTTTTTTTACGGCAGTCTTGGACGGCGGGGGCGCGGCAGGTTTGGCGGGTTTGGCAGGCCTGGCAGGTTATTGATGCGCTGGCGCAGAGAGGGGAGCAGGTCGGGGCGGTCTTTCAGTTCGGGGGCGTACTCCAGCCAGCCGAGCAGTTCCGCATCAGTGAGCGGACGCGGCTGATGTGAGAGGATGCCGTTGCGGATGTCGGCGGCCTGCCCTGCAATCAACTCGATGATGCCCAGGTCGTTCCGCAAACTGCAATGTCCCTCGAGACAGGTGGCGGTCATCGTCCCATCGTCGGGGTTGTAGAACACGCCCAGCATACTCCCGCGCACCGCGGCCACGCCGCTGGGCGTTTGCACCTGCAATTCTCCGCCCGAAAGAAGGATGTAGATCTGGCCGAGAAACAATTCGATCAACATGAAGGGCGAGGCGTCTTTTTCCTCCAGCGCGGGCAGGGTGAAGATGGTGTTCGGGGCGACGCGCACGATCGTGCCGTCGGGTGAGAGGTCGAGGCGGGCGCGGCCGTCTTCGCCGGTGCGCGCCCCTCCGCCGATGGGGATTGTCAGGCCGACGCTGGCGGGCGCGTACGCGTCGGATTGGGATGGACGCGCCTCCACTGTGTTTTCCACCAGCGTGAACGCGGCGCTTCGATTCGACTTTGGGGCGGGCGAGGCCGTCGGACGCGGGGTCGCGGTTGGCGGCGCGGAAGTGGAAGCCGGCTCCTCGGCGGCCGCGCCGGTCGAGGTCGGAGAAGGAGGCGGGGCGGGCTGGCAGGCAGTCCACAGCATGGAAAGGGTCAGCAGGGCGACGCGAGTCTTCATGTTTTCATTGTACTTACTTTGTCCTGAAAGTGCATTGCAAACTGGTATCACCTCGCGCAAGGAAAATCGTCACTTGGCTGGAAGCGGGAAAGGGAAACGAAGGAGGAAAGAGGAAAGAGGGCGGGGGAAGGCGAAAGGCAGGGGATGAAATTCAGAATTCTGAATTCAGAATTTTGAATTTGCCTGCGGAGGCGAGGCACGCGCAGGCGCTGGAACTGGCCTCGCGCTTTGTGACGCGCGGCGAGCGGCGCGTAACCTGGCGCGACCGATTGGACGATATTTTGCTTCATCCCTTGTGGGGGTATGCGATCTTGCTGCTGGTGCTTTTTGGTTTCTTCCAGGCCGTATATGGGATGGGGAAGATCGTCGAGCCGCCCGTTCTGGCGTTCTTCGACGCGCTGACGCAGGGCGCGCTCCGTCCTTTTGGCGAGGGCTCCCTGCCCTGGGAGATCGCGCTGGGCGTGATGCAGGGCATCGCCGCGGGCGTGGCCATCATCCTGCCCTATCTCCTGCCGTTTCTCTTTGGGCTTGGATTGCTGGAGGACATCGGCTACCTGCCGCGCGTGGCTTTTTTGATGGATACGTTCATGCACCGCATCGGGCTGCACGGCAAGGCCATTGTGCCGTTCATCCTCGGCTATGGGTGCAACGTGCCGGCGGTCATGTCCACGCGCTCGCTGGAGGAGCCGCGCGACCGCTACCTGGCCGCGGCGCTGGCGACTCTCGTCCCGTGCGCGGCGCGGCTGGCGGTGGTGTTCGGCCTGGTGGCCTTTTATCTTGGACCCGTGGCCGCCTTCGCGCTCTACCTTTTCAACCTGCTGGTGATCGCCGTCACGGGACGCGTCCTCTCGAAGATGATGCCCGAGGACACGCCCGGTCTCATCCTCGAAATGCCGCCTTATCGCGTGCCCACGCTGAGGAACGTCACCAGCAAGGCCTGGTTCCGCGTGCGCGAGTTCGTCATCGAAGCCTGGCCGATCCTCATCGTCGGGAGCGCAGCGCTGGCGGTTCTGAATTATTTCGATTTTGCCGATGCCTTCAACCTGCTCGTCCGCCCCTTCACCTGGTTGATGGGGCTGCCCTCCGAGACGGGCGTGCCGCTCATCTTCGGCATCCTGCGCAAGGAACTCTCGCTGGTCATGCTCGGCCAGGCGCTCGGCACGCACGATTTCGACGCGGCGCTCACATCCGAACAGATGGTGGTTTACGCCACTTTTGTGATGTTCTACCTGCCCTGCCTCGCCACCTTATCCGTGCTGAAACGCGAGCTGGGGACGCGCGCCATGCTCGCCATCGCCGCGCTTACGGTGGTCATCGCGCTGCTGGCCGCGCTCGCGGCGATGGGGGTGATGAAAGTTTTGTAAGTCGGACACCTGCACCGAACCGCAGGTGCGGTGTTGGCAATCCGACCTACGGAATCCTGAATCCGTCGAACACAATTCCACTTCCCCCCGAGGCGGGACTATGCCGTCCACGCGCCACGATCTTGACGGTGTGCCTCCCGTTTCCAAGATTTTGCAGGCGGATGATCTCCCGCCATCGCTGTGCGGGGGAATATAAATCCACAGCCATCACGAGAAAGTCGTCCACGTAAATATCGGCCTGTCCGTAGTTGGGTCCGCGGGCGGTGATCCATTCGAAGATTCCGCCTTGTATCTGGAAAGTGAGCGTGGAATTTGCCAGCGCGGCGATTCGATATCCGCCTCCCAACGCGTTGCGGTTCTCCGCGCCGTTCCACGCCCCATAGCGGATTTCATAACTGGCATCGTCCACAGGCGCGCTGTTGAGAATGAAAGCGTCGAAGCAGACCTGGTATCCGGTGGATGCGTTCCGCTTTTCGCGTAGGACGACGATCTTCGCTTCGTGCGGTTGCTTTGGATTTGGAATTCGAAACGACCAGTTGTAACGATACTGCGGGGATTTTTTGTACAAGTCGAGCGTCTCGACCACCGCGCCGTCCAGGATGATCTGCGCCTTTCCCTGGTTCGGGCCGCGGTAGAACCTCAGGTTCAAACTCGAGGTGTTTTTGGGAATCTCGAACGCCAGCGCTTCGTTTTTTCGCGAAGCGCACCGCATTCCTTTTCCGTACGCCTTGTTGTCTGCTCTTCCGATCCAGCCGCTGTAGGTGATGCCGTAATGGGTGTCGGGAAAGGTGACAGCGCTGGGGGTTTTTGTAGGGCGAGGCGTATTCGTTTTCGTCGGCGAAGCAGTGGGGGTTTTGGTGCGAGTTGGCAGGGAGGTGGGAGTGGAGAAAATGATCGTGGCGGTGGGCGTGGAGGTTTGTGTTGGGGTCGAGGTGGCGGATGGGGTGAGGCTGGGAACCGGCGTGAAGGTCGAGGTGGGCGTCGGCGTCGGAAGAGGCGTTTCCGTGGCTGTGTGGGTCGCGGTTGCAAAAATCGGCGGCAGGGAATAGCCGTGCAGGTAGGCCAGTCCACCCAAAACGATCAGGCAGAGCAGGCTCAGCAAGCCGATGTTCGCCAGTCCGACCAAAAGCATAGGGACGTGGTTGGTTTTCGGACGCGGCGCGCCGCTTTGGTTCATGTTCACCTCATTTTTTATGACGCTCCTGTTATCGAAATGTTCCTACTTGAGCAAATTCGCCGCGGCCGAGGCCATCAACGCCGCGCCGCGCGCCAGCGCCTCCTCGTCGAAATCGAATTTGGGATGGTGATGTCCGTAATGCAGCCCGCGCTCGCGGTTCGCAGAGCCAACCAGAAAATAACAACCCGGCACCTGTTCGAGCATGAAGCCCATATCCTCCGAGCCCATGGTGACGAAGGGCGCGGTGTTGAGCTCTGACTCGGGCAGGACGCGCCGCGCGGCCTGCTGGACCTTCTCCGCGATTCCCGCGTCGTTGATCGTGGCGGGCGTCACCTGCTTGACCTCGATGCGGGCCGCGCATCCCAGGCTTTGCGCCACGCCCTGAACGATTTCCTCGAAGCGCTTCAGGACGCGTTCACGCACTTTCACGTCGAATGTGCGGATGGTGCCGCGCATCTCCACCTCTTGCGGGATAACGTTGAAGGCTTCGCCGCCGTGGATGGCCGTCACGCTGACGACGGCCGTCTCCAACGGCGCGACGTTGCGCGCCACGATGCTCTGCAGCGCGTTGACGATCTGCGCCGCGGCAAAGATGGGGTCAATGGTTTCGTGGGGTGCGGCGCCGTGTCCGCCCCGGCCGGTGAGTTTGACGGTGAACAGTTCCGCGCCCGACATGATCGGTCCCGCGGCGACGTTCACCCAGCCGAGCGGCTGGTCGTTCCAGAGATGGAGCGCCAGCGCCAGGTCGGGTTTGGGATTTTCCAGCACGCCGTCGCGCATCATCATCTGCGCGCCGCCCACCTCCTCGCCGCAGGGGCCTTCCTCCGCAGGTTGGAAGACGAATTTGACCGAGCCTTTCAACTGATCGCGCTGCGCGTGGAGCATTTTGGCGACGGTCAGGCCGATGGCGGTGTGGCCGTCGTGTCCGCAGGCGTGCATCACACCCGCGGTTTGCGAGGCATATTCCGCGCCTGTGTCTTCCACGATGGGGAGCGCGTCCATGTCGAAGCGGAGCAGGAGAGTGGGGCCGGGCTGCGCGCCTTCGAGCAGGGCCACCACGCCCGTTTTGCCGACGCCTTTGGTCACTTCGAGGCCGAGGGCTTCGAGTTCCTTTGCGACGATTCCGCCAGTGCGGATCTCGCGAAAGCCGAGTTCGGGATGGATATGAAAGTCGCGGCGCAGGGACTGGGTGTAGGGAAAGAGTTCGCGGGCGAGGGAGAGGAAGTCGGTCATGGGGGACTCCGAAGGATGAAGGATGAAAGATGAATGCGGAAGTTAATTGCCGTGGGCGGGATAGAGGCGGGTGATGTTGTGCTGGTAGATTCTATCCCAACTCTCTTTGAGTTCGGTCTGGTCGTCAGTGATGAGGGAGCGAGGCGGCAGGTCGCCGGTGAAGGCAGAACCGTCGTCGAGGAGGAGGGTGATGTGATCGTCGCTGTGTCCGGGGGTGGGGGTGATCTCACCCGCGAGGCCGAGGGAGGCGAGGAAGGCGCGGCTTTCGGAGAATTTGAGCAGAAGGTTTCCGGCCTCGGTAATCTCGGTGAAGCCGAGTCCCTTCGGTCTCAGGAAATCTCCCAGTTTTTCGGGAAAACTCACCTGGCTTTCCATGAGGATCAGCGTCGAGCCGAGATTTTTGAGTTCCTGCGCCAGCCCGGCGTGATCCATGTGGTAATGCGTGGCGAGGTGGTATTTGATCTCGCGCAGGTCAACGCCTTTGCGTTTGGCAACCGCGGCGAATTCACTCATCATGGCCGGCCAGCCGCAATCCACCAGCAGGAAGCCATCCTTGATATCGATCGCGTAGTAGTTTGTGGAACGATAGCCAAGATTGACGATGTTCACGTTTTTTTCAACCTTCATTATCCTCGCGGTCCTTTGCCTTCGAGTCTCTTGTTCAGTTCCCATAAGGCCGTTTTGTTTCCGTCGAATTTTAGCAACGTATGCGCATCTTCGTAGGAAAACCACTGGTATTCGGTATGTTCTCTTGAAATCGCAATTTGAACGTTCTGCGCATCTACGCCAAAGCAGTATTGAGGAACGACGTAAACGTCAGCGCCCCAACGATGGCTGTCCCTGAATTCTGTGACTGGCACAGACTCAACGGTATCCAATTTAAGAAAATCAGAGGTTGCAGGAATTCCTGTTTCTTCGAGAGTTTCCCGTTTGGCGGCTTCGAGCGCGGATTCGTTGTCTTCACCGCCTCCCGCGATACCCTGCCAAAAGCCTTCGTCGGCGCGTTTCATCAGCGCGTATTCAAACCGTCCGTCAGAGGCTTTGCGATATGGGTAAACTAAAACCTGAAAAGGCGCTCGGGACATGTTTGAATCTCGAAAGGGATTGCGAAATGAATTTCGCGTTACCCATATTTCACCACGCGAAATTTTTCCTCGTAGCGCGGATCTTCGTCGGTGCTGTCTTCTGCCCGGCGGGATTTCATGCGCGCTTTGAACTTCTCCACATCGCCGATTTGGGATTTGTGATTCAGCAGCGCTTCGAGTTTGACCGGCCAGGTCTCGGTCACGTCTAAGACGGTGTTGGGCTGGCTGGTGAGGGAGCACCAGATTTCCTTTGGCATAAACGGTTCGAGTCCCTCGGCGAGGAGTTCGGGGAAGAAGGCTTTGTTGCCCGCGGCGGGGAAGACCGCGTCGAGGACGACCTGTCCGGCGGCGCGATGATCGGGGTGGTTGAGTCCGTAGACGGCGAACAGGTTTTGCGGGTCGCAGGTGACGAGGATGTCGGGCTTCTCGCGGCGGATGAGGCAGACGATCTCGCGGCGCAGGTCAAGGCTGGGGACGAGGTAGCCGTCCTCGAGGTCCAGGAAGTGAATCGCATCCACGCCGATCACTTTCGCGGCCGCGCGTTGTTCCTCGTGCCGCAGCGCGCACAGGTCGGAGGGAGTCATATCCTTTGTGGTCGAATCGTTGAAGCCTTTGTCGCCGCAGGTCAGCAGGCAGTAGGTAATTCGATGTCCCGCGCGCGACCATTTGGCGAGCGTCGCGCCGCAAAAAAATTCTGGATCATCGGGATGAGCCAGAATTACGAGGATGTGTTTGGGTGTGTCCCAGGTGTCAGGTGTCACGTTTCAGGTGTCAGGTGTCAGGTGTCAGGTGTCAGGTTGGCGAGTTACGTGATACGCAATAAGTAAAACGCAACCTTTTCAGGACGGTTTTCGTTTCGCTTTCCCGCACGTGCATCCGCCGCCTTCGTGACGGTCGCAGGGGGCTTCGGATTTGCGGCGCAGGGCATCGAGTTCATCCCACGGCTGGAGTTCGCCGCGGTCGAAGGCGACGGGGAAGCGGCGCTCGTCGTTGTCGAGCAGGACGAGAACCGTGTTGGTCATGGGCATGATGTCCACCACTTTGCCCTCGCCGCGAGGCGTGACGACCCGCTTGTTGCGCTTGGGAAGTTCCTTGCGGGCGGCCACGTATTGCTCGTATTCGTAGACGAGGCAGCAGCGCAGGCGTCCGCACATGCCGGTGATCTCGTTGGGCGTGAGGGAAATGCCCTGCTCCTTGGCCATTTTGATGGAGATGGGGCTGAAGTCGGTGAGAAATTTGGAGCAGCAGCGCGTTTCGAGTCCGCAGGCGCCCATGCCGCCGATCAGTTTCGCCACGTCGCGCGGACCGATCTGGCGGAGTTCCACCTGCGACTGGGGAAATTTCTTTTGCATGTCGCGCTTGAGGGACTTGAGGTCGGCCTTGTCTTCCGTCTCTGTGCTGAACAGGAAGACGAGGCGCGAGCCGTCGTAGTTGTATTCCG
>DAOUMJ010000219.1:0-12720 GCA_034411715.1 Anaerolineales bacterium | reverse complement strand
GCCGCTGATTCGGCCTGTGGTTGTCAGCCATTGGCTGTATCGGTTGAGGTACCCGCCCGCCTCGGCGATATAGGCCGCGGCGTCGAAATCGGACGCCGAGGCGGAAAAGACGACTTCGGAATCGGGCATGATCCTGACGTTCGGCGTTTTCTCCGCCTCGATTCGATCCGGGACGATGAGCAGGGTTCCGGCTTCGATCAGCCCTTCCTGCGGGATGTCTTTTGGCGAGGCGACGGCGGCCTTTTCCACGCCGAAGCGTTTCGCCACCGCGTCGAGACTATCCCCGCTTTGGGCGTGGTAGAGGATCGGCTGCTCCTGCGGGTTGGGCGTAAAGACCTGCACCAGCGTTTGCGTGGGGACGGGGAAGGTGGGCGTGGGCGTGTCTGTGGCGGTAGGGAGGGGCGTTTGTGTGAAAGTGGGCGAGGGGGTCTCCGAGGCGGGCGGGGTCGCAGTCCGCGGGCGCGCGGTGGGAGTGGGTTGGACTCCCCACAGCGAGGACTGCGTAACGCAGGCGGTCAGGGTTAGCGCGGCGAGAAGGGTGGTGAGCCGTTTCATGTCATCTCGCGATCATGTTCATTTCTGTGATCCCCTCGATTGCTTCGAGGGTGAAGCCGCCGCGTTCGAGAAAACCGTCATATTCCACGCCCGTACTCGATGGCGTCCAATCATCCATCACGAAAGGAATGTGGCCTGCGGCGGAAATCCACTCGCCGTTGTACTTGCGGGCGATGTGCAGATGCGCGGCGTTGGACGCGCCGCCCTCGCAGGAGGGATGACCGATGCGGCTTATCCCGCCTTTGACGCGCTCCCCAACCTCGACGCGCTCGCGGCTCTCGACGTGCATGTAGAGGATGACCCAGCCGGTCTGTTCGTAGCCGTCGCCGTCAATGTCCTGGATCACCTGCCCGTCGCCGGCGCGGACGATGAGGCCGTCCGTCAGCGCGGTCACCCAGTCTTCGGATGGATTACAGCCCGGGGCGTCCAGGATGGGCGCGAAGTCGAGCGCGGCCCAGGCGGAGCCGTCGGCCCAGGCGCCGTGCGGTCCGCCGGTGTAGGCCCAGGTCACGCCGCGCTCGAAGGGCAGGGCGAAGCGCGGCTGGTGGAGCCAGTCGGGGACGACGGGATCCACCGCAAAGTCGAAGGGAGAGCCGAAAAGGAAGAAATAGGTTTGGAAAAGGCCGAAGGCTTCCACGTCCGTTTGCCAGGCGGCGCGGTCGTCGAGTTTTGCGAAGAAGTTTTGCACGCCGGCCGTCCCGGCGTTGATGCCCGCGTGGATGGGGGCGATGGAGCCGTCCGCCAATATCCAGGACGGAACGGCGTTGGCGCGCCAGAGGTAGTAGCCGCGGTTGAGTTCGTTGGCGGCCCAGGTCAGTTGCAGGTACAGGCCGGGGCGGCCGGGGTCGGCGATGCCCAGGGCGTAGTCGGTTTGCGCGGGCGCGGCGTTGTTCACCCAGCCGCTGCGATGCTCGATGAGCGCCAGAAGGAGGCGCGGGTTGACGGAGTAGTTTTGCGCGACCGTTTCGATGATCTGCGCGGCGGACAGGTTTTCGCCTTCCACCTCCTGCCGGAAGGAGGCGAGGTAGCCGTTGCGTTCCGCGATGAATTTTCCGATATCGAATTGCGCGCTGGCGGGGCCGTACACCAGTTCGGAATCGGGGATGATCTTGAACGAGGAGCCGACCGCGCCCGGTTGTGGGACGGGAATAACGAGCGCCTGCCCGACTTCGAGCCGGTTCGGGTCCGCCAGACCGTTGGCCTGCATCAGCGCCTCGAGGCCGACGCCGTAGGCGCGGGCGATTTCGCTGAGCGTGTCGCCGGGCTGGACGATGTGCTGGTCCACGTCGGTGCGCGAGGTGGGCAGGACGCGCGGGCTGTCGGGCGTGGGCGTGTAGCGCGGAAGTCCCGCCGGCCACGGCGTGGGGAGCAGCCGCTCGAGCGGGATGGCGGTGGGGACGATGAAGGGGCTCTCGGTGGGCGTGAGCGTGGCGAGCGTCCCACCGTCCGCCCCGGCGGGGATGGCGCTTGTCGGATTTCCCTCCAACGGAACGAACGGGTTGTAGCCGGGCGGGGCGACGGTGGGAAGTTCGGTGGCGGGGGCGCAACTGGCGAGGAATACGGCGAGGAGCGACAGAATAACGGTTCGACTTCGCATGGGGGCGATTGTACCAAAGCGCGGAAGAACCGCCTCATCCCTTCTTTTCGATTTTCGCCCAGGCATCCTTGAGACTCACCGTTAAATTGAAAACGGGCTTTTCAGCCGTCGTGTCGGGATCGAGACAAAAATATCCCGCCCGCTCGAACTGGAGCGGCTCGCCGGGACGCGCGCTCGCCAGCGCGGGTTCCACGCGAGCCTCGGTCAACGCTTCGAGTGAGTTGGGGTTGACGATGGTTTCCAGTTCGGCGTCATCGGGGCGCTCGACGGTGAACAACTGTCCGTACATGCGGACTTCGGCGGGGATGGCGTGCGCGGCCGAAACCCAGTGGATCGTGGATTTGACCTTTCTCCCATCCGGCGCGTCCCCGCCTTTGGTGGCGGGATCGTACGCGCAGTGGACTTCGGTCACGTTCCCCGCTTCGTCCTTGACGACGCCCGTGCATTTGACGAGATACGCGTAGCGCAGCCGCACTTCGTTGCCGGGAAAGAGGCGGAAGTATTTGGGCGGCGGCGTCTCGCGGAAATCGTCCCGCTCGATGTAGAGGACTTTGGAGAACGGAACTTTGCGCGTCCCCGCCGACGGGTCTTCGGGGTTGTTGAGCGCCTCCATTTCCTCCACGCGGTCATCTGGATAATTGTCAATCACCAGTTTGAGCGGACGGAGGACGGCCATGCGGCGCAGGGCGCGCTTGTTCAGGTCGCCGCGGATGATGGCCTCGAACTGCGCCATGTCCACCCAGGAGTCGTTCTTGGTTTCGCCGAGGCCGGTGACGAAGTTGACGATGGCCTCGGGCGTCACGCCGCGGCGGCGCAACCCGCGCAGGGTGGTGAGACGCGGATCGTCCCAGCCGCGCACCGCGCCGCTTTCCACCAGTTTGCGTAGTTTGCGCTTGCTCATCATGGCGTAGGTCAGGTTGAGGCGCGAGAATTCGATCTGGCGGCTGGGGAAGGCTTCCAATTTTTCCAGGAACCACTCGTAGAGCGGACGGTGGATGATGTATTCGCTGGAACACAACGAATGGGTGACGCCCTCCATCGAATCGTTCTGTCCGTGCGACCAGTCGTACATCGGGTAGATGTGCCACTTCGTACCGGTACGATGATGGGGCGCGTTCATGATGCGGTACATGACCGGGTCGCGCATGAGGAGGTTGGGGTGCGACATGTCAATCTTGGCGCGCAGGACGCGGCTGCCTTCGGGGAACTCGCCGTTCTTCATGCGCTCCAGCAGGTCGAGATTTTCCTCCATCGAACGATTGCGATATGGCGAATCGACTCCGGGCTTGATGTCGGCTTCCGTCTCGCTCCACTTCGTGCCTTTGGGCAGGGTGCCCCTCGACGCGCTCATCTCCTCCTGGGTTTGGTCGTCCACGTAGGCCAATCCCATTTTGACGAGTTTCACCGCCCACTCGTAGAGCAGGTCGAAGTAGTCCGAGGCGTAGGTTTCCTTCACCCATTTGATCCCAAGCCAGGCCGCGTCCTCCTTGATGGCCTCCACGTATTCGGTTTCCTCTTTGGCGGGATTGGTGTCGTCGAAACGCAAATATAATTCGCCGCCGAATTCCTGCGCGGTGAAGTAGTCAATCAGGAAGGCTTTAACGTGTCCAATGTGCAGATAGCCGTTCGGTTCGGGCGGCAGGCGCGTGCGGACGTACGTGAAGCGTCCCGTGCGCAGGTCTTCGGCCACGGCCTCGCGAATAAAGGCGGGAATGCGGCTGGCGGTTTCTTCGGTCATTTTGTTTCCTCGATCTGTACCGCGATATTTATATGGCTTCCTGATACTACAGCGCAAAGTCCGACGCTGGAGAGCGTCTCTTACGCTAGAGCGTAGGTGGACGTTCTCCCCTGGCGCCGCCCGCCACATCGTCCCGACACTTGCACCTGCGTGCAAGTGCAGGTGTGTCCTTCGGGAGGGCAGGTGTAACGTCCACCTGCCTTGCGCTGTAATGCCAGTAGGCGCGCGATAAATCTCGCGATACGGTCTGTGATGCGGCCATTATAACAAAGCCCTTTATGTTGCGGCCGCACGCCCCGATTATACAGGTATAATTTCCGCCATGATTTATCTGGATTATGCCGCCACAACGCCCGTGGACCCGCGCGTCCTCGAGGCGATGCTTCCCTGGTTCGACGCTTCGTTCGGGAACCCTTCGTCGGTTCACCGTTTCGGACAGCGCGCCGAGGCCGCCGTTGAATCGGCGCGCGAGACAGTCGCCTCCGTGCTGAACTGCCGCGCCGACGAAGTTATCTTCACCTCCTGTGGTTCCGAATCGGACAACCTCGCCCTGCGCGGCGCGATGTTGGCGGGACGCGAACGCGGCCGAACCTGGCTGTTGACCTCGCGCGCCGAACATCACGCCGTCAGCAAGACCGCCGAGCAACTGGAAAAGCACTTCAACATTCATGTTGAATGGTTGCCGGTAGATGGACGCGGCACAGTCACCCCCGAAGCGATGCGCCGCGCCGTCTGCGACGGAACCGCGCTGGCTTCGGTGATGCTCGCCAACAACGAGATCGGCACGGTCAATCCGATTTCCGACCTGGCCGCGATCTGCCGCGAACACGGCATCCTCTTCCACACCGACGCGGTGCAGGCCGCCGCGTATCTCGACATGGATGTGCAAAAGTTGAGCGTGGACATGCTCTCGCTCGGCGCGCACAAACTCCACGGCCCGAAGGGCGTCGGCGCGTTGTACGTCAAAAAGGGAGCAGAATTGATTCCCAGTCAAACAGGAGGCGGTCAGGAATTTGGCCTGCGCGCCGGGACGCACAACGTGCCGTACATCGTCGGATTCGCGGAGGCGCTCCGCCTGGCGAAGGAGGAACGCGAAGAGCGCGTTGCCCACGTCCAGCCCCTGCGCGATCAGATCATCGGCCGTGTGCTGAAGGAAATTCCCGATTCGCAATTGACGGGGCATCCCGAAAACCGCCTGCCGAACCACGCCTCGTTCGTCTTCAAAGACGTGGACGGCAACCTGCTTCTGCAATTGCTCGACGCGGCGGGCTTCGCCTGTTCCTCCGGCTCGGCCTGCAAAACGGGCAATCCCGAACCCAGCGAAGTCATCACCGCCCTCGGCCTCTCCCGCGACTGGGCGCTTGGTTCGTTGCGAATCACTCTCGGCAAAGATTCCACACCTGAGCAAATCGAATCCTTGCTAGCCAACCTTCCGTCTCTTGTGGAAAAGATTCGAAAAATAAACCGGAGATGAACAGGATGAACGTCAATTCTTTTTGTGGAGGTACAAATGGTAGCCGATGAGGAATTAAACAAACTAACGGAGAAACTTATTGGCATGGCTTTTGAAGTGAGCAATACCCTTGGAATTGGATTTGTAGAGAAAGTGTACGAAAATGCTTATGCTCATTTGTTGCGCAAGAATGGACATCGAGTAATTCAACAGCATCCGATTAAGGTGGTGTTCGATGGAGTTGTCGTTGGGGAATTCTTCGCAGATTTGTTGGTGGATGATCGAATTTTGATTGAATTGAAGGCGGTATCGGAATTGGCAGATGAGCATTATGCTCAAGCGCTCAATTACTTGCGGGCTACAGGGTTGCCAGCCTGTTTGCTGATCAATTTTGGTAAGTCAAGAATTCAGGTTCGGCGTTTGCATCCCTCTCCCCAATGGAAAACTGCCCGAGGCTAATCTCTTCATCAAATTATCAAATCATCATGTTCATCTCCGTTTATCTCTGGTGAATTAATGCCTAAAGCCGTCGTTGCCATGTCCGGCGGAGTGGATTCCTCCGTCGCCGCGGCCCTGCTCAAACAGCAGGGCTATGATATCGTTGGCATGATGCTGCGGCTGTGGTCCGAGCCTGGGAAGGATGACTCGAATCGCTGTTGCACGCCCGACTCGATGGCGCAGGCGCGGCGCGTGGCGGCGAAACTGGACATCCCCTTCTACGTGGTGGACGCGAAGGATGTTTTTCGCGAGACGGTTGTTCAATATTTTCTGGACGGTTACGCGCGCGGCGAGACGCCCAATCCGTGCCTGGTGTGCAATCGTCAGATTCGCTGGACGTTTCTGTTCGATCACGCGCTGGCTCTTGGCGCGGAATTCATGGCGACGGGGCATTATGCAAGAAAGATGAAAGATGAAAGCGGAAAGATGAAGTTGTTGCGCGCGGTGGATGATGCAAAAGATCAGTCGTATGTGCTGCATGTATTGACTCAGGAGAAATTGCAGCGCGCGCTGTTTCCGGTAGGGGAGTACTCCAAAGCGGAGATTCGCGAAATCGCTGCATCGTTTGGATTGTCCACCGCTTCGCGCAAGGACAGCCAGGATTTGTGCTTCCTCGCTGGCGATGACTATCGGGACTTTCTCGCGCGTCACGCGCCGCAGATCAACCAGCCGGGCAATATCGAAACGCCGGACGGGAAAATCATCGGCCAGCACACGGGGCTTGCCAATTACACCATCGGACAACGAAAAGGGCTTGGCCTCGCCTCGCCTGTGCCTCTCTACGTCATTACGAAACATGCAACACGCAATACCCTCGTCGTCGGCGCGGCGGACGAACTCGGCTCTGCCGAATTGATCGCGCGCGATGTCAACTGGGTAAGCGGGGAGTCGCCGTCCGACCCATTCCGCGGCATGGTGAAGATCCGCTACACGGCGCGCCCTGTCCCGGCGGAGGTGATGCCCCTCGAAGGCGGAGCCCGCGCAAAGGTCAGGTTCGATGCGCCCGCGCGGGATGTCACCCCGGGTCAGGCGGCGGTATTCTACGTTGGGGAGGAAGTCCTTGGCGGCGGCATTATCGTATAGCAAGTGCGCGTAGCCATGTTTGTCAGGTAGCCCGGTTTGTCTTACGGTAATCGTTTCAGTTTTGGCTGGTAGGTTCAAGTGTTTAGTCGTTGCGCGTAGCCAGAATAGAAAGAACGCTACCAAGCAGACCATTAACCCGATTACGATCACGTTACGCAATACGCAATACGCAACACCATGATAAGATAACCCCATTCGGAGGAACCCATGAACCCACGCATCGAATCGTTGATGACCGCCCGTCTGTTCGTTGCGCCGCAATTCGAAAAGGACCGCTTGTATTTTCTGAGCAACCTCACAGGCCAATTGAGTTTATATGGCATGTACTACGGGGGGAGCGTGCCGGAACCGCTTTTGCCCCCTCAGATTGCATTGCAAAATCCGCATTTGATCGGCGGACATTCGTTCTACGTCTTTCCCGCGCTGGACAAAATCCTGGTGATGATTGACCGCGACGGCGACGAAAATTACCAGCCCATGCTGATACCGCTGGAAGGCGGTTTTCCCGTGCCGGCCTTCGATAATTTCTTCGCCAGTTACCGCGTCCATTTGGGGGAGTGTGACAAGGAAAAGAATATCGCTTACCTGCTCGCCGAGCGACGCGACAAACCACTGGAGGAAACCTGGCGCGCCGATCTAAAAACGGGCAAACTTACGAAGATCGCCGAGAGCCAGTTCGGACTGGGCGTTGAGTCATATTCGGCGGATCACAAGAAACTGATTTTGGGAACGGGCTATGAAGTGGGGGATGGGGTGATGTATCTTTGGCAGAACGGCAAAAAAACAGTTTTGTATGGCAAGCCCATCGAAGAGCGCGCGGAGGGGGAGAAAGTCCCGCTTAATGGGTTGGTCAACGGCGTCTTCTCGCCGACTGAAAAAGGTGTCGTCGTTGTTTCCGCGGTTTTCGAGGACACCTTCAGTTTCGGTTACATTGACCTGAAGAAGCCTGGCGTGATGAAGCCGGTGAAGTTGAAAGGCGTCCAGCATACGGGCGCGGGCGAGATGAACAAATTCCAGCATCTCACGGGGAATCGCTACCTGGTGGAATACAACATTGACGGGTGTTCGTGGGTCTACGAGATGGCCTTCGACGAAGCGCGTCTCGCGATGACGATCAAGCGCGAACTGGTTGGCGACGCGCCGCTCGAAGGCGGGATGCTCGAACACATTGACTACAACAAGGAAGACGATCTCTTCGCGCTGTCGTTCTCCACAGCCACCTCACCGACGCAGATCTACACCATCGAGGGTAAACGCCGCGACCAGTACATGCAGCACACGGGCGAGCGCGTGCTTGGGATTCCCGCGGCCCATCTCTCGTCGGGAGAGGACGCGTCGTTCGTCTCCTTCGATGGCTTGCGCGTTTCGGCGCGTCTCTACCTGCCCGCCAAAGCGCTGGGATTCAAGGGGCCGCGTCCGCTCGTCTACTACGTTCACGGCGGCCCGCAGGGACAGGAACGCCCCGACTTCGCCTGGTTCTCGATGCCCCTGATTCAATACCTGACCCTGCGCGGGTTCGCGGTCTTCGTCCCGAACGTGCGCGGCTCGACCGGCTACGGACTCTCCTACACCAAGCACGTGGACCGCGACTGGGGCGGACAGGATCGCCTCGACCACATCCACGCCATGACGAAGGTTCTCCCCAAAGACAAACGCCTCGACGTGAGACGCGCCGCGGTGGTGGGACGTTCCTACGGCGGCTACATGACCCTCATGCTGGCGGCCATGCACTCGAACCTGTGGAAGGCCGCCTGCGACATGTTCGGCCCCTACGACCTGCTGACCTTCAGCGAGCGCATCCCCGAGACGTGGAAGCCCTATTTCAAGATCGCGCTGGGCGATCCCGAAAAACCCGAAGAGCGAAAATTCCTCGTGGAGCGTTCACCCAAAACCCACCTCTCGAACATGACTTGTCCGATGCTCGTCATTCAGGGACGCAACGACCCGCGCGTCGTGGCGGCTGAGTCGGAGGATTTGGTAAATCAACTCAAACAGCAGGGCAAGGACATCGAACTCCTGCTCTTCGAGGACGAAGGTCATGACGTGTTGAAATACGAGAATCGCGTCACCTGCTACAACGCCATCACCGACTTCTTCGCGAAGTATCTCGAGCCGTAGAAGAACTTTGTACACGGATTACACGGATAAGAAAGATTTCACGGATTTTTTAAAATAAATCTGTGCCGCTCCGTGTAATCCGTGACATCCGTGTACAAAAAGATCGATGACTGTCCCATCCCTCATTTTCGCCCTCCTCATCGCCCTCGCCCTCGGCGCGCTCTACCACCTCATCCGCGGCGGGGACTGGTCGCACCTGCTGGCATATCTCTTCATGTCCGCGCTCGGGTTCGCTGTCGGTCATTTCATCGGACTGTGGCGCGGCTGGGTCTTTTTCCCGCTTGGGCCGTTCAATCTCGGGATGGAAATCGCGGGCGCGCTGGTTTTTCTCCTCCTGACGGATTGGTTGATCCACCTGCCGCCGAGGGAGGAGGGGAATGGATAAGAAGAGGGTGATTAAGTTGTAGGCAAATTGGCAATTTACCAGGGACAATTTGGCAAATTGTCCTACACCGCTTGGTTATGGTAGTAGTTTGTTGCGATTCTATGGCGGCAGGTTTATAATCTCGCTTGTATTGACCGAAAAATTTTGAACGAAATAAAAAGAGCATCTTATGACCACAATCGAGTTGACCGTAGATGACACCTTGCTTACTGAAATTGATCGTATGACGCGTTTGCTTTCGATGTCGCGCGCAAATTTCATTCGGGCGGCGTTGGAACTTGCCTTACGAAACGAGAATATGCTTGCCCTCGAACATCAACATGCGCAGGGCTATAAAAAGCAATCGTCGCAAGTCAGCGAATTTTCCGAATGGGAATCGGAGCAGGTGTGGGGGGGACAGTGAAACAGGGCGATATCTATTGGTACACGTTTCAGGCTCCCGATAAGCGCCGCCCAGTGTTGATCTTGACGCGCAATTCGGCCATTTCATTCTTGAGCGGTATTACTGTTGCGCCACTTACCACCGTAATTCGGGGAATTCCGTCGGAAGTCTTATTGACGCCAGAGGAAGACGGTGTGCCAGAAGATTGTGTGATAAACACTGACAACATTCAAACTGTCCAGAAATCCAGGCTTGGCGCGTTGATTGCCCATCTTTCGCAGGAAAAGATGCGGGAGGTTCGCGAAGCAATTGAGTTTTCCCTGGGTTTTGATTCCCTGTTGTGAATTTTATGGAGGTTCTTATCCGGCGCGGCCGCAGGAAGTCACGCGCGACGCGGCCGAGGGGGCCGGTCTCGTCGAGGCGGCGGAGCAAATTGTCCAGTGCGAGGGAGTCGTCCATGCGGCAAGTATAAGCGGCAATTCGAGAGTCCTTGAGAGCGGCGTCGGGTAGAATACGCCAGAGGATTTTATGAGACAAGTCGCCATTCTCGGCATCGGCCAAACCAAAGTGGACGAACACTGGGACAAAGCGCTGAAAGACCTGGCGGGCGAGGCGGCGTTCCACGCGCTGAACGATGCAGGGCTGCAACGCGCCGACGCGCTCTTCGTGGGCAACATGCTCTCGCCGCTGGTCGGCGGGCAGAATCAGTTGGGGACGCTGATCGCGGACTGGATCGGGATGTGGGGCGCGGAGGCGGTGAAGATCGAGGCGGCGTGCGGTTCGGGCGCGGCGGCGTTTCGCGCGGGACTGATGGCGGTCGCGGCGGGCGAGTCGGAATCGGCCCTCGTGCTGGGCGTCGAGAAAATGACCGACAAGGCGGGTCACGATGTCACCTCGGCTCTGGCGGCCGCGGCGGACGCGGATTACGAAGTGGAGCAGGGCGTCTCGTTCGTGGGACTCAACGCGCTGGTGATGCGGCGTTACATGCACGAGTACGGCTGGAAGCACGCCGACTTCGCGCCGTTTTCCATCAACGCGCACGCGAACGCCATGTATAACCCGTACGCGCGCTTGCATCAGCAGATCACCGTCGAGCAATTCGAGAAATCGGGCATGGTGGCGACCCCCATTAATCTGCTGGACGCCTCGCCCATCGGCGACGGGGCGGCGGCGGCGGTACTCGTCCCCGCCGAGAAGTTGACGGGGCGGAGGATTGTCGTGGCGGGTTCCGCGTCCGCGACGGACACCATCGCCATTCACTCGCGGCGCGAGCCGTTGTTTTTATCCGCCGCGTACGAATCCGCAAGGCAGGCCTACACGCAGGCGGGTGTCGCGCCCTCGGAGATTGACGTGTTCGAGTTGCACGACGCCTTTTCCATCATGTCCGCGCTTTCGCTGGAGGCCTGCGGGTTCGCCGAGCGCGGCCAGGGGCCAAGACTCGGCCTGGAGGGAGAGATCACTCCCAGGGGTCGCGTGCCCGTCTGCACGCGGGGAGGCTTGAAGGCGCGCGGACATCCCGTCGGCGCGACGGGGATGTACCAGATCGTGGAGGTCGTCCAGCAGTTGCGCGGCGAGTGCGGCGAGACACAGGTGGCGGAGGCGCGCGTCGGCATGGCGCAGAACATCGGCGGCTCGGGCGCGACCATTTTGACGCACATTTTGCAAATGATGACGTAGGTCGGAATGATATTCCGACAGCGGGTCGGATTACCAATCCGGCCTACATTCATCCTTGCCTCTCGTTTGTTCTTGTTATATACTTTTGGAAACGGCGCTCTCCTTTAGAGAAAGGATGTCCCATGCCAGCAGAAAAGAGGAAACTCGCACGGCGCGCCTTTTCGTATTACATGCGTGTCATGGACGAGGCCAACGGCCAGTTGCTCGGCCACCTGGCCGATATCAGCACGGGGGGGTTCAAACTGGATTCCTCCCGCTCCATTCCCGTCAACAAGGATTTTCGCCTGCGCATTGACCTGACGCCCGAAGTGGCCAGCAAGAGTTTTATGATCTTCCTGGCGCGCAGCAAATGGTGCCATGCCGACCCCATTGACCCCACCTCGTTCAACGTCGGTTTCCAGATCACCAACATGACGCCCGGCGATTTCGAGATCTTTTCGCGCATGTTCGAAAAATACGGCTCGGAGGGAGCCGATTCGGGAAAACGAAGCGACGATTATTTGTGGAGATAAAGTTGTTGCGTAGCGCATGTTGCGTAACTTTCCTTTTGTTTTTCTGCGCAATTCTCAGCGCCTGCGCGCCCATTCCCGCTCCCGCGCCGACTTCCACCGCCACCCTCGTCCCCTCTCCAACCTCCACCTTCACCCCCTCTCCCACTGCCACCATCACGCCGACGCCAACCCCTTCCATCCCAGAAATCGCCGCGGCGGACTTTGCCAGGTATAACCTGCCCACAGAGGGACTTCAGTTCGAGACCGGCGCCGACGGCGTGACGCGGGCGATTGACCCGGAGACGGGCGAGGTGGTGTATGAGGACGGGGAATTTGATGTGTTTTTTGTTCGTGAGGCGTTGGTGGAGGCGGATGTTCTAATGCCAACAATATATAAGCAAATGACGCCAGGATCAAAAGTGTTGCCTGGGACGCCTACAAACCAAATGCGGGGCGAGTACTTTGTGGGGGTTTTGCGACAATCTTTAATTAACCAGTTTATAGAATTATTTGGTTCGGATTTGACTTTGGATGAAAACGGTAGAAGACGCAATGCTGTGTCTTTTTTGTTGGATCCAGAAAATAATTCTTGGGGAGCAGTGATGGATGTTCAATTCCCAGATTCTGACTCAGTTGAACAAGTGTTATACTGCAAACGGGTGAAATCTTTACTTTTGAAAAAGCCAAAAACTGCACTATTTGCGAGTATTTTCTGGCGGTTTCAACATTTCAAAAAGTTAAAA
>DAOUMJ010000218.1:0-5079 GCA_034411715.1 Anaerolineales bacterium | reverse complement strand
ACGCGCGGATTCGCTTTCCCCCAAAACCTGCCCATCGTGGACGCGGCCTCCGTTGACGACCTGGCCCGGCTGGCCGAGCGACAGAACTCCATGATCGTCCATACAGCGGTCAATTTCCTTCACCACTATTTCGTTCAAGCCAACGGAGTTTTGTATCGGTACGTATGCGAGGCGAGCCAGGTTGGAAACGTGGAGATCGAACCGGCCGCGCGTCCGCTATTGCCCGGCTCTCGCGACGACAATTACCTGGATACCGACCCCACCGGGGCGGATCGCTACCAGGTGCGGCTCGAGGCGGAGCCAAACGAGAACAACCAGACCTTCTTCCTAAATCGGATCCGGCTATGAGAATGCCCCTCCCCCTGCAACTGGGGGCGCTCGGCGCATTGACCCTGATCCTTTTCAGCGTTGTGACGGCCCTCACCGCCACCAATACGGTCCCGCCCACCCGTATCGGCCGAACAACCCTGCCGATCGGCCTCAACGATCTCAAGCCCTCCGCCTGTGGCGGGATCCTCGTGACCGGCCTCGTCACAGGCGCGGGCGTAATCACAGGCACAGACGGCAATGACTTGATTCTTGGCAGCCCCGGCGCGGATACGATTGACGGTCTGGGCGGAAACGACTGCATCCTGGGCGGCGGGGGCGATGACAGCATTACAGGCGGCGAGGGGAGCGATATCTGCCTGGGCGGCCCCGGCGCGGATACGTTCATCGCCTGCGAAGGCGAAAGCCAGTAAAATCTCACCACAAAATCCCAAACTATTCAAAGTTTAGCCGCGTAACGAACCGCGAGATTGGCGCGAAAGGCCATCCCTGCGATAATGGTCTGGTCCGACCGCGCCCAACCGAGGTCCGGGAAGATGCGAGAAACCATCCACAGGGATGGTAACAGGATGTTTTATCCTTGACAGATTCGCCAATCGGTGTAAAATATCATCCATACACCATCCAGTTGGATGGTGTCAAAGGAGAAAAATATGGCTGATACGGAGAAAATTACCATCAACATAAATGCCGTCGAGTTGGGCAAGATTGACCTCCTGGTCGAGCAGGGACATTACTCGAACCGCACCGATTTTATCCGCTCGGCGATCCGCTCGCAGTTGGAGAAGCATACCGCGGAAGTGCAACAATCGGTGGCGCGGCACTCGTACGCGATCGGGGCGATGGGCTTCGACCGCGCCGAACTCGAGAGGCGCAAAGCCAAAGGCGAGAAGATGAAGGTCAGCGTGGTGGGCTTGCTCCACCTCTCTCCCGACATCCCCGCCGAACTCGCAGACGAGGTGATCGAAGAGATCAAAGTTTATGGAATCTTTCAAGCCAGCGAGGCGGTAAAGTCGGCGCTGGTCAATTCTGGAAAATTGAAATAGGAGCGCAAATGAAAAATTGTTTTGGCAGCCTGGTTTATCTATCGCTCGCGATGCCCCTGGGAATCGTGTATTTCACCCTTCTGACAGTGGGCTTCTCGCTGGGCGCGGGTCTTTCCATCACGCTGATCGGGCTCCCGATTTTAGTGAGCATGATCTTTGTGACGTACATGCTCGGCGATCTGGAACGCGCGATCGCTTCGATCCTGCTGGGGGTGAAGATCGCGAAGCCCGAGGCGCGTCCCGCGCGTGACGATTCGGCGCGCGCCATCCTGACAGCGCAACTGAAGAACGCATCCTTCTGGAAGGAATTGACCTACCTGTTTCTCAAGTTGCCGCTGGGAATCATTTCATTCACGGCCGCGATTCTCTTCATCGTATTGCCGCTTGCGCTAATTGCCGCGCCGCTGATCGTAACCTATTTCCCCGGAACAGATTATATGGTCTTCACCAGTGTCCGCGTAGACACGATGACGGAGGCTTTGATCTGCCTCGCAGTTGGACTGGGACTGGGATTCGTTTCGATCTACCTCGTCAACGGCCTGGCCTGGGTCTTCGGAAAGATCGCCTTGTGGGGGCTTGGAAAGGCGGAAGCGCAGCCAGCCATCCAATCTTATTCGACAGCGAGCAATTAGCGCATAATATTAAACTGCGTTGATGGGAATCGCGCCCCTGCTGTTCTTCACCGTCCCGCAGCCGCTGCGCGCCGCGCATCACGAATCGGCGCAACCCAAAAGTTTCATGCGCGACTTCGCGGCGGGATTCAAATACATGGCTTCCTGGTCCGGGCTGTTGATGCTCGGCCTGATGGCGCTGCTGCTCAACTTTTTACTGGCGCCCACCAGCGCGCTCACCCCCCTGCTCGTGACCAAACACTTCGGCAAAGGAGCCATCGAACTCGGCGGCCTGGAATCGGCCTTTGGGATTGGCATGATCGTCGGCGCCTTACGCGTCAACTTCCGGTTTGCCTGGTCACGGTATTTGGGGCGATGCGCTGATTATCGCGCAATCGTCTGCAACGAGGCGATGACCGCATCCATCAGCGCGGACGAGAGTTTGCTCCCGCTTCCGCCATCGCTGGAGGTAACGCCCATCTCGGCTTGTTTGGTGGCGCGGGCTTCGGGCGACATGCCCTGTCCCTGGCCGGGCTGCCCGCCGCCTGTGCCTGTCTGGATACCGTTGGCGGAAGCCCAGGTTTGCATGTCTTCGAATGTGAGTTGCATATCGGCGATTGCCTGGAGTTGTTCGGGCGTCAGCGTGGATTCGATCTGGGTCAACAGCGCGGCAACTTCCGCGGAGGCTTCGCCGGCGCTTTGCTGCGTGCTGCGCAGCGCCTGCCAGAGAGGAATTAGAGTCCGCGCCTGCTCGGGGGTGACGGCGAGCGCGGTGCCATTCAGTTCGAGCGTGCCGAGCGCCAGTTGGTTGCGGACAGGGAGCGCGCCTTCGTAGTCCGCTGGCAGATTCGGACTGAGGTAGGTATCGCCCGTCGAAACAGGATCCGCCGTCCCTGAGCAGGAGGCGAGGAAGAGGGTGAGAGTCAAGAGGAGGGTGAGGGAAAAGCGAGTCATAAGGGAAGTCCTTTCGAGATTTGTGGTTCGTGTTGCGTGGTTCGTGTTGCGTGAAGGTTCCAACGTAACACGTAACAAATGTTATTCGTGTCGTAATGCGTCAATCGGGTTGAGTTTGGCGGCGCGGGTGGCGGGGTAGTATCCGAAGAAGATGCCGACGATTGCCGCCGCACCGAATGCCAGCGGGATGGATAGCGGGACGATCTCGGTGCGCATGGCGCCGAATGCGCCGAAGAGGTAGGAGCCGCCGACGCCCGCAAGGATGCCCGCCACGCCGCCCGCCAGACTGAGGATGACCGCTTCGAGCAGGAACTGGGTCAGCACGTCGGCGGGACGCGCGCCGAGCGCCTGGCGCAGACCGATCTCGCGCGTGCGTTCGGTGACGGAGACAAGCATGATGTTCATGATGCCGATGCCGCCCACGATGAGCGAGATGCCCGCCACCCACGCCAGCAGGTCGCGGAACGCGGCGGTGGTGGCTTCCTGGGTCGAGATGATGTCCTGCTGGGTTTGCACGGTGAAGTCGGGCGCGCTGGGGTCAACGTCGTGGCGCTCCGCGAGCAGGGCGGTGATCTGCGTGATGACGCTTTCGATCTTGTCGGGACTTTCGGCTTTGACGTAGATCGTGCGGACGCGATCCCTGCCCATGGGGGTGGCGTTCATGAATTTTTGGAAGACCAAATTGATGGGCAGGTAGACGCGCCCGTCGTAATCCACGTCGGAGACGATGCCCTTCGATTCCATCACGCCGACGACGGTGAGTTTGGTCGTGCCGACGGTGATGGTCTGCCCGATGGCGCTTTCGTCGCCGAACAGGTCTTTGGCGATGCCCGCGCCCAACACCGCGACTTTGGCTTTGCGCTCGTCTTCGTTTGCGTCGAAGTAACGACCTTCGGCGACGGCGTAATCGCGTACTTCGGGAAAATCTGCTGTGGTGCCGATGATGGCGATGGATTCGAGCGTTGTCCCGCCGGCGCGCACGTTGACTGGCTGGGGGGCCTGCTCGGCGGAGATGCCTTCGATGCCGACCACCTGCTCGGCGATGGCGTAGGCGTCGTCAATGAGGAGGGTGCGCGCCGCGCCGGGGATGCCGCGCATCGGCGAGACGATGACGAGGTTCGCGCCCAGGGCGTTGATCTGCTCGGCGATGGCGGCTTCCGTCCCCGCGCTGACCGCCAGCATGACGATGACCGAAGCCACGCCGATGATGACTCCCAGCGTCGTGAGAAACGAACGGACTTTGTTGAGCATCAGCCCTTCCCAGGCTGTGCGGAAGATCTTGTTGAGTTTCATTGTTTAACTCCCGCCAACAACTTGCGATCCAGGCATGGGCTGTGACCATCGCGCCCATCGGAGATGACCCTGCCGTCGCGCACGCAGATGATTCGCTCGGCGTGGGCGGCAATGTCGGGTTCGTGCGTCACCATCACAATGGTCGCGCCCTTTTGATGAAGTTTGTTCAGAAGCCCCATGATGTCTTCGCCGGAGCGCGAATCCAGATTGCCCGTCGGTTCGTCCGCCAGGATGAGCGGCGGATTGTTGATCAGGGCGCGTGCAATTGCCACGCGCTGCTGCTGTCCACCGGATAACTGATTGGGACGGTGATGCAGGCGATCGCCGAGTCCGACCGATTCGAGCGCGGCAATCGCCCGTTCGCGTTGCTCATCGTCGTTGATATCGTCGTCGTTGTACATCACGGGCAGGCTGACGTTCGAGAGCGCGCTCAGGCGCGGCAGTAAATTGAACGACTGAAAGATAAATCCGATCTTGCGGTTGCGGACGGCGGCGAGTTCGTTTTTGCTCATGCCGCTCACGTCACTGCCATCCAGCAGGTACGCGCCCGAGGTGGGACGATCCAGACAGCCGATGATGTTCATCAGCGTGGACTTGCCCGACCCCGAGGGTCCCATCACGGCGACGAATTCGCCGCGCGCGATGACCGCGTCCACGCCCACGAGCGCGTGTACCGTTGCGTCGTCTTCGCCGTAGGTTTTGGTCAATTCACGGACTTCGATAAGTGATTGATTCATTGGAATTTCTCCGCGCGGGACAAAATAAATTTTGTCTTACTTTGTCTCGTTGGAATTTCTTCGCGCAGGACAAAATAAATTTTGTCTTACTTTGTCTCGTTGGAATTTCTT
>DAOUMJ010000217.1:0-7596 GCA_034411715.1 Anaerolineales bacterium | reverse complement strand
ATGAGATCGAGGTTGCAACAAAACTATCGGTTCCTGTGGAGGAAACATGCAGCGGACTTTGTTCTTTCTGATTTTGGCTGTTGGTTTGTTCGTTCCAATCGCCGCTCATGCGCAGGGTCCCACCCCGCCGCCGACGACATCAACCCCTGTGCCAATTTGCCCGCCGGACTGGCAGGAGACTTGCGAGTGGGGAGGGGCGGTGGTCTCAAACTATGGCTGGCGTGTCCTGCTGGGCATTGCCTTATTGCTTGCACTCGTTTGGCTGGCACGCAGGTTTTTCAACGCCGGGCAGAATGCTTTGGACAAGAGACTCGAAAGCGGCGTGGAAGGTTGGGTTGGGGGCAGTTCGGCAGGCGATGTAAATTCATACCTCGAAAAAGTGACGGAGGATTTTCGCTACTTTAAATTCCGCGGTTTGGATACCCGCGCGCGGGGGATTCCAACGCCCGAACTCGACCAGGCGTACGTTTCCATCCACATGACACCCAAAACCGAAGAAACGGAAACGGCAAGGAAAGGCCGATTGAAGGCCGCCGAAAAGACTTCCGGGGGCGTCCTGGAAATTGGCGCGCACGCCCAAGCGGAAGTCTTTGATCTGGCCGGCGCGATCCAAAAAGCGGACAAACTTGCCATCGTCGGCGCAGCGGGTTCCGGGAAAAGCACGCTCCTGCAATGGGCGGGATTGGCGATGACACGCGCCCGCACGGACAGGAAGAGACTCACCGATGAAATGCTGGCGTTCGTCAAGGCCGCTGGCGACAAACCGCTTGTGCCGATATACGTTCCTTTGCGGTTTTTCAACCGACATTGCCAAAACAACAGACTTGCGCGAACCGCCCAATCCCTGCTGGATTCCATCCGTTCCTACACGATCGAAAAACATCCCTCGCTCAAGAGCCTGCCCGAGGATTTTTTTGCAGCCGTGTTCCAGAAGCAGGGATGCCTGCTCATGTTGGACGGCGTGGATGAGGTGGATCTCGACGACCGCCCCCTGGTGAGGCAGGCCATCGAAGACCTTGCGCGGGATTTTCAGTCCAACCCGCGCAATCGTTACCTGGTCACCTCCCGCACGATCGCCTATTTCGGCGAAGCGGAGGTTTCGGGGTTCCGCAAATGTGAAGCGCAGAACCTGGACATCCAACAGCGTGATATGCTGATTCAAAACTGGTGCAATGCCATCTACGGAGGAGACGATGCGGTCACGCAGGCCAATGATCTCATCCGCCGCCTGAACGGGAGCGATGAGCGCGTGCGCGCGCTGGCCGTCACGCCGCTGATGGTTACCATTTTTGCCCTGGTGCATTACAACGAGCGTGAACTTCCCAAGCAGAGGGCGGAACTTTACGAACACGCTGTTCGCATCATTT
Organism: Anaerolineales bacterium; assembly: GCA_034411715.1. Classification (GTDB taxonomy): domain Bacteria; phylum Chloroflexota; class Anaerolineae; order Anaerolineales; family Villigracilaceae; genus Denitrolinea. The sequence goes on along the minus strand of DAOUMJ010000217.1, from coordinate 6,229 downwards.
TGACCGAGCCATACCATGAAGGCGAAGGCGCCGCCGAACTTAAGAAAGACTGGGAATCGCGCTGCCGCCAGATTTCATGGATCGCCTTCAAAATGCACGCGGACAATCTGGAGGATCCGCCTGAGGAAAAATTGATCGATTCTATATGGGAGGATTGGGGCGCAGTAAAGGATGAGGAGCCGGCCCGTGAAAAAGCGCGAAATTTTATCCGAAAGGTGGCCGACCGAGGCGGCTTGCTCGAAGAGGAAAACGGGCGTTATGGCTTCTTTACGCACCGCACGTTTCGGGAATTCCTTGCAGGCCGCTATCTCGCCGGGAAGTTCACACCAAGCGGACAGGGATTTTTGAGGGAACACATCGCGAAACGTTTAGGGGAAGATGCGTGGGTCGAACCTGTCCGCCTTGCGGCGGGTTTTCTTGCCATAGCCGGCGATGACGACAGACCTGCCGAATTTGTGAGTTTGATAGAAAACCTGGGGGAAACGCCCGAACAAAAAACACAGGCGTTGATTCTCGCCGGGCTGTGCGCGGCGGACTTGCCGCGCCGCCACACCCCAAGTTTATATCGCGTGGAAACCGAGAAAAAACTCGTAAGGAGAATGCTGACCGTTTTGCGAAGCGCCCCGCCAGTCGCTGAAGTGCGTAAGAGAAATCAACTGGGACTCGCCCTCGGGGAAATCGGCGACCCGCGTTTTTCTGTCTCTGTCGTTAATGGCGTCGAAGTCATCCTGCCCGAATTGATCCCGATCCGCGCTGCTGTCTTTCGCATGGGGACAAACGAGGAGGATGAGAAAATCCTGAAGGAGCAGGGCGCGCAAAGTTGGGACGATGAAAAGCCCGCGCACACGGTTTCCCTTTCCGAATACGCCATCGGCAAATACCTGGTGACGAACGCGGAGTTTCGCTGTTTCTGGAATCAGGGTGGCTACGACCCGCGGGCAAAATGGTGGAGCGATGACGGGCGCAAATGGCGCGCAGGTCTGTGGAAGCCTGACTTTTCCTGGCTTCGCAGTGAGGACTTGAAAAAGCAATGGAAAGAATGGCTTGAGCGCAGGCCAGTGGAACTTCGAGACCGCCCATTCTGGTGGGATGATCCAAAATGGAATGGCGCGAATCTGCCCGTTGTGGGAATTGCATGGTTTGAAATGGAAGCCTATTGCAATTGGTTAAGCCATGTCGCCTCAAAACCGTTTCGCCCGCCAACCGAAGCCGAGTGGGAATATGCCGCCCGCGGCTCGCAAGGTTTTTTGTGGGCATGGGGCAACACCTGGGATTCAGACAGGGCGAATACAGCCGAAGCCGAACAAAAGGCCGAAGGGATATCGCCAGTTGGTATGTACCCGCACGGCGCAAGTCCTTTTGACGCTGAAGACATGATCGGCAACGTCTGGGAATGGTGCCTGGATTGGTACGACGAAAACGAGTATCGAAACAGAAAGGATGGTATTCAAGATCCACGAGGCCCTGAAACTGGCTCCGCCCGCGTGTTGCGCGGCGGTTCGTGGTACAACGGTCGGGACGGCGCCCGCTGTTCGGTTCGCGGCAGGATCGTTCCCGATCTCTTCTTCAATGTCGGTTTTCGTGTGGTTTGCTCCCCATCATTCCCATCTCTGCACTCTGATTCTCTGAACTCTGAATCTCTGAATCCGGTTTTACCGCCGAAGGCGGTCGAATTTTTTTGAAAAAATGAACCTGCGAGTCTAATCTTCCGCGGCGCGGGCAACTTCCTCCGCATCGAAGACCACCTCGTCCCGGCCGGTTAATTTTTCCTGAACCTTGGCAATGACGAGGTTCAAGTGGCCGGGGTGCGCCACGAAATCGAGATCGTCGCCCGGCACGGTCAGCACCGGGCAGAGGCTGAAACCGCCCAGCCAGTTTTCGTAGAGTTGGTTCAGGCTGGAAAGGTAATCAGGGGTGATCTCGCGTTCGTAGTCGCGGCCGCGATGCGAGATGCGATACTTCAAGGTTGGGACGGAAGCCCGCAGGTAGACGACCAGGTCCGGGGGCGGGAGGAAGCGCAGCACGGTCTCGTAGAGTTCGCGGTAGGTCTGGTAGTCGCGCGGGCGGATGTGTCCCTGCAAAAAGAGGTTCTGGGCGAAGATCTCGGCGTCCTCGTACACGCTGCGGTCCTGGATGACGGAGGCCGGGCGCTGGGCCAGTTCGTGATGGGCTTTCAGGCGATGGGTCAGGAAGAAGACCTGCGAGTGGAAGGACCAGGCGGTCATGTCGCGGTAGAAATCGGCGAGATAGGGGTTTTCAGTGACCGGCTCGTAGAACGGCTCCCAGCCCAGTTTGGCGCACAACATCCCCACCAGCGTGGACTTGCCTACTCCAATGTTTCCCGCGACGGCGACGAATTTTTTCATAAAGCCTCCTGTAGGACAAATTGGCAATTTATCCTACGAAAAAGACAAATTGGCAATTTGTCCTACGAAAAAGGCGGCCAGATGGCCGCCCTTTGCACTGCTAGGGAATTTTCCCGGCAAGTTCGTCGTCTATCACCTGCTGGAATACGCTCAGCGGCTGCGCCCCGACGACGGCAAGCCCATTGATAAAGAAGGTCGGGGTGGACTGGACGCCCATGTTGAGGGCAAATTGCATATCGGCTTTGATGTCGTCCAGGTATTTGTCGCTGCTCATGCAGGTCTCGAAGGCGGTCACGTTTAATCCCAGGTCCGCGGCCAGCGAGGCGTAGAGGTCGTCGTTCAGCGCGTTGGAGTTCTCGAAGATTTTGTCGTGGTATTCCCAGTAGGCGTTCTGGTCCCCGGCGCACAGGGCGGCCTCGGCGGCGTTCATCGCCTGCGGATGGAGCTGCGTGAGCGGCAGGTTGCGGTACACGAGGCGGATCTTGCCCGGGTAGGCGGCCATCAGCGGCTCGTAGACCTGGTCGTGCCAGCGCTGGCAGAAGGGACATTCGTAATCGCTGAATTCCACGATGGTGATGGGCGCGTCTTTGGGGCCGATGCTGGGGAAGCCCTCAATGGGAATGTCGTAGCGGCGGAAAGCCTGTTGGGTGGGCGCGACCGCGGCCGCGGCCTGGTTCGAGGGCGAGGCCGCGACGCGGCTTCCTCGTCCCCAGATCATGTAGCCGACCAGGATGCCGACACAAAAGGCCAGCGCCACCAGCACGGAGTAGAAGTGACTTTTTTTGAAGGTCACGGTTTCTTCGTTGGTGTTTTGAGTCATGGTCTCGTCCATGCGCGGATTATAACATGCAGGGAAGGATTGCACCCTTAACGGTGAATGAACGTATACTTGTCCTGAAGGAGACAAAATGACCGAAACAAAGAAACACACTCCATGGTACATCTGGCCGTTCGCGGCCTTGTGGAAATTGATCGCGGGCATCGTCGCGTTGACGGGACGGCTGGTCGCGGTCATCCTCGGCTTCGTGCTGATCCTGGCGGGAATCCTCGTCAGCCTGACGGTGGTCGGCGCCATCGTGGGGATTCCGCTCGCCATCGTGGGATTCCTGCTCATCCTGCGCGGGCTATTTTAGCCGGGGGAAACCTGCGTATCGGTTCTGGGCGGACAACGGTTCACAACGCGGCGGGCCGTTTCCTAACCGGGAGCCGGACGCGGGTTCGGAAAGAGGCGAGGGTGCGTCTCAACGCGGGGATGCGTAGAATCATCAGCAGGACAAGAATGAACGCGTAGATCAGCGGCAGGAGGATGTCGCCTTGCAGCGCGAAGAAGGTTCCTTTCTTGCCCCAGGCGTAGTGCAAGATTGCCAGCGGCGCGATGAGATAGACGAGGCGGTGCAGGCGCTTCCAGTTTTTCTTCAGGCGCTTTTTCCAGACATCGAATGACGTGGCGGCGAGGGGGATGAGCAGGAGGAAGGCCGTCGCGCCGACGAGGATGTAGGGTTTCTCGAAAACGGTCTGGATGATGAGACTCCAGGCCAGGCCGTAATCCAAATCCGCGAAGACGACCGCGTGGATGGCCGCGTACATGAAGGCGTAGAGGCCGAGGGCGCGGCGGCGTTTGATCGTCTCGCCCCAGCCGAAGAGACTGTTGAGCGGCGTGGCGGAAAGCGAGAGCATCAACAGGGTGAGCGCGGCGCGGCCGGTGCGCTGCTCGATGTGCTGGATCGGGTTGGCGGTGAGGCCGTCCGTGAAGGCTTCGAAGACCAGCCGCGCGATGGGAAACCACGCGCCGAGGTGGATGGCGATCTGGATGGGAGTGAAACGCCTGGGCATTCAGTCTGATAGTCGAATAGTCTGTGGTCGTCATTGCGAGCCCCGATAGGGGCGAAGCAATCCTAATTTCACTGTTCACTAATAATACACCGCCAGATCCATTCCTTCATACAAATAGGCCGCTTCTTTTTCGTATCCGTTGAACATCAACGTGGGGCGGCGGGCAAGTTCGCCGATTCGCCGCTCGCTGGCCTGCGACCAGCGCGGGTGAGACACATTCGGGTTGACGTTGGAGTAGAAGCCGTATTCGCGCGGCGAGGCGGTGGACCACAGCGTGTTGGGCTGGGTATCGGTCAATTCGATTTTGACGATGCCCTTGATGGATTTGAATCCGTATTTCCACGGGACGACGAGGCGGAGCGGCGCGCCGCTCTGGTTGGGGAGGAGTTCCCCGTACAGGCCGGTGGCGAGCAGGGTCAGGTCGTGCATGGCTTCGTCGAGGCGCAGGCCCTCCTGGTAGGGCCACTCGTAGAAGGGACTTCCCTGCCCGGGCATCTCCTGCGGACGATAGACTGCCTCGAAGCGGACGAATTTCGCGTCCGAGGTCGGTTCCGCTTCCGCCAGTAATTTTGCCAGCGGGAATCCCATCCACGGGATGACCATGCTCCAGGCCTCCACGCAGCGCAGGCGGTAGACGCGTTCCTCCTGCGGAAAATTTTTCAGCAGGTCTTCGATGGCGTAGGTTTTCGGGTTGTTGACCAGCCCGGTCACTTCCACGTCCCATGGACGGGTTCGAAAATCTTTTGAGAGCGGCGCAACCGCTTCTTTGTTCGTACTGAATTCGTAGTAATTGTTGTAGTTTGTGATGTCTTCGTACGAGTTAAGTTTGTCGTCCAGCAGCGCGGCCGGGTCGGAGGGCGTGGGGGTCGTTTGCGGCGCGCAGGCGGCAAGGAGAGCGCCCGCGCCGACGACCCCGGCCGCTTTCATAAAATCGCGGCGGGAAAGATAGACTTCTTTGGGCGTGATTTCGGATGGGGGGATGTTGGAACGGAACACGGCTCACCTCGTCTCTAAAGCGGGATACACAATGGAAAATGCAGTGTAACGGAATCTTATTCGAGCGGATTAAGAGTTTGGTGAGAATCGTTTTTGGCTCATCTGTAAACAAAATATACGGACGTTAGAGAACGTCCGCTACGCGGTGGAGCATAGGAGACGCTCTCTAAGAGACTGTTTCTTAAATCCTTTTCTGGACACGGAACGGAAGCCACGGATTTCACGGATTCGCAGAGAAAAAGCCTTTAAAAAATCCGTGTTGTCCGTCGCGCCTGGTTTTTTATGGCGGCTCGGTGGGAACCGGTTCTTCGGTCAGGAAGGGTTCTTCGGTAAGGTAAGGTTCCTCGGTGAGGAACGGCTCTTCGGTAAGGTAGGGTTCCTCGGTGGAGAAAGGCTCCTCGGTTGGAGCAGGCTGTGATTCCTCGCCGGGTGTGGGCGCGGGGGAGGGGCCGCCGCGTTCCACCTCCACCCAGATGGACGCGCCGTCGCTGGCGATCTCGATCCAGCCGTTCACGTCCGTTCGCAGGAGGGTGCGCTCGCCCACCGCTTCGAGGGTCTCGGCGTCGGGCAGGCCGCGGAAGTTATCGGCTGAGACGCTCAGGATAACCACCTGCGGATCGAGGAAGGCGATCCACTCCGCGGGATTGGGTTGCGCCATGCCCGAATCGGCCAGCAGGAGGGCGGTGAGCGGCGGCAGGAAGTCATCGGCCTGGAGCGTTTCGAGCGCGTCGAAACTCATGCCCACGGGGAGCAGGGCGCGGAAACCGCCGTATTCGACCAGCAGGACCGCGCCGCGCTCGTCGGCGGACAGGACGGTGAGGACGGCCCCGCCGCCGAGCGAGAGTTTCTGCCCCGCCGCGGCCCGCGTCACCGGGACTTGATGGCCGGTCAGCCAGGCGTTGAGCGTCCGCGCCGGGTAGGAGGCTTCCACGTTCCCGGCCCACAGCGCCTGCGCGGGCGGATAGCGATCCATCAGCCGCGGCAGCGCGGCCACCTGGTTTTCCTGCGTGGACGCGACGATCAGCCAGTCCAGT
>DAOUMJ010000216.1:0-29678 GCA_034411715.1 Anaerolineales bacterium | reverse complement strand
GATCGGCGAATTGGACGTAAGCGCGCTGCGCGAGTTGGCCCAGTTGAACAATCCGCGCGAGGCAATAGACCTGCTGGCGAGCTTATGTCTCCCGTTTGCCCGGCCGCTGCTCAACCTGCGGGCGGAGGTTCCAGGCGCGGAGACGTTCGAGATGGAACTGGCTTTGGATAAATGGTATCACGAGGAGTCTCGTCAAACCCTGCGAAGCGAAACGGGATTGACGGACCCGCTCTCGTACGCGCTCATGCTCGACGCCGACCTGACCAACGTGTTGACCGTCCTGCGTTTCGCCCAGCATCCGCACGAACGCGACCGGCTGCGCGAGCGGCTCGGCGCGGACGAGATCGAGCATCTGTTCATCGGGCCGGGACACATCCCGTTCGAGTTGCTCGCCAGCGCGTGCAAGCAGGATACGGTACCCGCCGCAGTCGAAACTTTGCCGGGAACGTTCCTCGAACCCGCCCTGCGCGCCGGGTTGGACGCCTACGCGCGCTCGAATCGCCTGAGCGACATCGAGAAGCAATTGAAACGTTATCGCCTGGAATGGATGGCGGAACAGATCACGAAGGATGCGCTGGGCATCGGCGTGGTTCTCGGATACGCGGCCTTGAAGGTCAATGAGATCGGCAACCTGCGCTGGATCGCGCAGGGAATCAACCTCGGCTTGAAAGCGGATGCCATTCGCGCAGAATTGGAGGTGATTGCGTAGCCGACGTTCTGTTGCGTAACTGACGTTCTCTAACGTCGGCGGGGTTAGAGAACCCCTTCTACGCGGTTTGACGCCGTTCGAGAATTTGGAGATGATATGAGCCAATTATTCGTCCTCACCCGCCCCTCCCTCGTCCCCGGTTTTCAATTGGCCGGAGTGGACGCCCATGGCGTGGAGGATGTGGAAACCGCCCAGGAACTGATCGAGAAATGGATGACCGCCGGCGAAGTGGGTTTGCTGGCAATTGACGATGGCCTGCTGGCGCATTTCGACCCCGCCTTTTTGAAACGCCTCGCCTCTTCCGAGCATCTGCCGTATCTCGCGATCCCGGGCGGCGAGCCTCTCGGTCCCGAAGCCTCGCGGAGAGGCCGCATCGCCGCGTTGATTCGGAGAGCGATTGGATTCCACATCACCTTCAAGGGGGAGGAAAAAGGTGAGGAGTGATTTCAATGATGTCATCGTCATTGCGAGAGCGGTGTTCTTCCGCTCGAAGCAATCTCCTCGTGAAAGGATGGGATTGCTTCGCAAAGAACGCTCGCAATGACGGGGATGTAGTGAGAAAGTAGTGGCGCATGAACGAAGGAAACAACCTCGGCAAAGTGATCCGCATTGCGGGCCCCGTCGTGCGGGCGGTGGGATTGGAGAACGTCCGCCTGTATGACGTGGTGCGCGTCGGCGAGATGGGACTGGTCGGCGAGGTGATCCGCCTGGCAGAGGGCATCACCACCGTCCAGGTTTACGAAGATACGTCGGGAATCCGCGTGGGAGAACCCGTTCACGGCACGGGACTTCCATTAGTCGTACAACTTGGCCCAGGTCTGCTGGGGCAGGTCTACGATGGATTGCAGAGACCGCTGGAAATTTTGGCGAAGGCGGGCGGCGAGTTCATCCAGCGCGGCGTGTACGCCTCGCCGCTGCCCGAAGAGCAACGCTGGCAGTTTACCCCGAGGGCCGCGGTGGGCGATGTGGTGGGGCCGGGTGACATTCTGGGCGTGGCGCCAGAGTCGCGCACCATCGAGCATCGGATCATGATCCCGCCTCACCTGCGCGGACGGGTGGCCAGCATCCGCACGGGGGAGTTTACCGTCAATGAAACGGTGGCAGTCATCGAGTCCGAAAACGACGCGGGCGGGGATGTGGAGATCACCCTCGTCCAGCGCTGGCCCGTCCGCCAGCCGCGTCCATGCCAGACGCGTCTCGCGCCGCGCGAACCGCTGCTGACGGGAACGCGCATCATAGACGCGTTCTTCCCGGTCGCCAAAGGAGGGTCGGCGATCATCCCCGGCGGATTCGGCACGGGCAAAACCGTGGCCGAGCACAGTCTCGCGCGCTGGGCCGACGCGGACGTGGTGGTGTACGTGGGCTGCGGCGAGCGCGGCAACGAGATGACCGAGGTGCTGGAGGAGTTCCCGAAACTGGAAGACCCGCGCACGGGCGCGCCGCTGATGGAGCGCACGGTGTTGATCGCCAACACGTCGAACATGCCGGTGGCGGCGCGCGAGGCCAGCATTTATACGGGCATTACGATCGCGGAGTATTATCGCGACATGGGCTACGACGTGCTGATGCTGGCCGATTCCACTTCGCGCTGGGGCGAGGCGCTGCGCGAAATTTCGGGACGATTGGAAGAGATGCCCGGCGAGGAGGGCTACCCGGCCTACCTGGCGGCGCGCCTGGCTGAATTCTACGAACGTTCGGGCAGGGTGATTTGCCTGGGCGATCACCGCGCAGAGACGCAGGGCCGTGTGGGTTCCGTTTCGGTCGTTGGGGCGGTGTCGCCGCCGGGCGGTGATTTCTCGGAACCCGTGACGCAAAACTCGATGCGCGTGGCCAGCACCTTCTGGGCGCTGGATTACGACCTCTCGCGCCGCCGCCACTTTCCGGCCATCAACTGGACGGGCAGTTATTCGCTCTACAATTTCCGCGATTGGTTCGAGCGCGAGGTGGCTGCGGATTGGAACGAGTTGGAACGGGAGGCCATGGCGCTTTTGCAGCGTGAAGTCGAACTGCTCGAAATCGTCCAACTGGTGGGCCCCGACGCGCTGGCCGAACCCGAACGCGCTGTGCTGGCCATTGCGCGCATGTTGCGCGAGGATTTCCTCCAACAATCGGCGTATCACGAAGTGGACCGTTTCTGCTCGATCCACAAGGCATACTGGATGCTCAAGAACATCATGGATTTCTACCGCCACACGCAGGCCGCGCTGGAATCGAAAATCCCGTTGGAGCGGGTCACGTCCTTACCCGTCGTGTCCGACATTGCGCGCATGAAAGAGATTCCGGTGGACGTTGCAGAAAAAGAGATCCGCGCCATCATGGATCGCGTGCAGTTCAGTTTTGCAGATTTGGGAGTAATGGAACATGCTTAAGGCAATGCCTTTTATTTTCGTCATTGCGAGCCTTCGGGAAGCAATCTCCTCGTCGGCGTGGGGATTGCTTCCCGAAGGTCGCAATGACGAGCAGGAGAGACTTTTATTCAAATGTCGGTAGGAGTTGATCGAAATGCTCAAGACCATGCCCCTTCCCCGCCTGTTGACGACCGAATATCACACCCTCTCGCAGATCAGAGGCCCTTTGATCTTCGTCGAACGCATTGCCGACGTGGCCTACAACGAGATCGTGGAGATCATCGGACCCGATGGCGACGTGCGGCTGGGACAGGTGCTGGAGGTGGATCAGCAGCGCTGCATGGTGCGCATCTTTATCGGGACCTCGGGCCTGGACCTCGAACGAACGAGAGTCCGCTTCACCGGAGATGTGGCCCGCCTAGGCGTCTCGCTTTCGATGCTGGGACGCGTCCTGAACGGCTCCGGCCAGCCGATTGACGGCGGCCCGCCCGTCATCCCCGAACGTTCGCTCGACATCAACGGTCTGCCGATCAACCCCTCCATGCGGGCGCAGCCCAGCGAGTTCATCCAGACGGGCGTCTCGGCCGTTGACGGTCTCAACACGCTGACGCGCGGGCAGAAACTTCCCATCTTCTCGGGCGCGGGATTGCCCGCCAACGAACTCGCCGCGCAGGTCGCCTCGCAGGCGCGCGTCGTGGGCGGAGAGGAGGGAGGGCGCGCGGCGGGCAGGGGCAGCGAGCCGTTCGCAGTGGTCTTCGCCGCCATCGGGATCACCCAGCGCGAAACGTCCTTCTTCATGGATCAATTCCGCGCCAGCGACGCGATGGACCGCACCGTGTTATTCGTCAACCGCGCCGACGACCCGTCCATCGAACGATTGCTCACCCCGCGCGCCGCGTTGACTGCGGCTGAGTATCTGGCGTTCACGCATCACCGTCACGTGCTGGTCATCCTGACCGACATGACCAACTACTGCGAAGCATTGCGCGAGATTGCCGCGGCCAGTGAGGAGGTGCCGGGCAGGCGCGGCTATCCCGGTTACATGTATTCCGACTTGGCCAGTTTGTACGAACGCTCCGGCCGAATCCGCGGCAACCCCGGCTCGGTGACGCAACTGGTGATCCTGACCATGCCCGACGATGACATCACGCATCCCATCCCCGATCTGACGGGCTATATCACCGAAGGCCAGATCGTCTTGAGCCGCGACCTGCACCGCAAGGGCATCTACCCGCCGGTTGACGTGCTGCCGTCCCTCTCGCGGCTGATGAACGAGGGCATCGGCAGGGAAAAGACGCGCGCCGATCATCGCTCGGTCGCCGACCAACTCTACGCGCTGTACGCCGAAGGGCGCAACCTGCGACGATTGGTTGCCATCATCGGCGAGGCGGCGCTTTCCGCAGAGGACCGCCGCGTGCTCGATTTCGCCAAACGCTTCGAGGAGACGTTCGTCGGGCAGGGCATGGTCAACCGCGAGATCGCCGAGACGCTCGACAACGCCTGGGAATTGCTCGCGCCCATGCCGGCCGAATTGCTCAAGCGGATTCCGAAAGAGTTCATCGAGCAGTATCAAAAGCATAAGTACCGCAACATTCATGTCGCAACTGGGAGGCGGGATGAATGTCGCAGCGCGAAATCACGTACCGCAACATTCATGTTGCCCCGAGAGGCGAGATAAATCTCGCCGTACAAGGTTTGAGAAATGAGCAACGTATCCGTCACCCGCATGGAACTTCTGGCGCGCAAGGCGCAGATCGCGCTTGCGACCCAGGGGCGCGATCTGCTGGAGCAAAAACGCACGGCTCTGATGAAGGAATTCATGCGAACTGCCGACACCGCGCTCGAACGCTCGGACGCGCTCCAGGTTTCGGCGGCTTATGCCAGCCAGTCTCTGGCGCGGGCCGAGGCCATGGCGGGGGCGGAGTCCGTTCGGGCGGCCGCGCTGGCCTCCCGCGGGGGATTCCAGCTCGAGGTCACGACCAGCAGCGTGATGGGCGTGCGCGTCCCGCGCATCGAGCAGAAAAGCGCCTCCCGCTCGCTGTTGGAACGCGGCTATTCGATCGTTGGGGCTTCGATCAGCATTGATGAAACGGCGGCCGCTTTCGAGCAGGAAGTCGAGGCCATCATCCAACTGGCGGAGACCGAACTGCGCCTGACGCGCCTGGGCGAGGAGATCCAGCGCACGTCGCGGCGGCTGAACGCGCTCGATCATTTTCTGATCCCGCGCCTCAAAGCGGAACGGGATTTCATCCAGATGGCCCTCGACGAACGCGAACGCGCCGATCATTTTCGGCTAAAATTGGTGAAGCGTTCCCTGGAACGCAAACGAGAAACGGACAAGCCCGGATAAGGAGGTGGCGTATGCCTGCCAAAAAGAACAACAACAATCGGCCGCTCATGGAAGACATGCACGCCCTGTTGGAGAAGACGCTCATCGAAGCATATCTGAAAGGCAAGGGACACACTCTGGATGATTTGAAAAAACTGCCGGAAGAGGAAGCCAGGCAACTGATGAAGGAAGCCTCGGTGTACGCCTCGGGCAAACTTGCAGAATTGGAAGAACGGGCGCATTTTGTCCAGGAACTTCACGACGCCTACATCGGCGGATGAGCGCTCCCTCCGGGCGTCTCGCCGCAGAACGCCTTTGCAATGCTCCGTCGGACTGTATGTTACACTCAGGCCGACGTGATCCGCCCCGAATCTTTTGCCACGCACACGTTGTCGCGCCATCCACGCGGCGCGTCGGTCGCCCGCATTCTCGCCGCGGCGGTTCGCGCTGTTGCGCCGGGCGCCGCGTTGGGGCGCTTCGTCCGCCGCAAGGGGGATTCGCTCTTCGTCAATGCGCTCGAATATCGTTTGGGAGACATCGAACGGATCTGCATCCTCGGGCTGGGAAAGGCCTCCCCGGCGATGACCCAACCCCTGGCGGACCTCCTCTCGGATCGCGCGGCCCGCGGCCTGCTCATTCCAAAACAGGCTTCCGTCCAACCCCCAGCCGGATTCGACCTCCAGCCCGGCGGACATCCCTTCCCCGACGAGAACAGCCTGCTCGCGGGAGAAAAAGCCCGCGCCCTCGCGCAGGGACTCGGCGAGCGCGACCTGCTGATCTGCCTCGTCTCGGGCGGCGGCTCCGCGCTGATGACGCTCCCGCATCCGGGCCTCTCCCTCGACGACCTGCGCGCGCTGACCTCCTCCCTGCTGGCTTGCGGCGCGCGCGTGGACGAGATCAACACCCTGCGCCGCCATCTCGACCAACTCAAGGGAGGCGGTTTGGCGCGGCTCGCCTGGCCCGCTCGGGTGGTCGGCCTGATTCTCTCGGATGTGGTTGGGAATCCGCTGGAAGCCGTCGCCTCGGGACCGACCGCGCCCGACCCGTCCACGCGCGCGGACGCGCTGGGTGTGCTGGAAAAACACGGCTTGGTGGAGAAGGCGCCCAGGGCGATCATCCGCTGTCTCCACACGGCTCCCGAAACGCTCAAGCCTGGAGAGGCGTTATTCGAGCGCGTGCAAAACGTCGTTGTGGGGAGCAGCGCTCTGGCCGCCGAGTCCGCTCAGGTTCAGGCGCGCCGCGAGGGGCTTCATCCCATTCTGCTGGGCGTGGATCGGCAGGGCGAGGCGCGTGAGGTCGGGCGTGAACTTTCGCAGCGATTGAAGTCCGCCGGCGAGCCGCGTCCCTTCTGTCTCATTGCGGGCGGCGAGACGACGGTCACCCTGCGCGGCCGCGGCCGCGGCGGGCGCAACCAGGAACTGGCGCTGGCCGCCGTCCGTGAACTGGCGGGCTTGCAGGATATCATGCTCGTCAGCCTCGCCACCGACGGCGAGGACGGTCCCACCGACGCGGCGGGGGCGGTTGTGACCGGTGAAACGCTGCAGCGCGGCGCGGAACTGGGACTCTCTCCCGAAGCGTTTCTGGACGACAACGACGCCTACGCCTATTTCAGCGCGCTGGATGATTTGTTGAAACCCGGCCCAACCGGCACGAACGTCAACGATCTGATGTTTTGTTTTGGCTGGTAATTTGCCGCTCGACACCATCAGGACGGGCAGGGCAATCGTCATGGGGACCAGGCCCAGGCCGAACCCGAATTGAAACGGGGTGGTCGCTCCCACAGCGATGAACAACCCTCGGATCCACCGCTCCAATTTCCCCTCGCCGAACACCCAGGCGGCAAAGAACAGGCCGATGGATTGGATGGCGTACGCGTTCGCCGGCGCCCAAAAGACGGAATGGGGGTTTGCGCCGACGAAGATCGCCGATCTTCTATTATGCGGCAAGACAATCGCGATTATGATAATCGCGATTGTCTTACGAAAAGGCCGCATCCGCCATCGAAAGCCAATTCACGTTGGAAACAGTTAAAGAATCTGTAAACCCATGTAAGCCATCTCTAAACTCCAGCGCGCCCATTCGGGGGTAAAAAGATTCATGGCCTGCGTCCGCCTGTTTGGGCGATCGGCCGCCAGGCAGTGAAAGATTGCGAGATCGGCGGCCGGCCCATCCCGTCACGCGCGACCGCGCTCGTCGGCCCGTGAGTATCGTCGCCCGCCGCTGGCATGTCCTTCCTGCAAACGGCCCCGCCGTCCCCCAACCCAGTGTCACCTTGCGCCCGCGCAACGGAATCCATCTGACCGTGCAGCGGCGTAATAATCAAATCCCCTCGGAGGAAAAATGAAAACCATCGTTCGCATCGCCCTGACCGCTCTCATGCTCGCGGCGCTGCTCGTCGCCTGCGGAATGCCCGCCGCCACACAGGACAACACCGACGCCATCAACACCGCCGTAGCCGGGACGCAGATCGCGCAGGCCCTCGGCCAGGCCACCGTCAACGCCGCGGCGCTGACGGCCATGCCCGCCACGCCCACGCCCGGCCCCGTCGTTGATTACGTGACCCTCACCGAAGAGGAACTGGCCGCGTTGATTGACGAGGCCGTCGCGGAGGCCATCGCCGCCGCCGAAGCCACGAGCGCGGCCGTCACAACCACCACATCGAACGACTCGGTCACTACCGAAGAAGTGGCCTACATCTACGAATACTACTACTACGCCGATTACTACGTGGAATACGCCGAGGAACTTTTGGCGCAGTACTACTCCCTCTACAGCGAGCTGGCTTATGAAATGATCGCCGAGCTGAACGCCATTCAGACCGAGCTCAACCAGATGAACGATACGCTCGCCTCGATTGACGCGTCGCTGCAGGAGATCAGTTCCACCCTCTCGCAAGGCCTGGCGCTCGCGCAGGAGACGATTGATCAATTGGAAAGCGCCGCGCAGCAGGCGCAGGTCAACGCGCAAGAATTGAAGAACCAGGCGCAGGATATGATGTCCGTGTTGCAGGCCGACCAGCAGGGACGCTTGAACCAGCTCTCGCAAGTCCAGCCGAACAACATCCCCACCGACCGGCTCTCGGCATTGCAGACCGGCTTCCAATTCATTGACGCCGCCAAGGCCGCGCTCGGCGATAACAAACTCTCGCGCGACGAACTGCTGAACCTGGCCCAACTCGGCGCCAACGCGCAGGCGGGCTTCCAGACGTTCGGCGGACGGGCGGGCGGCGTCGGCCCCGGCGCGGACCTCGACCTGAGCCAGTTCTCCAACAAGTTTAGCGAGATCACGACCCAGTTCGCGCGCGGACAGATGCCCCAGGCGCGCGCCAACCTCGACGGATTCGAGCGCTCGCTCGGTACGCGTCCCAGCGGGTTGCCGGGCGGAGGCGGGGGCGGCCTGCCCGGAGGGGGTCCCGGAGGTGGGGGCGGCCCGGGTCCGAGGCCGTAAAAAATTAATAAACAACGGCCTCGCGGATGTTTCGTCCTGAGGCCGATGTTTATCGCGCCGCCCATCCGTTTGAGGCGGGAGACCTCGCCCATCATGCTATAATTGCCCTTGGAGGCAGTTATCGCGGCAGCCTTGATTCATTTGGAATTAGACTTGGCGAAGATAACTTGATCATGCAATGCCGTACCGTTGTTTTCAGCCAACACGCTTTTACGCGCATGTTCGAGCGAGAAATATCGCCCGATGTTGTGAAGCGCGCAGTACAGGCTGGAGAGGTTGTCGAAAACTATCCCAACGACCAGCCTTATCCAAGCGTTCTGTTGCTGTATTTTGAAAAGGGGCGCGCATTGCATATTGTCGCAGGCGTGGACGAAGCAAAATCCGCCTGCCACATCATTACCGCGTATTGGCCTGACCCCGACTTGTGGAACGAGGACTATAAAACCCGGAGGAAGAAATGAAATGCGTGATTTGTAAAAACGGAGAGACTCATCCCGGTCTTACAGTAGTGACTTTATATCGCCGGGGGAATACGCTGGTCATTAAAAACGTGCCAGCCGAGATTTGCGAAAACTGCGGGGAATATTATTTATCGGACGAGGTCGCCGCCCGCGTCTATGAGCAAGCCGAACAATCTTTGAAGCATGGCGCGGAAGTGGAAATCGGACAGTACGCTGTGGCTTGACGCCAGTCGAGGTAAAGATCCAAAACGGCCTCGCGGATGTTTCATCCTAAGGCCGTTTTTCATTCTCAGTAAATCACGAAAACCATGCGTAATTTGCGCTCTCTGGCGCAAATCTGGCGTTAGAGAACGCCAAATACGCGCTTTCGTGAAGCACTGATTCCGGTCAACGGATATCGAAGCGGATAATCGCCGGTCATTTTCTGGCTTTGGGTTGAATCTCGCGCGGCTCCAGCAGGCTCCATCTTCCCGCGGCCAGGTAAAGGATTTCGAGGATCAGGTCGTTGTAAGCGATGCCCTCGGCTTTGGCTTGCAGGCACAGGTCGCTGTAATCGGGCGTGAGGCCGGGCAGGGTGTTGATCTCGATCAGGCGCGGATTGCCTTCGTCGTCCAGGCGGATGTCGGTGCGCGACACGTCCAGCGCGTTGAGCAGGACGTGGGCGCGATGGGCGAAGTGCTTGAGTCTCTTTTCGAGTTCGGGTTCGATATCCGCCGGGCAAAGGTAATCGGGTGCGCCCTTTTCTCCCACCTCCTTGGCTTTGGCGGCCTGGCTGTAAACGTTGGGGGTGACCGAGCGGCTGGCATCCAGTTCCAGGATTGGAAAGCGATGGAAGCCGTCCTTGTCGTCGTACCATTCGGGGTGGCGCGAGTAGAGTTTGGCGTCGGCGCGGCCCATCACGCCCACGGTGAACTCCCTTCCGGAGAGGAAGGTCTCCACCAGCGCGGGCTGCTGGTAGGAGGCGATGACCCATTTGACGCGCTCGCGCAGTTCGTTTTCGTTCTTCACGATGGCGTTGGCGTCCACGCCCATGCCTGTCCCCTCGCGGGCGGGTTTGACGAAGAGCGGGAATTTCAGGTCGGGGCGGAGCGGCTCGTCGCCGGTGAGAAATTCCTGAAAGGGCGCCACCGGCAGACGTCGGTCGCGCCAAATGCGTTTGGTCAGGGTCTTGTCGAGCGAGATGGCGTTGGTCAGGACGCGCGAACCGGTGTATGGGATGCCGAACATTTCGAGCAGGGCGGGAACGTGAGCCTCGCGCGCGTCGCCGCCCAGTCCCTCGGCGATGTTGAAGCAGATATCGGGTTTGTATTCCTGAACCGTCTGCGGCAGGGTGCGGTCGGCCGTCAGGAATTTGGTCTCGTGTCCGTCGCTTTCGACAGCCGCCTGGATGTGGTGAATGGTTTCGATGTGATCGTAATCCGCGAACGCATCGGCGGGGACGCCCTCCGGAATGGGCTGGCTCTCATCTTTGATGTTGGCGATCACGGCCACGCGCCAGTAACGTTTTAATTTTCGAGAGGGGGTGATTTCCATAAAACTGCTCCTTTGAATTTTCGAGCGCGGTTAGTATAAAACATCGCGGCGATATGACAAGGTTTTTGGGGAGCGGAGAAGTTTAAAATATCCGCGCCTGCGGTTATGTATTGTCCTTTAAAGACCACCTCAATCGCGAAGATTCTAACCGCGGTGTGCGCGGCCCTTACAGGGTGCTACGCGAAGAGCGCAGAACGTTTCTTCATGTTTTCTCCGCGAACTTTGCGCTCTCTGCGGATGAACCTTTGGCTGCGGCTGGCCGCGCTATGGAACCTGGAGAAGTTTCTGCGGCCTTGTTCACCGGGCGTTTATCCGCTTGCAAATTGTGGACTGCACCTTCAAGGGGATCCGCACGAGTTGATCGCCCTGCTTGAAAGCGGATTGCAGGGTGAACTTCCCAAATCCGTGCGGGCGAATATCCTCGGCCAACCCAGCGTGCAGATCCGGCAGGGCATCATCATCGAGTTTTCCGACTGGGCGCGCGACACGCGTCTTGCGCCCATAGACAAAAGTCAGTTGTGGAGATAATCCAAATGTGCTATCATGACTTTGGATGTGGTGAGTTGAACCAGAGTATTTTGCTTTTTTAGGGTTCGTGATTGGAAGGAAAATCCTATGGGGAAGAAAGTGCTCGTCATTGACGACGACCCGGAATTGGGGCGGCTGGTGGAGGCAATTCTGCGCCCCGTCGAGGTCACCATCTATCAGGCTTACGCCGGGTCCGACGGTTTGAAGAAGGCTTACGAAATCCATCCGGACCTGGTCATCCTGGACATCATGATGCCGGATATGGACGGGTTCGAGGTGTGCGTGCGCCTGCGCGAATTGACCAGCGTCCCGATCCTCATGCTCACCGCCCGCACCAACGACTCGGACCTGATCCGCGGATTCAATGTGGGAGTGGACGACTTCGTCAAAAAGCCCTTCAACAAAAACGAACTGGAAGCGCGCGTACGCGCCCTGCTGCGCCGCTCCAATTTTCAGGAAACCTCCGATAGTTCCTACATCACGGCCTACCAGGATTCCGTGCTGGAGATTGACCTCTCCTCGCAGACCGTCAAATTGCTGGGCCAGGTGGTGGTGTTCTCGCCGCGCGAATACAGCCTGCTGGCCTGCCTGGTGCGCGAACAGGGTAAGATCGTTTCGCATCGCGAGCTGGTGCGCGAGGTGTGGGGCGAGTTGTACGTTAACGAACCGTCCATGTCCTCGCTGTACGTTCATTACATCCGCAAGAAATTGCAGGACGGCGAACACGGCCATCACTACATCCATACCTTGTGGGGGCGCGGCTATTGGTTCGAACCGCGCAAAGAGGAGTAAGCCGTGTCAATTTGGGGGAATTTAAGGTTTCTTCCAAGAATCTTCCAAGAATCCAAAAGATTAGTTTTGCTATAGTGGAATCGCCCAAGGGATATTCAAGTCGGAATATTCCATGAGTCGGCGGGTTCGTTCAGGAGGATTCCCATGGAACTAAATCGCTATCTGTCCATCCTGTGGCGCAGGAAGTGGGTGGTTGTTGTTACGCTGCTGGCGGCCGTTGTCGCAGTCGCAATTGGACATTCCGCTACCGCACCCATCTACAGCGCCGCGGCCACCTTGCGTGTGGCGGCGTCGGTCACCGGCATTCAGACTTCGGCGGTCTACACCAACACCGAGCTGCTCAAGAACACCTATGCGGAGATCGCCACCAGCCGCCCGGTTTTGGACGAGCTGGCTGAGCGGCTTGGAACCGATCGTCTTCCCGACCTCCGGGCCGAGGTGGTTCCCGAGACCGAGCTGATTCAGATCACAGCCCGGGGGCCGGATGCCAAGCTGGCGGCCAATGCGGCGAACACGCTGGCCGATATCCTCATCGAGCAAAGCGACCAGCTCTACATGGGCGGAACGGTCAACTCCGCCAAGGTGCTGGCCGCACAGGTGGATGAGGCGAAAGTCAACCTGGATAAAATGCGCGAGGAATACGAGGCGCTCATCGTCGCCACGCCCGCCGCGCCGGACCAGATCGCCGTCACCGGCCAGCTGTTGCAGGAAAAGCAGCGCACCTACGAGACGCTGCTGCGCCAGCACGAACAGGCGCGCTACCGCGAGACTATCCAATCCAGCATGATCACGCTGGTCGAATCGGCCGTTGCGCCCAGCGTTCCCTCCGAGCCGCGCGTGACGCTCAACTACACCCTCGGCGCGCTGCTGGGTCTCATCGTCGGATTGATCCTCGCCCTGTTATTCGAGAACATGGATACCCGCCTGCACGACACACCCGCCATCGAGTCCGCCGCGCACACGCCGCTCCTGGCGCGGTTTCCGAAGACGGGCAAGGACCGCCTGATCCTCTCGCACAACGGCTCCACCCCCTTGGCTGAATCGGCGCGCCACCTCGCGGCGCAGATTCAGTGGATGGATCGCCAGACCCCGCGCCGGGTCATGCTGCTGGCGGGGTCCGAACCGAGGCAGGGCGCCTCCACGGCGGCGGTCAACCTGGCGTTGGCGCTGGCCGAGCAGGGGCGAAGCGTCCTTCTCGTGGATTACAACCTGCGCCGTCCGCGCCTGCACGAAATCTTCGGCCTGTCCAACGATTACGGACTTTCGGACGTGCTGGCCGAAGGCATGGACTTGAAAAAGGCGCTGCAAAAAACCCCGGATGGCTGGCTCTCGGTTCTTACCACCGGACCCGTGCCGGGCGCGCCCTCCCCGGCCTTCGACTCGGCCCGCGCCGAAAAACTGATCAACGCCCTGCGCGGGCAATTCGAGTATGTGCTGCTAGACGCCCCCGCCCTCACCGTCGCGGACGTGGCCTCGCTGGCGCCGTTCACCGACGGATTGATCCTGGTCGTTCGCCGCTCGCGCGCCCGGAAAGACGCGGTCGAGTCGGCCGGCCGGTTCATGGCGCGCTTCGAGGGCAAGCTCATCGGCCTGATCGTGAACGAAGCGGAAGGGCATAGCGCCCGATCCTACGCGTAAACAGGGATTCCTCGTCAGGGATTCATATTTTGAGGAGTGATGGACATGCAAGAGGAAATGGGTTTGTCAACGCTTCGCAAGAGCAAGCCGGTCGCATCCCGGTCGCAGGACAGGGATAAGCGCGCCTATTATGCCGCTAAACGCGTGATGGATGTGACCGCGGCCTCCTGCCTGTTGATCGCGCTTTCCCCCATCATGATTTTGGTGGGGCTTGCCATCTATCTGTATTCACCCGGCTCGATCTTCTTCAAGCAGGAACGGGTCGGCGCGAAACGCGTCACCGAAGGCGACCGCCTCGCGTGGAAGCGCACCACCTTCCGCTGCATCAAGTTTCGCACCATGCGCTTGAACGCCGACGCGGCCATCCACCAGGCCTATATCAAGGCATTGATCGAAAACAATCAGGAGCAGATGCAGACGGTGCAAAACGCCGCCACCCGCCCGCGCGGGACGGCAGCCGAGGAGAAACGCATTGCTTCGGAAAACGCCCCCACCCTGCCGCGCAAGCTGGTGGACGATGCCCGCGTCATCAAGCCGGGAAGAATCCTGCGCAAGTTCAGCCTCGACGAACTGCCGCAGCTGTTGAATGTCCTGCGCGGCGAAATGAGCCTGGTCGGTCCGCGCCCGGCCATTCCTTACGAAGTGGAGCTGTACAAACCCTGGCACCTGCGCCGCTTCGAAGCCCAGCCCGGCATCAGCGGCCTGCAGCAAGTCACCGCCCGCAACAGCCTGGATTTCGATGAACAGGTCAAACTCGATATCCAGTACATCGAGACTCAATCCATCTGGTTGGATCTTTGGATCGCCGTCAAAACCCCGTTGGCAATCTTCATTGCCAGGGGAGCCTGATAAACCTCAAGGAGGAAATTTTCCATGAACACGCTCAAAGTGGGAATCATCGGTTTCGGGTACTGGGGGCCAAACCTGGCGCGCAACTTCCACGAAATTCCCGCCTCGCAGCTGGCCGCCATCGCGGATGTCAAGGAGGACCGCCTGCAGCGCGCCCATTCCCTCTACCCGGATGTCAAACTGGTCACGGATTACAGGGAGCTCTTCAAACTCGGGCTGGATGCGGTCGCCATTTCCACGCCGCCCATCACCCATCATCCCGTTGCCATGGAATGCCTGGAGCACGGGCTGAGCGTGCTGGTGGAAAAACCCATGACGCTGAACAGCCGCCACGCTGAGGAAATGATCGCGCTCGCCCAATCCAAAAAACTGACCCTGATGGTGGGCCACACCTTCGAATACAACTCGGCCGTGGTGGCCTTGAAGAAATACATCGAAAGCGGCGAGCTGGGCGACATCTACTACCTCGACACGGCGCGGCTGAACCTGGGCCTGTTCCAGCGCGATTCGAACGTGCTGTGGGACCTCGCCCCGCACGACATCTCCATCCTGCTCTACCTGATGGGCGAAAACCCGCTTTCGGTCAGCGCGCAGGGCATGCCGTGCGTCTTCGACGGCATCTTCGACGTTGCCTACCTCAACCTGATCTTCCCGAACAAAATCCCAGCCTACATCCACGTCTCCTGGTTGGACCCGTGCAAGGTGCGCCGCACCACCGTGGTGGGCAGCAAGAAGATGATCGTCTACAACGATGTGGAGACCGAGCAGAAGCTGAAGATATACGATAAAGGGGTGGATGCCCCGGCCTACACCAACGGCTTCGGCGAGTTCCAATGCAACTATCGCAGCGGGGATATCGTCATCCCGAACATCCGCATCATCGAGCCGCTGCGTTCGGAGTGCCAGCACTTCCTGGATTGCATCATCGATCACACCGAGCCGTGCAGCTGCGGCCGCGACGGGTTGAACGTGGTCAAGATCCTGGAGGCCGCGGAGCATTCCATGAGCAATGGGTCCTTCCTGGAGGTGATTCAATGGTGACCGCGGAATTCGCCCGCATCGCGCCGGACGTGAAGCTCGGCGCGGACGTGAAGATCTACGCATTCGTCAACCTGTACGGCTGCGAGATCGGCGATGAGAGCAAGATCGGCGCGTTCGTGGAAATTCAAAAGGGGGCGCGCATTGGCCGGCGCGTAAAACTATCGAGCCATTCGTTCGTCTGCGAAGGGGTCACGATCGAGGATGAGGTGTTCGTGGGGCACAGCGTCATGTTCATCAACGATAAATATCCGCGCGCCACCACCGAGTCGGGGTCGCTGCAATCGGAAGCGGATTGGGTCTGCACGCCCACCCTCGTCAAGAAGCGCGCCTCCATCGGCAGCAATGCCACCATCCTGTGCGGCGTGACGATCGGCGAAGGGGCGATGGTGGGGGCCGGCAGCGTCGTCACATGCGACGTGCCTCCCGGCGCGGTTGTTGCGGGCAATCCTGCCCGTCTGATTTCTGGGAAGAAACGATAAGTGAGGAACCATGAACATCCCCTTGATAGACCTGGCCTTGCAGCATCGTAACCTTCGTTCGGAGATCAACTCCGTCATTCAAGGGGTATTGGACCGCGCCGACTTCGTCCTCGGCCAGGACGTTGCGAAGTTGGAGGAGGAATTTGCCGCGTATTGCGGCGTCCGCTACGCGGTGGGCGTGGATAGCGGCCTCTCAGCCCTCGAGTTAAGTCTGCGCGCCCTCGGCGTGGGTCCCGGCGACGAGGCGCTGATCCCGGCCCACACGTTCACCGCCACCGCCGCGGCCGTGACGTTTGCCGGGGCCAAGCCCGTCTTCGTGGATGTGGACCCCGTCACCTGGAACATTGACGTGGAGAAGATCGAATCGGCCATCACGCCGCGCACGAAGGCGATCCTGCCTGTCCACCTCTACGGTCTCCCGGCGGACATGCACATGATCCTCGGCCTGGCCGCCAAGTATGATCTGGTGGTAGTGGAGGATGCCTGCCAGGCGCACGGCGCGATCTACAAGGGACATCGCGTGGGCGGCTTGGGGAACGCAGCCGGCTTCAGTTTTTACCCCACGAAGAACCTGGGCGCGTGCGGCGACGGCGGCATGGTCACCACGAACGACGCCAAAGTGGCCGAAACGGTGCGCGCCCTGCGGAACTGCGGGCAGCGCGAAAAGAACGTCCACGCGCTGGCGCCCTTCAACCATCGCCTCGACAACCTGCAGGCCGCCATCCTGCGCGTCAAATTGAACTATCTGGATCAGTGGCTCGCGTCGCGTCACGAGATGGCGATGCTCTACAACAAACTGCTGGCCGGTTCCGATGTGATCACGCCCGTGGAGCCGCCGGGGTATCACCACGTTTTTCATCTTTACGTCATCCGCACGAAGCAACGCGAGGCTCTGCAAGCGCACCTCAAGGATCGCGGCATCGGCACGGCCATCCACTATCCCAACCCGGTGCATTTGCAGCCGTTCTACGCTAAAAATGGATATACGCGCGGGCAGTTCCCGATGGCCGAGAAAATTTGCGGCGAGATTCTCTCCCTGCCCATGTATCCCGAACTGACCGCAGAACAGGTGCAGACGGTGGCGGCGGAGATTTTGCACATGTCCGTCCCGGCCATCTGAACGGGCATGAACTGGAGGCGCGCAATGAGCCGAATCCAATTTTCACGCGCTCCGAAGCGCATTGACCGGTGGGGATTCCTCTCCGCGCGCTGGCCGGAGGTCCTCGCCGGCGCGCTCGCGGGACTATTAGTCGGGTTCGCCCTCCTCGTGCTGGGTCCAACTTCGGCGGCCTTGATTCCGTTGGCGGTCGTCTTCGTTTTCGTTCTCTTCAAAGCGCCGGAATTCGCCGTCCTGCTCGTGCTGCTGCTCACCTCCGGCCTCCTGCCCGCGCAATACAACCCATCTATCAACCTTTTCGTCGGCCATTTCCAGGTTTCGGACCTGGCGCTGATTTCCCTGTTGGCGGTCGCTGGCGTGCGCCTGCTGGCTGAGCGTCGGTTTCGGCTGCGTCCCACCCTGCTCTATCTGCCGCTCGTGTTGTTCTGCCTGGCAATCGTCGGCGGGATGGTCACTGCCGTTGTGGTGCACGGAATCCCGTTTAGCCATACAACCTACGAAGCGCGCATCCTGCTGTACTATTCACTCTTCTTCGCCACGGTGAACCTGATCCGCACACGTCAACAGGCGTTCAGGCTAGTATATGGAATCCTTTCAATTGGCATACTAATCGCATTGCTAATAATCGGGCAGATCATTTTGGGCTTTTCAATCCCGATCATCCTACCCGCTTATTTCAAAACGGATTTACTGATGCGCGCTTACCACCCAGGTTTTATCACCATTTATATGACAATGATAATACTGATATGCTCGCTGGCATTTAATATCCGCCCTCTACGGAAAGTAGTGATATGGGTGGTAGTACTGATATTGGCCCTAGCAAATACGATTTCATTGGGTAGAAATATTGTCGTATCCAGCCTTCTTGCAATGACAATATTACTATTTCTCCTATCGACGACGCAACGGAGAGTTTGGATTCGGAACATGTCCATTCTTTTCATTCTTGCAATTGGATCGTTTGGGATTTTGCATTTCCTTACTCCTTCTGCGACTGTATTGGCATATCCAGGCGCACTGATCCAACGTTTGACTCATTTTTTCACCGTCAGCCCATTGTCTCCGGATGAGACAATGCTATGGCGCGTCGAAGAAGCTGGTTATGCTTGGGAACACATCAGTCATAATCCCATTTTCGGAATCGGATTTAGTGTAAATTACCGCCCAGCATTTTCGCAAACAGATACTTTACAAAGGTTCATTCACAATGGTTATTTATGGGTGTGGCTCAAGACAGGTTTGATAGGGCTTATTCCATTCATTTGGTTCCTGGTAACGTTTCTGGTTCGTGGTTTTCAAAATTGGGCAATGGTGGAGGATGACCTTTTGCGCGCTGCCGCGCTTGGTTTTACGCTTGTCATCTTCGCAATAATGGTCAGCGATTTTCTAGCGCCTCTACTTGTGGAAAATTTCAATCTGGCTTTTTTTGCGGCGGGCATGGGCGTTATTGAAGCCATCTTTGCTTTGGAGTAAGAGAACTCCGTAGCTCCTGCAAGCTTTGCCCGAGCCACGGGTTGCAAGATTTCAAGCTGGAAACAAATGATTGGCATCTTGTCAAGTCAGGCACAGAGTATGAACATACAAATACGACCTGCGAAAAAAGTCAATGCTGGATTATTGACCGCCATTCAAATGGAATCATTTACCGAACAGGTGAAGCAGTATGACTTTCCACCGCCTGGCTACGATTCCGTTGACTATCAAATCGAGTCGATGAAGAAGCATCGCTATTTCGAAATTCTCCATGAAAACGAGATCATTGGCGGCGTCATCGTAAAACAAATCAAGAGAGAAATCGGTTACATACTGCGAATTTTCATTCGAAGAGATTGGCAGAATAGAGGCGTGGGAACCCAAACCATGAAATTATTGGAGCATAAATTCCCACAGATCAAAAAATGGCAACTCGATACTCCATACCTGAGTTTTCAAAACCATCATTTTTACGAGAAGTTGGGATACAGAAAGATCGGAGAAACAAAACCGGAAAAAAATGGCTTTTATTGCTTCCTGTATGAGAAGCAACTTCATGAAACAGGAAAGAGGTGAGGAGCAACCATGAAAGTCGTCATCCTCGCAGGCGGACTCGGCACGCGTCTCTCGGAGCAGACCGAGGTGCGTCCCAAACCGATGGTCGAGATCGGCGAACGGCCCATCCTGTGGCATATCATGAAGATTTATGCCGCTTATGGGTTCTGCGAGTTCGTCATCGCGCTGGGCTACAAGGGCGAGTTCATCAAGAACTTCTTTCTCAACTATCACCAGTTGCACTGCAACCTGACCGTCCATCTGCGGAACGGAAACGTGGACTTGCACGACGGCGACGGCGAGGATTGGACTGTCCATCTCGTGGACACCGGCCTCAAGACCGAAACCGGCGGACGCATCAAGCGCCTCGCCTCCCTGATCGGAAACGAACCGTTCATGCTCACCTACGGCGACGGCGTGGCCTGCATCAACATCCGCGACCTGGTGCAGTTCCATCGCGCGCAAGGCAGGCTCGCCACCGTCACCGCCGTCCGGCCGCCGGCGCGCTTCGGCGGGATGGTGCTTTCGGATCATCGCGTGGTTGATTTTAAGGAAAAACCCCAGATCGGCGAGGGCTGGATCAACGGCGGGTTCTTCGTGCTGGAACCTCAGGTGTTCGATTACATCGAAGGCGACGCCGTGGATTGGGAACGCCAATCGCTGGAGCGCCTCGTCGCCGACAACCAACTGACCGCCTATCGCTACGAGGGATTTTGGCAGTGCATGGACACGCTGCGCGACGTGCGTTTTCTGCAAGAATTGTGGCAATCGGGCAGCGCCCCCTGGAAAGTCTGGAATTGAAGCCGAAAGGTTTGAAGGACATGTCAACCCAGCCTGCGTCACGCAGCCCTTCATTTCCCGAATATCCGCTCGAAGACCTCGGCGGCCTGGCGCGGATTCCATCCGCGGCCGCGCTGACCGATCGATCGGTGCTGGTCACCGGCGCGACGGGGTTCATCGGGAGTCGCCTGGCACAGCTCCTCAGCGCGCTGGGCGTTAGGCCGTCGCTTTTCGTTTTGGATTACGAGCGGACGAACCTGCCCTCGAACTCCGCCATCTATCACGGAAACCTGGCCAACCTGTACGACTGCCTGCGCATCGTGGGGCGCGCCAACCCCGAAATCATCTTCCACCTCGCCGCACAGCCCCTGGTGGATACCGCGCTGGATTCGGTCATAGACACAATGGAAAGCAACG
Organism: Anaerolineales bacterium; assembly: GCA_034411715.1. Taxonomy (GTDB): domain Bacteria; phylum Chloroflexota; class Anaerolineae; order Anaerolineales; family Villigracilaceae; genus Denitrolinea. Next base: position 9,179 of record DAOUMJ010000216.1, on the reverse strand, counting down.
TGCGCGGCGCCTACAACCTGCTCGAAGCCTGCCGTAACGCGGGCAAACGCATTCAGGCCATCGTGTGGATTTCCACCGACAAGGTCTACGGTCTCCAAACGGAACCTCTCAAAGAGACATCCCCCCTGCTCGGATTCGATCATCCCTACGACGCCTCAAAACTGTGCGGCGACCTGCTGGCGCAAACCTACGCCCGCGCCTTCGGGCTGCCCATCGTCATCGTCCGCAGCGGAAACGTCTACGGCGGCGGCGACCTGCATTGGGACAGGCTCATCCCCGGCGCGATCCGTTCCACGCTTCTGGGCAAACCCTTTCTCATCCGCAGCAACGGCCAGCTCAAGCGCGACTACATCTACGTCAGCGACATCCTGCGCGCCTACCTGCTCGCGCTGGATGGATTGCTCACCGGCAAGCTGCAAGCGGGAAGTGCGATCAACTTCGGCGCCTCGCGCTCGCACACCGTTTCGGAAGTGGTGGATGAAATTCTCCGCCTCCTCAATCGCGTCGATCTGCGACCCGTCATTCAAAATCACGCTCGCAGCGAAATCCTCGAACAGCACGTGGATTTCGAGCAGGCCCGCGCCCTGCTCGGCTGGACTCCGCAGGTGGAGTTCGAGAGCGGCCTTCGAAAATCCATCGCCTGGTATCGGCAGTATTTCAAACTCGAACGGGACGAACTGGTTATGGAGATTCCCTGATGGAATTCAAGCCGTTGAAGCTCGCGGGATGTTACGAAATCCGCCTCGACCCGCACCGCGACGAGCGCGGCTACTTCATGCGCACCTACGACCGCGACCTCTTCCGAGCGCACGGCCTGACCACCGACTGGCTGCAGGAAAACCAATCCATGTCGCTTCAACGCGGCACCCTGCGCGGGCTCCACTTTCAGGTGCCGCCCCACGCCGAAACGAAGCTCGTGCGCGCCCTGGCGGGCGCGGCGCTGGACGTGTTCGTTGACCTGCGCGCCGACTCGCCCACCTTCGGCCAATGGGAAGCGGTGGAGCTGGCCGCCGAGCGGTTCAACCTGGTCTACATCCCCAAAGGATTCGCCCACGGCTTCTGCACCCTGACCGAAAACGCCATCGTCGCCTATCACGTGGACGCCTGCTACGCACCCCGCGCCGAAGGCGGCGTCCGCTGGGACGACCCAACCTTGAAGATCCCCTGGCCTACCGACGCGCCGCTGGTCTCGAAAAAAGACCAGGCCCTGCCCGCCATAAAGGAATTCACCACGCCTTTCATGCTTGCCAACACAGTCTCTCGGGCAAAGGACAATACCCATGTCCGATAAACCCAAAATGCAGGTGCGCCTGTTCAAACCCAGCGTGGGCGAGGAGGAACTCGCCAATTTGCAGGAGGTCTTCGAGCGCGCCTGGATGGGATTGGGTCCGCTCGTCTCGAAATTCGAGCAGGAATGGAACGCGTACATCGGCTGCGCCGACTCGGTGGGAGTCAATTCTGCTACTGCCGCCCTGCATCTCGCGGTGACTGCCTTCGGCTTCCCGCGCGGCTCGAAAGTGCTGGTTCCCGCCGTCACCTTCGCCTCCACCGCCACCGCCGTCCTCTACAACGACCTCATCCCCGTCTTTGTGGATGTGGACGAGGTCACGCTCTCGATGGATCTGGACGACGTGCAGCGCAAGCTGACCGCAGACTGCGTGGCCGTCATGCCGGTTCACATGGGCGGACACCCCGTCCCGATGGAGCGGCTCATGGGCATCGCGCAGGCCCATCGTCTCGCGGTGATCGAGGACTGCGCCCACTGCGCGGGCGGCTGGTACCGGGGCAAACGTCTCGGCACGTGGGGCGATATCGGCTGCTTCAGCTTCGAGGAAAAGAAAAGCATGACCACCGGCGACGGCGGCATGATCTGTTCGGACCGCATGGAATTGATCGAGCCGCTGCGCGCCCATCGCTGGGTGGGCATTGACAAGGACACGTGGAAAAGGTCCGCGGGCTACACCAGCAGCGAGGCGTTGGACGCGCGTCACTGGTATTACGAGATTGCCGTGCTGGGTTACAAGTACAACATGAACGATGTGATGGCCGCCATTGGGCTGGCGCAACTCAAGAAACTGGATCGCATGAACGCGCGCCGCGCGCAGATCATCCGCCGCTATCTGGATGGCATCCGGGATTGCGAGCGCGTCCGGCCTCTGCTGCCCTATGACCTTGATGGTTCCGCCTATTGGCTGTTCGGCGTGCGCTGCGAGGAGCGCGACCGACTCATCCTTTTCTTGAAACAACGCGGCATCGCCACCGGCGTCCACTACATGCCGTTGCCGCTGCATCCGCTGTTTTCGCAGTTCGATGACCCCATTCCCGTTGCAAAACGCGTCTGGCAGACCTTTGTCACCCTGCCGCTCTTCCCCGACCTCACGGACGCCGAAGTGGATTACGTAATCGAGGCATTGTGCAATTTCGATGAGAAATGAACGGAGATTCTGTTTTGATGACCGCTCCCAAGGTGTTCGTTCTCATCCTGAGTTACAACGGCGTGAAGTGGCTGAAAGACTGCCTGCCTTCTGTGCTGGCCATGGATTATCCCAATTTTGAAACCGTCGTCATTGACAACGGCTCCTCGGACCATACCCAGGATTTCTTGCGTGAGCAATTTCCGCGGGTGCATGTGGTCACGCTCCAACCCAACCGAGGCTACGCGGGCGGGTTCGATGCGGGACTGGAATATGCGGCGGAGCGCGGCGCGGATTATTTTCTCGTTATGAACAACGATACCGAAATTGGTCCGCACGCACTGACCGCCTTGGTGGAAACCGCCCAGTCACGCGACCGCGCGGGGTTTGTGACCGGCAAGGTCTATTTCTACGACCGCCGCGAGGTGTTCCAGACTGTCGGCAAACGAGACGATCCCATCACCTGGATCGGACATCACATTGGCTATGAGGAGAAGGACGAAGGCCAATACGACGAGCCAGCCGAAAGAATCTTCGCGGACGACATCTACACCCTCGTCAACCGCAAAATGTACGAAGAGGTCGGCGGCTACGATCCGGAGTTCTACCTGCAATGCGAGGAGTTCGACTGGCAACTGCGCGCCAAGAAGGCGGGTTGGAAAATCTATTACACGCCATCCGCGAAACTCTGGCATCGCGGCAGCGCCAGCACGGGAGGACTGGGAAGCCCGACCGTCAATTATTTTTTGGAGCGGAGCCGCCTCATTATTTTTGCCAAGCATGGCAGCCTGATTCAATATCTGCGATATGCCGCCTGGAGCAGTTTCCGCGCCGTCTATCGGCTGATCGGGTCCCTGGTTCAACGCGACGCCTTCAAGACGAGAGCCAGGATCGCGCGTCTGCTGGGAATCGCGGCAGGGATATGGTGGCTGGTAACCAGACGTCCGGCCACAAGTGTTCCACAGTTAATTCAAAGATTATCAATTTAATCATCAAGCGATGAATAGTGTAATGAAAATCACATCCAAAAACTGTGTGAAGGAGAATCGGCAACGATGAAAAATCTCAAATTGGCATGTTCCACCGTCCTGTATCATGATTTGGATGTCTTTCGCGCTATTGATTTGATAGCCGACGATGGCTTTGGTTTTGTAGAGATCGTAGATGTACCAGGATTTTGCCCACATTTGGAATTCACAGGTCCGCAACCTCTGTTTGTTCGAAATCTAGAAAACGTTCTTTCAAAACGGTGCCTATCCATTACCTCAATTTACATTACTCCTGGATCGTTTTTTTCTCCCGAAATTGACCAAACCTTTAGTCGAATGCGCAACGGTTTTTTGTTGGCCAGGGAACTGGGCGTAGCCAGAATCACTTTGGTTCCTGGCCCGCATGTGCAGGAATCCGTTTGGGAAGCCACCGCGCATAAGCTTGCGGAGAATCTAAGATCCGCTGCAGATGAAGCGGAAAAACATGGAATTGAAATCCTTGTCGAGGCTCCTCATCTGAACACTTTTACGGAGACCTTGGGCGAGACTGTTCGATTTCTAAGGCTTCTCAGTGACGAACGAGTCAAATATGCCTTCGACACCAGCCATGTCTTTCGTGACCAGGAAACATCTCCTCTGAAGGGTATGAATATGATTGGGGCCAATTTCGTAAGGAATATTCATCTGAGGGACGCCAAGGGACAGAATATTTCAGTTACGCCGGGAAAAGGTTGTATTGATTTTGAGAGTTTCCTACGAGAATTACAGAGAAGCAACTATTCAGGAGGTACCACTCTCGAATTGGAATATTCAAATTACTCACTCTCCGAGAGGAGAGAAGAACTTCGTTATGCAAAACAGTACATCGAGGCGCTGTGGTATCACCGCCCTTTGACCTTTAAAGCGAAAATGCGGGCTAGTCCTAAAGTAGAATTTACCAGGAGGTTATTCAAGAATCCAAAGCGAGAACTTCGACGCTATAAATTCTTGGTAGATATTTACCACAGGCTATGGGCCGCCTTTGCTGCTTTGAGGCCCGTCCGTGTCTATGAGGGAGTCTGGAAAAATAAATGGGATAGTTTTAGACGACGCAAGATCGTAATCCAAAATGCCAACAGCATTCCTCTTTCTATAACACCAAAAAAACCAATCAAGGTGGCTATACTGGGCTGTGGTTATGCCGGCAATATGCACGCAGCCGGTTTCCAACGATTGGCCGGGGTAACGGTAGCGGGGGCGGCTGACATTGACGCCAACAAGGCCCAAACTCTTGGAAATAAATATAACTGTCCCGCCTTTGCATCCTTGGGCGACATGATTTCGATGGTGGAACCTAATATTGTATCCGTATGCACGCGCGAATGGTTACATTACGAACCCATTATGCAATTGCTTCGACAAGATATTGATGTCTTTAGTGAGAAAATCCTAGCAACAAGTTTCCAAAATGCGAAGGAGATGGTGGAACTTGCCAAATCCCGTAATCGCGTTTTAGGAATAAATTATAATTATAGATTTATGCCCGGAATCCAAAAACTTAAGGAAATTATCCAGGATCGATATTTTGGAAAGTTGGAATTGCTCAATATAAAGGTTCATGCCTTCAGCTATCACCATGCGTTGGACATAGTTTCTTTTCTGGGTGGAGATATTGTGAAAGTTAAGGCGAGTTACCAGAACGATGACGCATTGCGGCCATTTGGGGGAATGGATTGGAGCTTGTTTGATCCCGATATTCTCTATGTGCCTTCTAAGAATTTAGCCGCCATTTTTGAGTTGGGTAACAAGGCGACCTGCGTCATCGCCTCTTCTTATCTACATGATCCATTCGGACTTATTCTCTCCGTTGATGCATTATTTGAAAAAGGAGATGTAACGCTAACCGGAATTCGCATGGCAGATGTTGTTGGAAAACTTTCATGGAATAGCAGGACAGATTTGCACGGAGTTAACCTGAATCACCGCCATGGATTGTTCGCTCGTGGATACGAATATTGTTTTTACAAATCAATCGAGTCATTTATGAATGCCTACTTGAAAGGAGAGGATCCCGGGACTCCCGGGAAACAAGGACTGTTCAACATTCTTCTTGAGAATGCTATTTATCAATCCAATTTAACTGGCGCTGCAATTACCATGAGAGATGATTTGGAAAAAATAACGAGTTCTATCTTGGATAAGACCCATCAGGACTAAATTAATATTCCAAAGGAAGCAGCGATGAAAACTGATATTCAGCGTGTCTCACTACACTCGCCAAGTGCTGGAGATATATCTGCAATCAACAAGATTCTTGGGGAGTCCAATCGTGCGACGATCTATCATACGCTCGAATGGAATCAATTATTGATTAAATATTCGAATCGAGAGAATGTGACGTTATTGGCTTATCAGAACAAGGAACCTGTGGGCTTGTACAGTTTCTATGTTTTGGACGACCATCGCTGCTTTTCATCGTTAATATCGTTTTTTACAATCTATGGAGGTCCGATCGCTACAAATAACGATCCCGAGGTGATTGCAGCGCTGCTCCGTGCAGCGGAAAGATTGCATCCCTTTTCCACATTCGATATCTGGACCCCTCCAGATTACGATGCCACTCTTATTGCAAGACACGGATATAGCACGCAGCAAACATATTTTGCTCCGCTCTGGCGTATACAATCATCAGAAGATGAGCTATGGAATCGCCTCGAACGAGAAAAACGTCGTACGATTCGTAAGACCATCCAACTTGGGGTTACGATTCGCGAAGGTAATCTTTCCGATCTAGATACATATTATGCGCTTGTCCTGAATACAATGTCAGGCGCTTGTAATCCATGGACAGGTAATCCTATTCGCCTGCTTTCGAAAGATTTCTATCAACGTGTAATTGAAGCACTGGGAGAAAACAGTAGGGCGCGCATGTTTTTGGCCGATTATCATGGGGAAATAGTTTCAGGTACTATTGTCCTTTATTATAAGGACACGGTATATGGATGGGACATTGGATGGCGGAGAGAGTTTTCCAAAATCGCTCCTAACAACTTGCTCGTTTGGGAGGTCGCTTGTCGGGCACGTCAAACGGGTTTTTCACTATTCGATTTGCAGGTTATGCAATCCGATTATCAGCCGGGAATTGCTAGATGGAAAAAGGGTTTTGGGATAGAGACGGTTCCCCTCTCTCATTTTAGTAAAACGCCAATGCGGTTGCGGGTATATAGAGGCGGGATGACGTTGTTCGCCAATCCCAAGAAGGCATTAAATAAAATTGCCTCATTTGTCAGATCGAAACCCTGATAAAAAACACACTGGCTATCTTAGGTATTGCAATTATGAAAACAGGTCTAATGGTCGTAAAGAACACCAGCGTTTTATTGCTCGGACGCGTATTGTCACTAGGATTGTCAGTGGTATACGTGGCCGCTCTGGCAAGATACATTCAAGCAACAGGCATGGGGATCATTGCGACCGCGACTTCGCTGGTTTCGATTGCCAGTCTGATCATCAACTTCGGCCTGAATGATCTTTCAACGCGGGATATCGCAACCGATAAAAGCCGCGATGCGACGTACGTTCCAACAACCATGGTCATTCGCGGACTGTTGTCGGTAATTTTTCTGATGTTGCTTATGGTTGTGACGAAGTGGGTGAACTACCCGCCTGAGATGGCGGCGGTGATCTTTATTTACGCCTTTGCTTATGGGATGGACGCGTTCACCGACGTCTGCTTTTCAGTGTTCAACGCTCACGAACGAATGGAGTTCTCCGCCGCTATTCAGACCGGGCGGGACATCATCAACATTGCTTTGAGTTTGGCGGCCATCGCACTGAAGATGAACTTATTGGTGATCGTAGGAGCCTCTGCATTCGCGAACCTCGTCAAATTGGCGATCAGCTTGGGAATCCTTCGTCGGATATTTGTCCGTACCCCCGCGCGGGTGAATTTAGTCCTGGGCAAGAATTTGTTGCTTTCCGCTTTTCCGTTTGCCGCCATCGCGCTCTTCAACGTGATCTCGGCTCAGGCCGATACATTCATACTTTCACTTTACTGGTTTGCCGGGGAAGTGGGCTGGTATTCCTCGGCCGGGTTGCTGATCAGTTATCTTCTTTTGCTTCCAACAGTTTTTTTTCAGGCGATCTTTCCGGTATTCTCGAAGTTGCACGCTTCCTCCAAAGCAGATTTGCAAAAGGCATACGCCGCGTCCTTCAAGTATCTACTTTTGCTCGGATTTGCGCTGTGCGCTGGCACGCTGGTGACTGCCGATAGCATCATTTCCTTTATCTACGGTCCCGGCTTCGAGAGGGCCGCGCTTGCATTGCGCATCCTCGGAATCTCTTTTTTCTGGATCTTCGGTTATGCCAACGGCGGTTTGCTGATAACTACCGGGGGGCAAAACCTAGTGACGATATTCTCCGGCATTGCCATGGGCTTGACAACGATCATATCTGTGTTGTTCATTCCGCAATGGGGTTTGCTGGGAGCCAGCCTGGCGCACATCCTGCCGGGAGCGCTCTTTTTCATGCCGTTGATTTGGATTTGTCACAGAAAATTGGACTTGCAGGTTCCATACCTGCTCAGCTTGAAGGCAATCGTTGCCTCCCTGCTCATGGCGGGCGCGGTCGTTGTGGCGCTCCATTACCACGTGCACGTTTTGATTACGGTATTGGTTATAGCGCCCGCGGTGTATGGCGCGGCCCTAGTGGTTTTGGGAGTCCTTGGCCGCCAGGACTTGGATTTTGTCCTGCAACTTTTTCGGAAGAGGTTATCGCGCGATAAGAGCCAGAGCATTGCGGTCAACTGAGAAATGAAAAAGCACATCCTGTTCGTCACCGATTATTTTCCCTACCCGCCGGTCTCCGGGGATCGGATACGCGTTTACCATCTCGCCAGACGGTTGGCGCAAACCTATCGCGTCTCGATAGCCGCCCCCGTTCGCACTCCCGAAGAAGCCGAAAGCGTGGAGGCAATGTATGAGTTTTGTGAACACGTTCTTTCTGCCAGCCTGATCCGGCGTCATCCATTGCTTCATTTGCCCGGACTGGCGCGTACCGCGCTGGCGAGGCAGCCGCTGGAACTGCACTTTCTCACATCCAATGATTTGATTCGCAAGATTCGGGCGCTTCTCGAGTCCGATCCCGTTGACATCCTTCAGTTCGAACACTCACGCATGGCGCATTACGCTGATCCCGTTTCTTCGCCTGCCGGGCCGCGCAAAGTCCTGACCTTCCACAACGTGGCCTACCAGCAATTCGAGACGATTTACAGGATCACACGCCCGCCAGTTGCCAAATTCCGCGCCTGGCTGTTCAGCCGTCAGATGCGAACGTGGGAAGCGCACTGTGTACGCGCATTCGATCGCTGTGTGACCGTCTCCGAGAATGATCGGCAGCTGCTCCTCGATGTTTCGCCCGGAGCGCGGATTGATGTTGCACCGAACGGTGTGGACACGCATGCAAATCAACCCATCTCCCGCGCAGGCGGCCCGCCCACTTTACTGATGATTGGGCTGATGTCATACGCGCCCTACACAGACAGTGCGATCTATTTTTGCGAGGAAATCCTGCCGATTTTGCGGAAGCGCGTTGGAGCGGTACGCGTCTTCATCGTCGGGTCGGAGCCGCCGCTGAAGGTGAGGTCCCTCGAAGGAGACGGTGTCTGTGTAACGGGTCGTGTCCCAGAGGTCCGCCCCTATTACCAGCAATCCACCGTCAGCGTTGTGCCGCTGCGGGCAGGAGGCGGCACACGATTGAAGATCTTGGAAGCCATGGCGCTTGGGCGACCGGTCGTTTC
>DAOUMJ010000215.1:0-10404 GCA_034411715.1 Anaerolineales bacterium | reverse complement strand
CATTACAACATAGTGGAGGAAATCGCCCGCCTGTGTGAAGCGTTGAAGCGGATCGCCGCCTGAACGAAAAAACAGGTTTCCTGAAGAAACCTGTTTTTCGCATCCGTCCAGTTTAAGTGGCAAACGCCTGGGTGAGGGGGGCACCCAAGCGTTTGCCGCTCGTATATTACTATAACTCCTTCCAAAATGCAAGCCCCAAAATTAAGAATTTTGTTAGCGCCCCGGGCGGGAATCGAACCCACATCTAAGCCTTAGGAGTGCCTTGTTCTGTCCATTGAACTACCGGGGCATGTCGCCATTATAACGGAAAATTCGCAGCGCATATCTCAATTTGTGCGCGCGAAAAGGATGTCGTTGCATATTGCCTACAACTTCATCTGGATTCGCCTCCGCTTTTGTTCGATAATATCCTCAAGATGAACTCTGCTGTATGCTTGCCGGAGGTTCCATCGGTGAAGGTGATTTCGTCTTCGATGAACTTGCGGCGTTCGGCGGCGTCGAGGGAGGGATTCTTGATGTAGGCATTGAGGATGTCGCGCAACTCGGATTCGTTGTGAGCAACGCGTCCTGCTTTGGCATCGCGGAAACGTTTGTGGGTCGGCCAGTTGCCGATCTTTTTGAGCGACAGCGAGAATTTCTTCGGGACGTTCCATCCGCCAGGGACGTCAATCACCGCCGTGACGATGGGCGTATCGTGGACGGCGGTCTCGACCACCATCGTGGAGTAGACCGTCACCAGCACGTCGGAGTGCGCCATCATGGAGGATTTCTCGTCCATGTCTTCGCCAGAGTAGTAGCCGAGCGATCCGCCCAGGGCGATGGGCTTGACCACGTGCACGTCCGGATATTGCTTTTCGAGGGCGAAGATGCGTTCGCGTTCGTCGGCGAAGATTTTGGGCTTATCCTGAAAATGACTCGGATGAAGTCGAACCAGCAATTGCGAGGGCTCGACCAGCGCGTCGGAGGAGACCAGTCTGGCGAGCGCCTCCACGTTGGGATAATTCGGCGCGAAGTGGACGAACGAGCAGGCATACGAGATCAACTTTCGGTTCGGGTCGAGGCCGTGCAGTTTGAAATAGTCAGCCTTCGAGAGTTGCCACTCTTTGCGGAAGTAACCGTCATACGAGGGGATGCCGCCGATGTGGACGCGTTCGGGAGACCAGTCGGAGCCGTAGACCAACTCGTCCTTTTGCAGTCCCGACCAGCAGGTGGCGTAGTCCATCGGCGCGCCGCGGATGGCGTAACTGGAGGGGTTGTCCCAGCCGACGATGGCGGCCAGGGTGGGGATGCCGCGCGCGTGCGCCTCGCGCAGAAGGTAACGGTCGAGCCGCCAGCCTGCCGTCGAGGCGATGACCAGGTCGGGGGTGTGAGTCGCAAATAGATCGGCATACAGGCTCGGGGTCGGGATGAAGCGGTTCTGAATCCGCACGAGAAAATTGCGGGCGAAGGAAAATGTCCGCAGGAGGAGAATCGCGAGGGCGGCGGGAATCCAAATCCCCAAACGGAATTTCCAGCCGTTCTCGACCCAGACTTCCCAGATGTGGCTGTCCATGGCTTCGGTGTTGATGCGCCACGAGCCGCCGACGCGACGGAGGTAGGCGAGCAGCCATTGGAGGCGGGGGTGATAGGTAGTGGCGAATTTATTCGCTTCTTTTAGCCGCAAACCTTCGATGGTGAGCGTGTTGCGTGTTGCGTGTTGCGTGTTGCGTGGCGCGTGTTGCGTGAAGCGCGCGGCGAGTTTTTCGACCAGCGCGTCATCGGTGAGGAGGACGATCTCGACGCCCGCGTCGAGGAGCGTCGGGAGGACGTCGCTTTGGAGGAAGTAGATGATGGCCATGCCGTGGTCGGCGGAGATGAAGATGCGTTTGGACATGATGCTTTTGGGGTAAAAGGGATAGGTCGGAGACCTTTGTATTTTAGCACGGTGGGTTTACCCCCGTGCGATGTCGAAGCGTGGATGAATTTCATCGGACGGGATTCGTTTCCAGACACGCGGCCTCGCAAATGAACGCGGCGCGAGGCTGGAGGCGGATTCCGTTTCGATGGGCGTTCGCGCGGCGATGGGCGCCGCACGGGGATAAATCGCCCGTGCTCACATACGAAGCCCTGCGGGCTATTCGGCTTCCGCCACCGTTTCCATTGCCATATTGATTGTCCCTTTGGCGTGGTGTTGCTTTTGGTTGTGGATGTATTGGACAATGCCTGCCAAATTCTTTTCGGCAAACGATAGGACACCGTATTCATTTTGCCAGTAAAAGTTGTAGTGAGGCTTTACAACATGATTGATTGCGTGCGAACTATTGCCTTTGACCTCGCCGATGAAACGGGCAACAGCGATCTTCGGCGGGACGGTGGCAGCGAGGTGAACGTGGTCATCCACCCCGCCCACCGCGTGAACGATCCCGCCCAATTCGATGGCCTTGGCGGCGATGAGGCTGTACAGTTCCGCTTCAAATTCGGGCAGGATGATCCGTTCGCGGTTTTTCGTTGTCCAGATGAAATGGTAGAAGAGGCGGTAGTATGACATGGTGTTCCTCCTGTTCAAATGCAGGCCGAAGGCCTTTGTATTTTAGCACGGCGGATTTATCCCCGTGCTTCGTGTGTCAGCACGGCGGATTTCATCCCCGTGCGGCGCAGAGGGCGTGGATCTCACCCATTCGGCTCCCTCATCGCCAGGAAAGCCAGCCTCGCCAAAAATTGACGGGACATAAAGCGGGTCAAAAAAGCGAACGTGGCGCTGAACCAGCCAGCCACCACGCTGGAACGGCCTTTCAGCATTGCTTCAACCCCGATGCGCGCCGTCATGTCGCTTTCCATCATGCTCAAGCGTTGATAGAGCGTGGGGCGTTGACCAGCCACTTGAAGAAATTCCGTGCGCGTCACGGCTGGGCAAAAGACAGTGCAGTGAACGCCAGCGCCTCGCAACTCGTAATGTAACGCTTCCCCGAAGCTCAACACGTAACTCTTGGCCGCCGAGTACGCGGCGTAGGTCGGTGTAGGTTGAAAGGCTCCGATGGATGCCAGGAACATGATGTAGCCGTATTTGCGCTCAAGCATCCCTGGCAGAAACAAATGCGTGAGATGCGTGACGGCGATCATGTCAATTTCCAGCATTTGGTGTGTGTTTTCCCAGGGGACTTTGACAAACTCGCCAAACAGACCCAGACCCGCGTTATTGATCAGGATGTCAATCGTTCGTCCTGCTCCTTCGACTTGATCGTACAGTCTCTGCGGCGCGTCGGGAGCGGCGAGATCCATCGCCACATACTCAACGAACACTCCATGACGGGCAACGATCTCCTCTTTCAATTCGCGCAGGCGATCTTCGCGACGCGCTGCCAAAACCAAATTACAACCCCGCGCGGCCAATTGTCGGGCGAAATCCACTCCCAACCCGCTCGAAGCCCCAGTCACCAGCGCGGTTTTTCCGTGCAGGTTTTCCATACTGCCTCCTCACTCAAACGTAACACACATCACACTTCATCCTTCCGCTTTCATCCTTCATCCTTTGCCTTACACCACCCTCTCCGCGACTTTGTTCCCATACCCCAACAACGCGCTGACCATCTCCTGCGTCCGTCCCTCGGCATAAACGCGCAAGACAGGTTCCGTCCCCGATGGACGAATCAACAGCCACGAGTCATCGGCCATGATGTACTTCACGCCGTCGCGCTGGCTGACCTCGCTCACCTTCTGCCCGCCGATTTCCGCGGGAGCATGCCTGGTGAGGAATTCGGTCATCTCCGCTTTCGCGACGGGACGGCTGAGGCGCAGGTCGGTGCGCTCGTAGAAGGCTGGGCCGACATCTTTCAACAGGTCATCCACGAGAACGTGCAGGGGCTTGTTCATGGCGGCCACGATCTCCACCAGCAAGAGTCCCATGATCGGGCCGTCGCCTTCGGGGATGTGTCCCTTGAACGAGATGCCGCCCGACTCCTCGCCGCCGATCAATACGTCTTCGGTCATCATGTAATCCGCGATGTGGTTGAAGCCGACGGGTGTCTCGTACAGTTTGAGTCCGTAACGAGCCGCGAGTCGGTCGAGCATACGCGTCGTGGAGACGGTGCGCACAACCGCGCCGCTCATGCCGCGTTTTTCCACCAGATATTTCAGCGAGAGCGCGAAGATTTTATGAGGGTCAACGAAGGCGCCGCGCTCGTCCATCGCGCCGATGCGGTCCGCGTCGCCGTCGGTGCACAGGCCGAAGGCGCCCATCCCCGAACTGATGGCGGAGGCCAGCGCGCCTAGATTCTTCGCGATGGGTTCGGGATGGACGCCGCCGAAACCAGGATTCATCTCGTTACGGATCTCGGCCACCTCGCAGCCCGTCCCCTGCAAGAAGCCCTTGATCACGCCGCGCCCCGAACCGTACATCGAGTCCACCACGATGCGCTGGGGGTTGTCTGCGATGGCATCGCTTTGGATGAGCATCCGCAGGTGATCGTAATACGCGGGCAGGGGGTTGAACTTCTGGATCAACCCCGCCTGGCGCGCCTTGTGAAAATCCATCAGGTTGGGGCCGCGTGCCTGTTGTTCGTTGTCGTTGATGTACACCTCCACGCGGCGGCATTGCTCGGGCAAGGCCGCCCCACCGAACGCGCCCTTCAATTTGACGCCGTTGTAGCGCGGCGCGTTATGCGACGCGGTGATCATCACGCCCGCGGCCGCGCCGAGATTCTTGACCGCGTACGAAACGGCGGGCGTGGGCGAATCGGATTGGGTGAGATGGACGGCGAATCCGTTCGCGGCCAGGACGCGCGACACTTCGCCCGCGAAGCGATCGGACAAAAAGCGCGTATCGAACCCGACCACGATTCTTTCCGGACCCCTGGCCGGGTCGCCGTTTCGAGGCTTGGTCCAATGCTCCGACGCGACCGCGTCGGCGATGGCCTGCGCGACCATACGAAGATTGCTGAAGGTAAAGGTGTCCGAAATGACGGCGCGCCAGCCGTCGGTGCCGAAATGGATGGGCATTGTAGTTCTCCGTTTGGTAGTTACGTAGTTTGATAGTTCGTAGTTGGGTGGTTTGGTAGTCGCGCGGAGACAGTCGCGGGATGCGAAAATTGTGTTGCGTGCTCCGTATGTACCTGTTTACCTGTGTACCTGTTTACCTATGTGCTTGTGTATCCTCACGGCGTCGGCGTCTCCGTCGGCTGCCAGTTGACGACCGGCGTGGCTATCGCCAGCAGGGATTGGATGATCCAGCCCTCCATCCGCACGCCGCTGCGGGTCACTGCGATTTTGGCCCAGGTGACGCCGTTGATCTCTTCCACCTCGCCAAGCGCTTCCACGATGAAACCGTTGCTCAAGGTGAGCAGGTACTCGCCGCCGGGCGATTTTCGCACGAACGCGCCGCCGCCCTCCGGCGAGTTGATTTTGGCGTAGATGGGCGTCGGCACGACGGTGAAGGATGGCGTGAGGGTTTCCGTGGCGGGCGCGGGCGTGGCGGAATCCGTCGAAATTGGGGAAACGGTGGGGGTGGGAGGGGGCAGGGTGAGGCTCGGGCTGGGACTCGGCCGCTCGGTGGGCAGGCCGGTAAAGGTCGAGGGAAGAGGCGAAGGAAGGGTGGGCGCGGGCGCGGGTGGAGGCGTCGTCCGGCCGAGAAGATTCCGCGCGGCGTCCAGGAATCCAGTCCACGTCAACAGCGCGGCGAGGAGGGCGAGGAGGATGACGAGGCTGAAAAGGAATCCGCCGAAGGAGCGCGGGCGGAAACGCATGAAGGCCAGCGTGATCGCGCCGAGGAGGGTTGCCCAGGCGAAGTGGACGAGGGTCACGAGCGCGGCCTGCGGCCAAACGCCTTCGAGACGCGCGCCGAGTCCGAATCCCGCCGCGCTGATGGGCAGATAGAAGGCGTAGGCCAGAACGACGCTGGGGAGATAGGGTTTGTCTTCGGTGCGGACGAAGGTGACGACGAGGAGGATCGCGCCGAGCGTGAGGACGACAAGTTGCGGAATCCAGATGGCGCTGTGGAGGTGGACCTCGTTGTGGGTGCGCGGCCCGAAGGGGAGGTCGGCGAAGCCCGCGACGAGGCCGATGAGAAAAACGATGGCGGCGCTGACGAGGAGCGCGGCGAGGGTCTGGAAGAAGTAGCGCGGCGAGCCGGTGACGATGGCGATGGAAAGACCGACCCAGGGAGTGAGCAACGGCGCGGCGAGGATGCCAAAGATGAGAACGGCCTGCGAATCGAGGAGGTAACCCAATGCGAGGATCGCGCCGCTGAGGAGGGCGTAGACGAAGAGTTCGAAGGTAGGGTAGGAGCGACGCGCCAGTTCCGCGAGGACGGCGGCCTGCCCTTCCGCGTCGGAGGGGAACAACGTGCGGCGGGCGCGGCGCCTGCGGGCGCGCGCGTCGTGGCGCGATGGAGGAGTGGAGGCGGGTTCGTTCATTTTGAGAGGCAGCGAATGAACAATGCAATTTCAACCAGAGATAAACGGAGATGAACGTGATTTTGAGATTAACGTATTCGGTTGAGTAATTATGTTTATCCTGTTCATCTCCGGTGAATTATTTTCTCAAACTTGCAATCAGCCGCAGGGGTTTTTCCAGCAGGTCGAGGGCGGAGAAAATGTCGGGGGCGAGCAGGTCGGCGGCGAGGAGGGTCTCGATGGCGACGCCTTCTTTGGACAGGACGCAAATTCCAAGCGCGGCTTCTTTGAGCATGAGCGCGTCGTTGGCGCCCTGCCCGATGGCGACGACGGAGCGCGCGCCGAGATTCTTCACGTAGTCGGCTTTTTGCACGGCTTCATTCCCGCCTTTGATTCGCACCGCGGTGAGATTCAGTTGCCCGTCAATGACGGACTGCCGTCCGTGCGTATCGGCGGTGAGGAGGTGAATTTGGAGTCGGTCGCGCAAGGCGCCGATGCGTTTGGCGAGGCCGTCGGGGAGGAGGCCGTCGAGGGCGAGAGTGCCGTTTACGTCAGTGACGAGGTGTTGAATCCGCAATTCGCCGCGGCCGGGGATGGTGAGTTCGAGCATGAAGGGTATTATACAGCATGGTTATTTCACCCTTACCGCGGCAAAGCCCAGCCCGTTCGGTCCCACGTGCGCGCCGATGACGGTGGTGACGTTGACGATGAGGATATCGCGCGGGAGTTCGCGGCGCGATTCGTCCATGAGGCGGGCGAGGAAATTCCGCGCGCGCGCTTCCGCGCCGGTGTGGAGGATGGCGAGACGTTCGAGCGGCAATCCCGCTTTGAGGAAGGCGGCCATGCGTTCGTCAGCCTGGCTGGTCGTCCGCACCGCGCCGATGGCCTTGATCTGCCCGTCGGTGAGTTCGACCATTGGCTTGATCGAGAGCGCGCCGCCCAGGAAGGTGATGGCGGCGGGGACGCGTCCGCTTCGGCGGAGGAAGTCCATCGTGTCGAGCGCGGCGGAGACGTGCAGCCGTCGGCGGGTATCGGCTATCGAGGCGAGAGCCGCGTCCACGTCCGCGCCTGACTCGGCGGTTTCCGCCGCGGCCAGCGCCTGGAATCCGATCCCCAGCGAGAGCGAGCCGCTGTCCACGATGGTGACGCGGTTGGGAAAATCCTGCGCGGCCTGGCGCGCGATGTCGCAGATGGCGGTGAGTTGCGAGGCGGCATGGATGGAGAGGATGTGGTCGTTGCCCGTTTCGAGCAGGCGCAGGTAGCGCGCCGAAAATTCGCCGATGGAGGGGGCGGCGGTTGTCGGAAAGATTTTCATATCGGGCAGGCGCGCGTAGAATTCGTCGCGGCTGACGCCCTCCCCGTCCGCGTATTGTTTGCCTTCGATGACGAGGATCGAGGGGACGACCTGGATGCCGTACCGCTCGATCAGGTCGGCGGGCAGGTCGGAGGTGGAATCGGTGACAAGGCCGAGTTTCATTCCACTGAAATCAGGAAGGGATAATGTGGCTGGCCGCCGTCCTGCACTTCGATCTCCTGCGAGGGGTATTTTTCGCGCGCCACATCCGCGATTCGGAAAGCCTCGCTGCGGTTCAAGTCCTCGCCGTAGTAGAAGGTAATTAATTCGCGCTTGTCCGCTTCGGCCTTTTCGAGCAGGCCCATCACGGCTTCCTCGATGGAGGAGGCCGAGAGGACGAGACTGCCGTCCAGCAGGGCGATGACCTGTCCCGCGTCCACGCTCACGCCGTCAATCTCGACGGTGCGCGTGGCAATGGTGATCTCGCCCGTCTGCACGGAGGCGAGGGATTTGTTCATCTTCTCGGCCACGGCCTCCACCTCCCCGTCCGGGTTGTGAGCGAGCATGGCAGAGAGTCCCTGCGGGACGGTTTTGGTCGGCACCACGGCCACCTGTTTGACGGTCACTTCCCTGGCCTGATTGGCGGCCAGGATGATGTTCTTGTTGTTCGGCAGGATGATGACCTTGTCCGTCGGCAGGTTTTCGAACGCGGCCAGGATCTCCTGCGTGGACGGGTTCATCGTCTGCCCGCCCTCCACGATGGCCGCCACGCCCAGCGAGGCGAAGATGCGGCTCAGTCCCCTGCCCGGCGAGACGACCACCACCGCGATCTGCCCAGGCTCCACGGGCTGCAACTCGATTTTTTCGGCTTTCGCCTTCTGAATGTCGTCCATCTGCGCCAGCAGGTTTTCCATCGCCACTTTGGTGATGGTGCCGAGACCCATGATGTAGTCAATCGGCTCGTAGCGCTTTTCGAGCGGGACGTGAATGTGCATGCGATACATGCCCTCTCCCTCGCCCACCTGGATCGAAGTCCCCATCGTTTCGAGTTTGCCATAGAAGGATTGCAGTTCGAACTTGCTGTCGGGGAAAAAATCCACGACCACTTCGTAATCCTGGCCCTCTTCCACCGACTCCATCGCCTCTTGCAGATTCATCGCCGACATCGGCTGGACGGTCACGGTCGGAACGTCGAGCGATTCGCCGTTGAAGTAGCGGAGCATTCCTTCGAGGATGAAGAACAATCCCTTGCCGCCCGAGTCGACCACGCCCGCCTGCTTGAGGACGGGCAATAATTCAGGGGTATTCTGCACCGACGCGTCCGCGGCCGGGATGACCCGCTCCAGGATTTCGATGGGATCCTGCGTCTCGTTCAGCGCGGACTCGGCCGCGGCCGCGACATCCTTCGAGACGGTGAGGATCGTCCCCTCCACCGGTCGGACGACGCCCTTGTAGGCCGTGTCGCGCGCCTCCACGAATCCCTTCACGAGGGTCGCGCCGTCGAGCGTCTCAGCGCCGTGCAAGCCGCGGGAAAATCCGCGCCACAACTGCGAGAGGATCACCCCCGAATTGCCGCGCGCGCCCATCAACGCGCCTTTCGCGACCGCGGCGGCCATTTCCCCGGCGTTGCGCGTGCCGAGGTCGGCAATCTCGTTCCAGGCCGATTGCATGGTCAGCGTCATGTTGGTGCCGGTGTCGCCGTCGGGAACGGGAAAGACGTTCAGCGCGTTGACCATCTGCTGGTTGGTGCGCAGCCAGGTCAGCCCCGCCATGACCAATTCCTTGAGAACCTGCCCGTCAATCGGATTGTGGCGCAGGTCTTGAAGGTGCCTGGCCTGGATGTCGGATGAACCTAAACTCATGAATGCTCCTCAGTCTCGCGTAGACGGCGTTCTCTTACGCCGCCGATGCGCTAGAGAGCGCATCGCTACGCGGATGTTCTAATCCACGTCGCTCACGCGCAGGCCAGCCACATGGACGTTGATCGCGTTGACCTTCAACCCCAGCGCCTTCTCCACGTGGAAGCGGACGGTGTTGGCCACGCTGCTCGCCACCGAGGTGATGCGCGTCCCGTATTCGATGATGACGTGGATGTCAATGTCTATGATCTCGCCGTCGAATCGGACGGCGATGCCGCGCGCCGGCTCGTGCGTGATGCTGTGCGCCAGCCCCTCCGCCAGGTTGCGCGGCGCCAGCCCCACCACCCCGTAGGATTCCAGCGTGGCGCGGTAGGCGATGGACGCGATGGCGTTTGGCGAAATGCGAATGCTCCCGTAGGTTGTATTTTCCTTTGCCATAGACTTTCCTTTGCTGCCTTAATTAACCAAAAGCGTTGAAGATGGTTGCGAACTGTGGTACAATACGGCGCTTGCGCGAAAAAGGCGCAGGCGTTATTGTGAACCGGAAAGGAACGAATCCCATGAAATGCGCTCACTGCGGCAAGACCACCACCTTTGGCCATAATCGCTCGTTCTCCCAGCGCGCCACCAACCGCAAGTTCCGCCCGAACCTGCAAAAGGTGACGTTGATCGAGAACGGACGCAAGGTTCAAAAAACGTTATGCGCCAAGTGCATTCGCACGGCGGCCAAATCGTCATAGCGAGTTTCCTTGCCTTCAAGAATCACGGCCCCGCGCCGTGGTTTTTGTTTAAGTACCGCAACATTCATGTTGCCTCTGCGGGCACAAGATAAATCTTGCGGTACTACGTACCGCAACATTCATGTTGCCTCTGCGGGCGCAAGATA
>DAOUMJ010000214.1:0-2755 GCA_034411715.1 Anaerolineales bacterium | reverse complement strand
GTGGCGCTTTTTGCCACGGTTTGACGAAATCAGCGGCAAAAATGGCTTTTTGGGCAGAAATTCGCGAAAGTCGCTTTAATTTAAGCGAAAGGTCTGTATACCCTTTCCCATTTTCTTCAATTTCTCGTTCGTCTCCCTTTACTGGGTTCACTTCATTGGCAGTCGTCCGTAATGCGTAACAGATCGCTGAAGTCGGAGTTGACGAACATCGCGTCCCTTCACTTTCATGGCATGGACGATCATTTCCCACACGGCGTCAAAGCGCGCCTTGGGCGGCTGGGACTGCCAGAATTTCAGGTCGAATGACCTGTCCATGTCCTGCAACTTGCCTCGGCGTTCTGTGAAATTGGTTCGCATGGCTTCTTTTATATCACAACTCGTTTTTTTACGCTCATCCCTGCATCTCCTCCCACTCCCTCAACTTCTCATCCATCTCCTTCTGGACGCGTTCGTACTCCTTCCCAATCACGGCCACTTCCTTTGGGTTGACGAAGGGACTCTCCAACTGCGCGCCCAAGTTCGCCAGGTCCGCTTCGAGGGCGGCGATGGCGTTTTCGAGTTCCTGCAACTGGGCAATTTTTCGGCGCTCAACTTTAGCGGCGGCTTTTGACTCGGAGTGCAACGTCTCCCGACGTTGCTTTTTCTTTGCACCAGATTCCAAAGTCTGGAGACTTTGGAGTCCGTCTGCTTCCAATAGCGTCTTCTTTTCTCTTTCCTCTTTCATCTGACTGTACGTGCCATTGAACACCGTCAACGCGGACTCGTCGGGGTTGATCTCCCAGATTTGGGTCGCGAGCGCGTCTATCAGATAGCGGTCATGGCTAACGAGCAGGATCGTCCCCTCGTAGTTATCGAGAACAGACTGCAACACTTCCTGCGCGGGAATGTCGAGGTGGTTGGTCGGTTCGTCGAGCAGGAGGAAGTTGGTTTGCTGGAGCGCGAGTTTGGCGAGTGCGAGACGTCCGCGCTCGCCGCCGCTGAGCATGTCCACGAGTTTGAACGCGTCGTCACCCGAGAACAGGAACTTGCCCAGCAGATCGCGCACTTCGTGGATCAAAAACTCAGGCCGCACGGACTGGATCTCCTGCATGAGCGTCTTGCGCGGATCAAGTCCCTCGTGGGCCTGGGCGAAGTATCCGATGTGGAGCGACGCGCCGAGAATCACTTCGCCTCCCAGCGGAGACAAATTTTCCAGCGCGGTTTTCAGGAAGGTGGTCTTGCCCGCGCCGTTGGGACCGATCAACGCCGCGCACTCTTGTCGGCGCAATGTAATGTCTTCGGCGGCGAACAGGAATTTGCCCGCGTCGCCCCGCTGTTTGTCAGGGGGGTAGCCGACTTGCAGATTCTTCGTCCGCAAGACCAACTCGCCCGAACGCGAAGCCGTCTTCAAACGCAGATGGAATTTCGGCGGACGATTATCGGGCAGGCGCAGGGAGCGCACGCGGCGCTCGGCCTCCTCCACAGAAAAGGGCGAGGTGGTGGTCTCGATATCCAACTGACTCCAATTCGTGTTGACCGCCGCGTCCATGCCCACCTGTTCGATGGCCTGCACGACGCGCGTCAAGCATTTGAGTTTGCCCTTGGCCTGCAGCGTGTTCTGCCCCGAAATATTTTTCTTGATGTACTCCACTTCCTTGACCAGTTTTTCTTTTTCGCTGTTAAAAATTTCCTCGCGGCGGTTCCAACGTTCTTCGCGCTGTTGCAAATAATGTGTGTAGTTGCCGCGATACACTTCCGCTCCATCGGGACGCATTTCCAAAATCACGTTGGCGGCGCGATCAAGAAAATACCGATCATGCGAGACAATCACCGCCGCAAGCCCGCGCTGAGCGCCAGTCGAAGCGTCCTTTTGCGCGAGATAACTTTCCAGCCACTCCACGGCGCGGATGTCGAGGTGGTTGGTCGGCTCGTCGAGCAGGAGCAGGTCGGGGTCAGAGAGCAGGAGGCGGGCGAGAAAGGCGCGGGTGCGCTGTCCGCCCGAGAGGTGAGTCAGGCTCAGGTCGTAGTCCGACGCGTCGAAGCCCAGCCCCGTCAGCACCTGCTTGATGCGCGTCACGTACGTGTATCCGCCGCGCCGTTCGAAGTCGTGTTGCAGTTTGCCGTAACGCGCGAGGATGTCTTCATCCGCGTTCGACATTTGGGATTCGAGCCGATGGAGTTCGTCCTGCTGTTGGATGAGACTCGCGAACGGCGCGAGACACGCCTCCCAGAGCGACCCGTCCATCTGGAAATCGGCCTCCTGCGGAAGGTACCCGATTCGCGCGGACCTCGCGCGGGTCACCGTCCCCGACGAGGCTTCGTCTTCCCCGATGAGGATACGGAGCAGGGTGGTCTTGCCACAGCCGTTAGGACCGACGATGGCAAGCCGCGCGCCTTTTGGCACGGAAAACGTGACGCCGCGGAAAATATCTTCCGCGCCGAAGGATTTTGAGAGGGAGGTGGCGGTTATCAGAGACACAGTTATCAGTTTTCAGTAATCAGTGATCAGTGGGGCGTGTTGCGTAATCGCCCCCGAATTATAAAGCGGAAAGATATAAGCAGGGTAACTATTCAGCCGCTGTAGCGGCGAAAGTCGGAACGTAAGGCGAACCGGATAAGGCAAGATACAGGGCGTCCAGGATGCGTTGGTTGTTTTTTCTGGCAGTCGAAATATAACTGCAGGTCTTTCGCTTAAAAAATTGAGTAAATTGGAGATTGGTCAGGTACACTGCGGAGATGATAACTCCCCGCATAACCCAGGAAGCCATCGCCGATG
>DAOUMJ010000213.1:0-5011 GCA_034411715.1 Anaerolineales bacterium | reverse complement strand
CATCGGCGATGGCTTCCTGGGTTATGCGGGGAGTTATCATCTCCGCAGTGTACCTGACCAATCTCCAATTTACTCAATTTTTTAAGCGAAAGACCTGCTATCAAGCCATTCTTGTCGAAATCCGCAGCATTCGCCCTGGTTTTAACATCGGCGTCAGCACGAAGGCAAAACCGCAATCCGAACGATGGACACTGCCGTACATGCACTGGGCATTCGTCCCCAACGACGCCATGTTCGATTCGGCGTTGACCAAACCGCGCCGTAGAAAGGCAAAATAAAAAAAACCCCGTCTGACCTACATTAGTACCTGACGCATAACGTCAGGCTTCGGTCAGACAGGGTAACGGCGCTTGTGGATATAGGATTGCGCTGACCGTGGTCATGCAATCACACGGCATGGAGCCGACTTTTGTCCACTGGCAACTCTATTATAACCCCATGAAGGAATTTTTCAAGATGGAATTTTGGTCTGAATCAGCCGTCATTTGTTCCCGTCAATGCGAGCGATGGTCGAGTAGGCGGCGTTCTCCCGCCGTATCGAGACCGAGCGAAGCAATCCCCACCACAACGAGGAGATTGCTTCGTCGGGAAGAACGCCCTCCTCGCAATGACGGATGAAAAAATTCACCCCAAAGGAGCCAACCAACCTCATGTCCGATCTCGCCATTGACCGAGCCATCGCCAAGGTGCCGTTCCTCGCCCAGTCGAAGAACGTCAAGAAGATTCCGCTCAGCGGCGGAATCACCAACCTGAATTTCAGGATTGACGCCGATGGCAAGGCTTATGTCATCCGTCTGGCAGGCGCGGGGACGGAAAAACTTGGCATCAAACGCGATGTGGAGTACGCGGCGAACAAAGCCGCGGGCGAACTGGGCATCGCGCCCGAGGTGGTTTATTTCATCGAACCCGAAGGCTACATCGTGACACGCTTCGTCAACGGCAAGCGCGTCATGCCCGAGGAGATCATCAAACCGCACAACCTGATGCGCGTGGTGCGCAAGATTCGTTTGTTCCATCGCCGCGCGCCCGAACTGAAAGGCGAGTTCAACGTCTTCCGCCGCGTGGAAATGCTGACGAAGATGTCGAAGCGGCACAATTGCAAATTCCCGTTCGATTGGGATTGGATCATGCAGAAGAAGCGCGAGGTCGAGACCGCGCTCAAGAAAGACCCGTACATCCCCACCCCCTGTCACGACGACCTGCTCAACCTGAACTGGCTGGACGAGGACGTCCCTGGCGAGATCGGCGAACTGCGCCTGCTGGATTGGGAGTACGCGGGGATGGGCGACATCTTCTTCGACCTGGGCAACTTCTCCCACCATCACCGTCTCACCGACGAGCAGCAGCGCCTCTTCCTTCAAGAATATTTTGGTGAGGTGACCCCGAAGCATTTCGCCCGCCTGAGACTCATGGAGCCGATGTCCGAACTCCACGAGGCGATGTGGGGCACGACTCAAACGGGAATCTCGAAACTGGAGGAGGACTTCCAGGGCTACGCGGACCTGTGGTTTGGCCGTCTTCGTATGCATGTGACGGATTATCGGTGGGAGGAGTGGCTCAAAGATGTTGCGCCCGCGAGGAAGAAAAAGAGGAAGTGAGTGGTAATTGGTAAATGGTAATTGAAGAACTTAAACACGAAGGACACGAAGGCAACGAAGGTGGGTTGAGTGATGATTACGTTGGTTTGCCTTCGATGATTGCGCGTGATGGTCAAAAAGAAATCGCCACGTTGCGCGACTCATCAACCTTTGTCTCCTTTGTGCCCTTTGTGTTTAAAAAAAATTTTCGCTAAAACAACCACCAAAAGGAGTACCCTATGTCAATCGTAAATGCGAAAGAAATCATGATGGAAGCCGCCAAGAATCACTACGCCGTCGGCGCTTTCAACATCACGGATCTGCTGCAATTCGAGGCGGTGATTGACGCCGCCGTCGAGAAGAAAGCCCCCGTCATCGTGCAGACTTCGGTCAAGCCGTCGAAGTTTCTCGGCACGAAGATGATGGTGGCGATCTACCGCACGCTGGCCGAGTCCGCGCCTGTGCCGGTCTGCCTGCACCTCGACCACTGCACGGAAGTTGACTACTGCAAGAAGTGCGCCGACGCGGGCTACACCAACATCATGATTGACGCCTCCAAGCAGGCCTTCGAGGAGAACATCCGCCAAACCAAGGAAGTGGTGGACTACAGTCACTCGGTCGGCAATATCTCCGTCGAGGGCGAACTCGGAACCGTCGGCGGGGTGGAGGATCAGATCAAGGTCGCGGAGGACGAGGCGCAGTTGGCGAATCCGCAACAGTCCGTGGAGTTCGTCGAGCGCACGGGGCTGGACATCTTCGCGCCCGCCATCGGCACCGCGCACGGCGTCTACAAGACCAAGAACCCGAAGATTGACTTCGAGCGCCTCGCCACCATCCACAAGATGTTGAACGGGAACGGGATCAAGACCCCGCTCGTTGTTCACGGCGGGACGGGTCTGCCCGAGGACTACATCAAGAAGCTGCTGGCCGCGGGCGGCGCGAAGTTCAACGTCTCCACCGAATTGAAGCGCACGCTGATTGACGCCAAGTACGAATACATCACCGCCCACCGCGACGAATACGACCCAGGCAAGATTGACGTGGCCGTCCGCGACGCGACGCGCAAGGCGGTGATGCATTGGATTGATATGCTCGAGTCCGCAGGCAAGGCTTAGAACGTTCAACGTTTAACGTTAAACGTTGAACGTTATTAATTTTTCAGGAGAAAACGAATGACGAAGAAAATCGAAGAATACTACGCCCCATGGGTGAAGGGCATTCCGATGTACATCTCGGATCACATCGAAAAGGCGTGGCGCGACCCGAAACTGCATCGCATGATGTCGAACGAGAACCCGCTTCCCCCGTCCGACAAGGTGCTGGATGCGATGGTCAGGTACGGCAAGATGGCGAACCGCTATCCCGATCAGGGACTCATCGTCCGCACCAAGATCGCAGAGATGAACGGCCTCGACGGTCCGTACAACGTGATGATCGGCAACGGCTCGAGCGAAGTCTACGACAACATCTTCCGCATGTTCATCCTCCCCGAACACGACGAAGTCATCCAGCACACGCCGTGCTTCGGCATCTACCAACTACGCGGAACGTTGCTCGGCGCGAAGATGGTCAACGTGCCAATGATCTACAAGGACAACTACCTTCATTTTGATCCGGATGGAATCCTGAACGCCATCACCGACAAGACCAAGATCATCGTGGTCGCCAACCCGAACAACCCCACGGGCAACTTCATGGCTCCCGAGCATTTCGTCCGCATCGCGGAGACGGGCATCCCCTTCGTCATTGACGAAGCCTACGTGGAATATTCGGGACTCAAGATGTCGCAAGTCGCGTTGACGAAGAAATACGAAAACGTCATCATCACCCGCACGCTCTCGAAAGCCTACGGATTGGCGGGGATGCGCTTCGGGTACGCGATGGCGGCCAAACCCGTCATTGACCAGATCTCGGGCTCGCTTCTTCCCTGGAACGTGGGGACGATTCCCATGTGGGCGGCGCTGGCAGCCTTCGAAGACCAGGAGGGACTGGCCGAACGCGTCAAGTTCAACAACGACGCGGTGGACTTCATCACCGAATCGCTCAGCGTCATCCCCGGCTTTGTCGTCTTCCCCTCCAAGTCGAACTACATCCTGTTCGACTGCGGCGCGACGGGCAAGACCGGGAAGGAGGTTCTCGCGTATGCCGAGACGAAGGGCATCATTCTTCGGGGCGAGAGCAAGAAGTACGGCTCCGACGGATGGTTCCGCGTGACGATCGGCTCGAAGGAAGAGAACGAGTTGTTCGTGGATACCGTGTTGGAGTTTTTTGGAGTGGGTAGGTAAACAGGTACACAAGTAAACAAGTACACAGGTAAACACGTATCTACGTCACTTGCGTACTTGTGTACGTGTATACGTGTGTACTTGTATACAAGGAGTAACTCATGTCACAAATCAAAGCAGTGTTCTTCGACCAGGACGGGGTCATCATTGACACCGAGCGCGACGGTCATCGCGTCTCGTTCAACATGACGTTCAACGAATTCGGCTTCACCGACGAATGGAGCGTGGACTACTACCACGAACTGCTCCAGATCGCGGGCGGCAAGGAACGCATGAAGCATCACGCCCAAACGAAGGGATTCAGCAAGCCCATCCCCGCCGAGGAACTGGATGAACTCGTCAAGGCCATGCACAAGCGCAAGACCGCGCTGTTCGTGGAGTTGATCGAGACGGGAAAACTTCCATTGCGGCCGGGCATCCACAGGTTCATGAAAGAGGCGATGGAGGCGGGGCTGAAGATCGCGGTCTGCACCACGTCCAATGAGCAGGCGGCCAAGGCCATCACCGAGAAGATCCTGTCGGACATCAGGTTCGACCTCGTCCTCGCGGGCGATGTGGTCAAGAACAAGAAGCCCGATCCCGAGATCTACAACCTGGCGCTGGAGAAACTCGGCCTGAAACCCGAAGAGGTTTTCGTGGTGGAGGATTCCAAGAACGGCGTGAAGGCATCCAAGGCCGCGGGCATCCAGACCATCGTCACCACCAACTACTACACCGAGAAGGAAGATGTGGAAGCGGGCGACATCATCGTCTCCTGTTTAGGAGATGCGGATGGAGAGAAGGCGACGATACGCAAGGGCAGCATCCCGAACTTCGACGGCGTCGTCCGCGTGAAGGATGTAGTCTCGTTGTTCGGCAAGTAAGCCAAAAACCGAAAAGCGATTCGCCGATGCGACCGGTTGTCTTTGCTTTCATGCTTGCGCTCTCGTTCGACGCCTGGACACAGCCGCCTCGGACCACGGTGGCGATTGTCGACGGCCGGTGGTACCTGAACGGTGAGGTGACCTATCCCGATTCGCCCGCGACAGGTCTGCTCATGAATGTCCGCATGGTAAACGTCGCGTATGAAGATACCGGGCCGGAAGCGCGCAACTTGCCGGATGGATTCGACCCTGCCACAAACACGGCCGTGTTCGTCGCGCGGATTCC
>DAOUMJ010000212.1:0-5617 GCA_034411715.1 Anaerolineales bacterium | reverse complement strand
ACCGCCTTCGCCGCGTCGACTCCCGAAGCCGTGACCCCCGCCACGTCGTGGCTCATCGTGCTTTGCCCACACAGGAACAGACCTTCGAACTCCGTCTTCGCCGTGAATCCCAGCGGACTTTTCATCCGTGAAAAAGCGGACATTTTAGCCCGCGATTCTGCGGACATTTCTTTCCGCTATTGACAGAGCGAAGTGGGTTACAATCGCTTTCAAGATACATACTTTCGTCATCTCCAGGAATTTGGAAAACTCAGGCAAAGCATGAATCTTTTTCCCCGCCTCAAATCCTCCGCCCGCATCCTCCTCATGGGCGACCCCAAAAAGAATCACCGCAATCCCATCCCTGTTAACAGATCGGAGGTTTCATAACCGATGTCTATCACCTTCACCTTCGCAGGAGACGAGTCGGGCGATGTCAGTTTCAACTTCGGGAAAGGCGCGTCGCGCTATTATGTGATGGCGGTTATCGCGACCACAGAACCGCAAAAAGTCCGTCAAGCCCTCGCAGAGGTTCGACAGGGGTTGGGCTTGCCCGCCTCCCATGAGTTCAGTTTTCACGGCATGGCGTCTGCCGCGATCCGCCAGCGGGTTTTTCAGGCGCTTCGATGCACGGATTTCGAAGCCTGGGCGTTGGTGGCGGATAAAACCCAGTTAATGGAACCCTTTCCTTCCATGCGAAGGTTGGATTTCTACCTGTTTTTCATCACCGAGTTGCTTCAAGCCATTCCCATTGAACAGCGTGAAAAAGCCACCCTTATCCTCGACGAATTTGGCGGCGAGCCAGATTTGCCCTTGGAATTTCGTCGCTTTATGAAGCGGCGCAACATCCCGCGCCATTTCGCCCGCGTGCTGACCAAGCGCTCCAAAAGCGAGCCGCTCATTCAGGTCGCGGACCTCGTTGCTGGTTCTGTCTTGCGACGGGATACCCAAAACGATTCGGAAGCCTTCGATATGATCAAGTCCAAATTCCGCGCCGTGTTGGAATACTACCCTTATGGCAACCCGCCCCGCTAGCCGTACCGTCATCGCTTCCAGACGGGGGCGAGGCCGCCACAGATGGCGACCTTTCGCGGGGCGGGAGAAGTCTCACGACTTTTACGCATTTATAATACTGAAATTCCCATTTGGAGTCAAGCCAGATTTTATGGAAATTCTAAGCCGCCTCAAATCCTCCGCCCGCATCCTCCTCAAGGGCGACCCCAAAAAGAATCACCGCAACCCCATCCCCGCCATCACGGACGAGGAAGTGGCGGAGATCAAGCAATTTTTTCCCCGGGAAAAATTCTTCATCTTCGGCCACGCCCGCTCGGGGACGACCCTGCTCATGCGCCTCGTCCGCCTGCACTCCGAAGTGCATTGCAACTATCAGGCGCACTTCTTCACGCGCCAGCCCCTCCTCAAGTCGCTGGTGAACACGCCCGAGGCGGAGGAGTGGCTGACGCGCAAGTCCAACCGCTGGAATCAGGGACGCGACCTCTCGCCCCTCGTCCTGCGCGCCGCCGCGGACGTGATCCTCGAACGCGACGCCGCCCGCGCGGGCAAGCGCATCGTCGGCGACAAAAGCCCCTCGTCCACGATCCACGGTCAGGCCGTGCGCGACCTCCACGCGGTCTACCCCGACGCGAAACTGATCTACATCGTCCGCGACGGGCGCGATGTCCTGATCTCGGAACGCTTCCGCAACTTCGTGGAGGAGTCCAAGTTTTTGACCGCCGAGGACAAACGCATCCTCTCCGACCTTCGGCTGGATCCCGCTCCGTTCAGTGACGGCCGCCGTTCGATCTTCACCGAGACCTTCATCCGCCGCGTCGCCAAAGGCTGGGTCGCCAACATGACAGAGACCGAAGACGAAGCGCGCCGCCTGTATGGCAAAATTTATTTTGCCCTGCGCTACGAAGACCTGCTGTCAACGCCCTTCGATGAAATGCAGAGACTTTGGGAGTTTCTCGGCGTCAAAGCGGACAGGTCGCTGGAAAAAACGATCATCGAAGAAATGTCCTCCAACCCCGACGAGGAATGGCAGGAACGCCGCAACGGTGACGTCGCCTCCTTCCTCCCGAAGGGACAGGCCGGCAACTGGCCACGTCTCTTCACCGCGCGCGACAAAGCCATCTTCAAAGAGGTCGCTGGCGCGATGTTGGTGAAATGGAAATACGAGAAGGATTTGAATTGGTAACGTAATTCGGTACACGGATTACACGGATTGAACGGATTTCGCGGATTTTTTTATTTGTCCGTGTCATCCGTGAAATCCGTGTCCAAGAAGGTTTTGGACATGAAATTTCTCATCGCTGGCCTCGGCTCCATCGGGCGTCGTCACTTCCGCAACCTGATCGCCCTCGGCGAAAAGGAGATTATCCTCCTCCGCAGTCATCGCGCCACCCTGCCCGATGACGAACTGGCGGGCTATCCCGTCGAGACGGACATCCACGAAGCGCTGACGAAGCACAAGCCTAACGCGGTCATCGTGGCGAATCCAACCGCGTTGCATCTTGACGTTGCCATCCCTGCCGCGGAAGCGGGCTGTCACATTCTTCTCGAAAAGCCCGTCTCCGATTCGCTCGACAGACTGGATGAGTTGCAAAAGGCCGCCGAAAAAAGCGGGAGCAAAATTTTGGTGGGGTTTCAATTCCGCTATCATCCCGCGCTCAACAAGGCGCGCGAACTGATTCAGCAGGGCGCGCTCGGGAAAATTCTCGCCGTCCACGCGCATTGGGGCGAGTACCTGCCGCAGTGGCATCCGTGGGAGGACTATCGCCAGAGTTACGCCGCCCGCGCGGACCTGGGTGGGGGAGTCATCCGCACACTCACGCATCCGCTCGATTATCTGCGCTGGTTGATTGGCGAGGTCGAGTCGCTGTGGTCGTTCAACGGCCATCTCTCCTCGCTCGAAGTGGACGTGGAAGATGTGGCCGAGATTGGATTGAAATTCGCGGGTGGCGCGATTGGCGGCGTGCATTTGAATTACGTTCAACGTCCGCCTTTGCATCGTCTCGAAATTGTCGGCACGGATGGGACTCTCCGCTGGGACAATGGTGACGGGATTCTCCACCACTACAAAATGCCCGCCGCGTTCGGCACGTTCAGCGGGGAGCCGCCCGCGCCCGTCGTCGAGACGTTCGCGCCGCCCGCGGGGTTCGAGCGGAATCACCTGTTCGTGGCGCAAACGCGTCATTTCGTGGAAACCGTCTCGGGGGAGTCCCCTTCAGGGATGATGTCCGAACCGAGATGCACGCTTGCGGATGGGGTTCAGGCCCTTCGCCTCGCGTTGGCCGCGCAAGAGTCACAAAGGTCGGGACGGATTGTCCATTTGACATAACCTGCAACTTTCCCGTCATTGCGAACAAAGCGAAGCAATCCCCTCCGTGAGCGCGGGGATTGCTTCGTCGGGAAGAACGCCCTCCTCGCAATGACGGAGGAAACGGTGACTCCAAATTCCAAAATTCATTAACTGAATTTTGAAGTATAATTTGCGGGCTTGAAATTTCCAGACTTCGGAAGTCTCCGAGACTTCCGAAGTCTTATGACGGAGTAAACAATGGCAAAAGCAAAACTGATCCCGCCCTACGGCGGCAAACTGGTGAACCTGGTCGTCAACGGGGACGAGCGCGAGGAACTTTTGCATCGCGCCGCAAAACTGCCTTCGATCAAAATCACCATGCGGAACTTGTGCGATCTCGAATTGATCGCCTCGGGCGGATTCTCGCCGCTGACCACGTTCATGGGCCGCGCCGACTACGAGCGCGTTCTTCACGAGATGCGCCTCGCGGATGGGACGCTCTGGCCGCTCCCCATCACTCTCACCGCCGACCCGAAGGAATTGCCCGCGGTTGGCGAAGACATTGTGCTTCGTAACGCCACCAATGATGTGATCGCCATCATGCAACTGGACGAGGTCTTTCACTGGGACGCGGCCACCGAGGCTGCGCTGGCCTACGGCTCCACCGACCCGAAGCACCCGATGGTCTCCGAAATGGAGCGCTGGAACAAGGTGTGCATCAGTGGCCCGATGAAGGTCGTGAACATGCCGAAGTATTACGACTTCGTGGACCTGCGCCGCACGCCCGCTGAAGTGCGCGCCATCCTCGAAGGTATGGGACACGACAACGTGGTCGCGTTCCAGACGCGCAACCCCCTGCACCGCATCCACGAGGAACTGACCAAGCGCGCCGCCGCGCAGGTTCAGGGTTCCCTGCTCATTCATCCCGTCGTCGGCATGACCAAGCCCGGCGACGTGGACCACTACACCCGCGTCCGCACGTATAAGGCGCTGGCGGATAATTATTACGATCAGAAAAGCACCCTGCTCAGCCTGCTTCCGCTGGCCATGCGTATGGCGGGACCGAAGGAAGCGTTGCTCCATGCCATCATCCGCCGCAACCATGGCGTGAACCATTTCATCGTCGGGCGCGATCACGCGGGGCCGGGTAACGATTCCACGGGCAAACCGTTCTACGGTCCGTATGACGCGCAGGAAACGATGAAGCAATACGAAGCCGAGTTGGGCGTCAGGATGATCCCCTTCGAAATGCTCGTCTATCTCCCCGACGAGGATCGCTACGTGGAGGAGAAGGATGTCCCGAAGGGCGCGAAGACCCTCAATATCTCCGGCACGCAGGTGCGCGACGAATACCTCGCCAACGGCAAACTTTTGCCTGAGTGGTTCACCCGCCCGGAGACGGCCGAAATTTTGCGCGAGATGTATCCGCCGCGTCACAAGCAGGGCTTCTGCATCTGGTTCACGGGCCTGAGCGGCGCGGGGAAATCGGCCACCGCGCAGGTGATCACCTCCCTGCTTCTCGAGCGCGGACGCGAGGTCGCCATCCTCGACGGCGACGTGGTCCGCACGCATCTTTCCAAAGGTCTCGGCTTCAGCAAGGAAGATCGCGACACCAACATCATCCGCATCGGCTTCGTGGCTGGTGAGATCGCCCGCGCGGGAGGCACCGTCATCTGCGCGGCCATCAGTCCTTATCGCGCCACCCGCGCCGAAGCCCGCAAGATGGTCGGCGAGAATTTCGTGGAAGTCTACATGGATACGCCCGTCGAAGTCTGCGAACAGCGCGACGTGAAAGGCCTTTACGCCAAAGCGCGCCAGGCCCTGGCCGAAGGACACCCCATGGGCTTTACCGGCGTGGACGACCCGTACGAACCGCCAATCGAACCCGAAATTACCCTCCAGGGATTCGGCGCAACGCCCGAAGACAACGCCCGCAAGGTCGTTGCATACCTCGAACAACAGGGCTACATCCTGCCTCAGTAACACCCGACCTGCCGTCATTGCGAGGAGGGCGTTCTCCCTGGCACCGCCCGCCACTATAGTCCCCGGAGCGAAGCGGAGTGGGAGGGCAGGTGTCCCGACGAAGCAATCTCCCAGCCCAACCAGGGGATTGCTTCGCCAAAGAGCGGCTCGCAACACTTGCACCGCACTGCGTTCCCTGGCGCTGCCCGCCAGGGCAAGTGTGGTGCAGTGCAGGTGTGACGGCGATTGTGTTTTATGACCTTCTCCCGCCGACTTTCCCTCGCTTCTTTCCTGACCCTTCGACGTGCTCAGGGCATCGCCTTTGGCCTGCTCGCCGTTCTGGGAGCGTTTCTACTCTTCAAGGCCACCCCCGAG
>DAOUMJ010000211.1:0-31076 GCA_034411715.1 Anaerolineales bacterium | reverse complement strand
AAACCCGGCCGGGTGGTCTATGAAAACGGGCTGTTTTACCTGCCCTTTGCCGTGGAGCAGGCCAAAAACGAGTGCGAGCCGACCGAGTTCAAGCCGGTGGTGAAGGGTTACCACAATTATTGGATAGAGGAAAAAGATAAGGATGCACACCTCGCATATTTCACAGGGTTGCGTGGAGCATCTGGGGTGTATACTGACGGTTTTGATAATTATACGTGGGTCGCTATTGACCTGGACAGATACTGCTGGGGGTTTATTCATGACAAATTGGATATTTTCTTTTACCGAACCATAGACGGCAAAGCAATAAAGATTCCCTTAATGGAGAAGTGGGGCTCGCTTTGGTGGAATCCATAACACAACTTGGACTTTATCATTGCCGCAGGGTATGCTAGCATGGGAGTATGAGGCGCGGGTACGGGAAGATTCTGCTGGCAGTTTTCTTGTTGGCGGTAGCCGCCAATCTGGGGTTGTTCGTTTACTCCGGCGGGATAGGGCTGGCACGGATTGTCTGGTATTACCTGATCCCGGATATGCCTGATAAAAAATTCGGCTGGGATGATTTTCGCGACCGGGGGCCGCGGCAGGAAATCAAGGGGTTTTACTCCGGCGGGGACGAAACCGGCTTTTATCTGTGGACCTTGAGCGGCCTGAAGCGGTTCAATCACCAACAGGGCGTAAGCGTCTATCTGTTCCACGATGTCTGCGCGGCGCTGCGGGCGCTCAATGCCGGGCAGGCGGAGACCGACGACAGCACCTTGTTGGGCAAGCAGATTACCGGGGATGTGCAGGAGTGGCGGGCGCGGCTGAAAAAAGAGTATCTGGTGACGGTGGTGCGCTTGGAAGAAGACGAAGGTGAAAACAAGGTGGACAAAGCCTTGGCCGTTAGCGGCCGATACAAAGTACCCGGTCAATTAACTTTAGAACAATGCGACTAAACAAGATAATCAAACTGGCCGCCGCTTTGGTCGTGGGGCTGGCAGTATTGTTGGCCGCGTTTGGCAACCAAGCCGAGACCATCTTGGCAGAGGAAGATTGTCCGTGCGAAGTTCAATCAATGCGCTGCTGCGATCCGACTGGAAGTTGCGGCATATGTTATTACCATGGCTGTGATGTGCCGGGCTGTGTATTCACTCCCTGCCCGCCGGGTACATATCCGGGTAGCGGCGGATGCGTTCCCATCGGCAGTCCGGGGCCGTCGGCGCCGCCGGGGGGCGGGGGGGCGTGCTGGATTGACGTGGCGGACAATCTGCGGGTGGACTGGAGCCATTCCCCGTCCAAGGCGGGATTGCATAGCAAAACCCCGTTTTCTTTGGAGAAAACGGGGTTTTGCTTTTTTAGCGGGAGGGATTGACCACTCGTCCCATGAACAAAATCTGCCCGCTGACCGTATCGCGGATGAGAAAGATGAACGGGCGGTCAATCGTGAGGGTTTTCTCGAACATCGGCGCCATCGCGAGTTCCATGATGACGGCGGTGGCCGCCGCGGCTTCGGTGCCTTCCTCGTCCACGGCGACGAAGGCTTTGTGAATCACGTCGCTGATGAAGAGGTCGCGGTTGCCCGTCATGCCGGAGAAATCGGCAAGGTCGGGGTTGAAGGCGTCCGTCATGCCGAGAGCGGAGAGTTGAGCGGGCAGGCTGAACTGGCTTTCGAATTGGAATTTCGGCAGTCCCAACTGGATGGAAGCCGGTTGCATCGCGTTCAGAATTTCGTTCAGTTTGGCCGCGTCCAATTCGGCTTCGAAGGCCACAAAGTTGCCTGCATCGGGGACGAGGATCGTCATCGCGGCGGTTTCGCCCGCGTAGGGGAGTTCCACGGCCTGAAAGCCGTCTCCGCTAACGTAAGGGATTCCGTACAATCCGTTCGACATCATTTTCACCTGCGCTTCCGAGCCGTCCAGCAGGTGGAACGGGGCGTCGTACGTGTCGTTGGGATCGAATTGCGTCAGCCAATCCGCTTTGAAATAGATGGCATTGACGAGAACCATGCGTGTGCGCGGGTTGAGCGTGCCTTCGGCCAGCAGGTTTTTGATCTTGTCTTTGGTCTGGTCTTCCACCCAGCGGTTGATCTCTTTGCGGACGGCGTCATATTGGCCGATGAAATCCGCCAGGCGAATCCCCGCGCCGTAGTTGAGGGCGATGGTGTCGAGGAATTCCTGCAAGAAGGGATAGGTCTGCTCGGCCCAGACGGCGTTGGCGATGTTGAGTTGCATTGGCTCCTGGTCTTTGTCCGCGCTTTGGCCGCGTTGGGCAAGGTCGAGGTCGAGGGCGTTGAACGCTGGGTGAACATCTTGTCCGCTGAAGTGGAGAGCGTCCGCCATCTGGGATTCGGTCTCGCCGCGCGCGCCCGCGTAGGTCATGGCGAGGGCGAGGGAAACGCTGAACGGAGAGAGGATCAGGTTGCCGTCCGAGGAACGAAGCGAGCGATAGAGGTCGAGGGCGAAGGCGTTGTTGCCGTTCACGAGCGCGTTCACGCCGCTTTCGGGGACGTTGGGATGCGTCTCGCGTTTCAGGATGGATTGCGCCACATTCGCGGCGGGAGAGGGGGCGCAGGCCGCGAGCAGGACGGCGAGGGCGGTGAGCAGGATGAAGAGGTTTTTCATGGTGACTCCTTTTGGGGAAAGGACGAATCAGGATATGTCTTTGTTTCCCGCATTGCCCCATTTCGAAAAGCCTTGTAGAGATTTGTTTCTCTACAAGGTTTTGTTATAACAAACCAGATTGCGCCAAAACCTGTTTTGACCAGGTGTTTGATTTCTCAGCCAGTTGTTTTCTGCGATCTGGATCAGGCCAAAGCCGCTCCAGGGTGAATTGCCAGCGGACAAGTTCTCTTTGCAGTTCAACCAATTGCGCGGCAGTCTCGATTTCCACTTCGCGGGCTGTCCATTCAATGAAATACTTGCTTTCTTCAATTAAACTTTCGACAACTTCTTTGTTTGATTCATTTCCAGAAAAGGATTTGATCCGGCCAAGATTCGCGGCCAATCCACCCAGGCGTACAGGCAGTTCGTCGCGCATGTATCGTTCGCGGATGATTTTCCAGTCTTTCATACGCCCTCCAAT
Organism: Anaerolineales bacterium; assembly: GCA_034411715.1. Classification (GTDB taxonomy): domain Bacteria; phylum Chloroflexota; class Anaerolineae; order Anaerolineales; family Villigracilaceae; genus Denitrolinea. The sequence continues at coordinate 28,013 of DAOUMJ010000211.1, read as the reverse complement.
AGACTTCGAGTAATCTTTTCCACTTTCGCTCGAAGAGCAGGGTCTTGAATCTCAAGCGAACGATTATTTTGCCGAGGGCGGATATTGATAAGCGATTCGAAAGTTACTTCCTGCGTTGACGGATTCCAGTCCGCGTCCCAGATATATTCCTGCTGAATGCCATCCTCGAGCAGGACGAATTCACAATCTGCGTGCATAGCGCCGCCGCCTGCCAGAATGCCGCGCTCAACATCAACAGCAAGTTTGACATACGTTTCCAGGATTTCGAGCATCCCAGTCACTTGTTGTTGAGTTGCACGGGCGCGAATGATGTGTATGGGCATGACTTGATTTTACACGATTATGGGTGAAGCGTCGCGGTGTTACAATCAATTATCTCATTCCTGGAGCCTGCATGAAATCCCCCAACCTGCGCGGACGTTACCTCCGCATCCTGACATTTTTCGCGGGCGTGATCGTCCGCTTTATCTATTGGGAATTGATCCTGCGTTATCTCGGTTTGCGCGCACTCGCCCGCAGGACGCGCTCGGAGCGTTTTCGCCGCGAGGCCGTCCGCTTTCGCGCGCTGGCGATTCGCATGGGCGGCGTGATGATCAAGGTGGGACAGTTCCTCTCCTCGCGGCTGGACGTGCTGCCCGCGGAAGTCACCGACACGCTGGCCGATTTGCAGGATGAAGTCCCCGCCGAGGAGTTCGAGGACATCCGTCAACTGGCGGAGCGCGAACTCGGCGCGCCCCTCTCGGAGAAGTTCGACTGGTTCGACGCGCAGCCGCTGGCGGCGGCCTCCCTCGGTCAGGTCCACCGCGCCCGCTTGAAGGTCGAGGAGGAAGCGGATTTTCGGGATGTGGTCGTCAAAGTCCAGCGTCCGAACATCGCCTCCATCGTGGACGTGGACCTGTCCGCGCTCCATCGAGTCGGGAGGTGGCTGACGCGTTACCGCCCCATCCGTGAGCGCGCCGACGTCCCCGCGCTGTTGCGGGAGTTTTCGTCCACGGTGCTGGAGGAGATTGATTATTTTCACGAGGCCGAGAATGCGCGGATATTCTTCGAAAATTTCAAGGACGACCGCGACGTGCATGTGCCGCGCGTGGTGACGAGCCTGACCACCCTGCGCGTGCTGACGCTGGAGGACGTGTACGCCATCAAGATCACGGACTACGACGCCATCAGCGCGGCGGGCGTAGACCGAGGAGCGGTGGCGCGCAAACTGCTGAACGTGTATCTCAAGCAGATTTTCGAGGACGGATTTTTCCACGCCGATCCGCACCCCGGCAATTTATTCGTCACGCCCCTGCCCCCGAAAAAGGGAAGCAGGCGCAAGTCCCCGCGCTGGCAATTGACCTTTGTGGACTTTGGCATGGTCGGCCGCGTGCCGGATGGCGCGCAGGAGGGACTGCGCGAAATGGTGATCGGCGTGGGGACGAAGGACGCGGGGCGGGTGGCGCGCGCCTATCAACTGCTCAACATGCTTTTGCCCGGCGCGGACTTGAAAAGGATCGAGCAGGTGGAGGCGCAGGCGTTCGATAGATTCTGGGGCATGTCCATGAGCGAACTGCGCAAGACCAGCCCGGAGGAGATAAGGAAGTTCGCACACCAGTACCGCGACCTGATGCTCTCGATGCCGTTCCAGGCGCCGAACGACCTGCTGATGCTGGTGCGGACGGTGGCGATCCTTTCGGGGATGTGCACGGGTCTCGACCCGAACTTCAACCTGTGGACTCAACTCGCGCCTTACGCGCAGAAATTGATCGCGTCCGATTCCGCTTCGGGATTGGACGTGATCCTCGACGAACTGGGCGACATGCTCCAGGCGCTGATCGCCCTCCCGTCGCAGGCCAGCCGCGTGCTGGCGAAGATTGAGCAGGGCGAGTTGACCGTCCAGTCTCCGCAGGCGACGCGCGAAGTGCGCGGCCTCGTCCGCTCGGTGGATCGGCTGACGGGCGGGGTCGTTTTCGCCGCGCTGCTGGTCGGCGGCGTGATGCTGGTCAACGCGGGAAACGCCGCGCTGGGAAACGCGTTCCTCGGCGCGGCCGCCGCGACTCTATTGTGGGTGTTGTTGGGGAGACGGGGGAAGAATTGATATTGGAGAGATTTGTACACGGATGACACGGATTTACCCTTCGGATACGATGTGACGGATTTACACGGAAATTAAACAAATCCGTGAAAGTCCATCCGTTCCGTGAAATCCGTGTACAGGGTTGTGGTTGCTCTTACTCTTTTTCCTCCATCCGTTGGATGGCGGAATCGAGCAGGCTGCGGAAGGCGAGCAACATTTCCTTGCGGGCGGCGCGGCGATGCTCGAGGAAGCCTTCGGGCAGGAAGCCTTTCATTGCCTCGCGCATTTCCTCGCGTGCCTTTTTATAGTGCTGGCGGGTCTCTTCGGGGATGCGGTCCTTGACCCTGGATTCGCGTTCGTTCTTTTTAGCGGCCATGGGAAACTCCTTGCGACGTTTTTATTATAATCCTTTTACTGTTCCATAATGGTGACGCTCTCGATGACGTCGCCGGGGTAATCCGGGTTCTGGCTCGGGTCGCGGGGGGTGAGACTTTCCACCACCTCCATGCCCTCGATCACTCGACCAAAGATGGTGTGCTTGCCGTCCAGCCACGAAGTTGGCGCATACGTGATGAAGAACTGGCTGCCGTTCGTGTTGGGTCCCGAGTTTGCCATCGCCACGAGACCGGCCTGGTCGAAGAGCAAGTCGCTGATCTCGTCCTGGAACTGGTAGCCGGGTCCGCCCGTGCCAGTCCCTGTGGGGTCGCCGCCCTGGGCCATGAACCCTTCAATGACGCGGTGGAAGGTGGTGCCATCGTAAAATCCCTGGCGCGCCAGTTTGACGAAATTATCTACTGTGATGGGCGCCTTGTCGGGGAACAACTGAATGACGAACTCCCCGCCCTTTTGCATTCTGACGGTGGCAAAGTATTGCTTGTTCACATTGATCGTCAGATTGGAGGGCTGTTTGGGAAGGAGCATCCAAATGGCGATAGCCACGAGGGCGACGACCACGAAGACGGCGATCCCTTTTATGATCTTTTCCTGGCGGGCGGCCCTGGCGCGCGCCTCGCGCATGGCTTGTTTTTTGCTTTGTTTGGTTGGCATTTTCTGTTTCTCCTTCAGTGATGGTCTGCCCTGCGAAAGCCGCCGCCATTTTATTTGCGCGCCGCGGCAATCGCATCCCTGATCTGCTGGACGTGCGACGTAAAATGAAAATTCGGCTGGACCAATCCCGAGGCGAAACGGTAATCACTTCCTTTGTTCGCCGCGAATTCCCCGGGCAGGAGGGCAATGTAGGCCAGGGTCTCATCCACTGCCAGGCGCAGCGCGTTCAACAAACCCGCAACGGACGGGATCGCCTTGACGGTGGCCGCGTCGCACAGCCACTCGCGCAGGGAGGTGGAATTGGCAAAGGCGCGGTAGGCCTGCTTGAGCGGAGCATGGACCAGAATTTCCGCCGATACGATTGCCATGGGAATCTCCTTTGGAAAGCGGAAGGATGCCCCTATTTTACTGGCGTTTGGGAAAAACACATCCTCCAAAAGGATGGATTTTTCGAGATAAAAACGCCCTGCAAGAGAGTCTCGCAGGGCGGGGCGGGGAATTTCAGATTTTCTTCTTGAGCGTGATGACGCGTATCCCGACCCTGATCAGCGCAACGATGTACAGCAGGTAGATGATGAAGTAGACCGCCATGAAGATCTGCCCAGGAATGCTTTCGCTATGTTTGCCTACCGTCCTGAGATTAATCATCATGATGGGCAGGAAGATAATCAGGATGATTAGCAAGCGGCCGTATTTCTGCATCTTCGACTCGACATCTGTGTAGATTTCGGGGGCGGACCCGTCCGCGCTGGACTTGCGGAAGTATTGCCAGCCGCCCATCTGTCCAAGGTGGGTCCAGCCCGCGTCGCGGAAGAGCTGGAAATATTCATCCCGTTTGGTGGACGTGGTGATGAAATCCATGCGGTAGGCGAAGTCCTGCGGCGCGCCGCGTTCGAAGGTGTACATGGTTGGGAAGGGCAGTTCGCGCAGGTGCCAGCCTTGCAGTGACATTTCCCGCAGCCAGGCTTCTTCCTGCTCATCCTGCCAGGCCCAAAAGACTTTGAATTTTTTCATCGTTGTTTCGTTCATTTCTTCCTCACTTCCTACAATTGCGACAAAATAGCCTGTCCGTTTTTGGACATGATCGCCAGCCGCTGAACCTGCTCTGCCAGCGCCTGCCTCCCTTTGCTGGTGAGAGTGTAAGATTTGCGCCTTTCCTCTTCCTTCACCATGCTGATCAGCCCTTCCTTCTCCAGCGTGCTGAACGCGCCGTAGAGCGTGCCCGGGCCAATCGTCACTTTGCCTTCGCTGATGATTTCCACTTTTTGCATCACGCCATAACCGTGCAATGGTTCGACCAGCGATAGCATGATGTAGTAGGTGGACTCAGAGAGAGGGAGATATTTTTGAATGTCTGTGTTTGCCATATCGTTCTCCGTTATATCGAACACCGATATATTACCATACGATATATCGTTTGTCAATATACGTTGCAGGGCGGATTGCCAATTCGCCTGGCAGTGATGCTGAAAGGTTGGAAAGTTGGTGGTTGCGGGTTGACCCGCGCGAGAAAAACAAACTCGGATGGTGTTGCAACATCCGAGTTTAAGCGTTTGACCTCTTGCATAAGTCAGCCGACGTTAGAGAACGTCTCTTACGCAGGGCGTATTGTGGGCTCTCCCCTGACACCGCCCGCCAGCGCAGGTGTAGCGCACTTCCGCAATAAGTCTATTGCATCCCAAGTTTCCCCCGCTCTTCTTCCGCCAGCAAAGGTTCCAATTTCTTGAACAGCGGGCTCGGCTGATTCAACTTCTGTCCGGGCATCAACTCGCTGGGCCGCCAGTAGGACAAATTGCCAATTTGTCCCGCGCGGTAGCGCAGGACGGTATGTTCGCCGAGTGAATCCCTGACCGTTTCGGTGTATTGCTCGCCGAAGAGCGGACGGTCATAGCCGAGGAAGGTGTGCAGCCGTTCGCAGGTGAACGGCAGGAAGGGGGCAAATAGAACCTTGAGCGAGTCGATGGCGCGCAGGGCGGTGTAGATGGTTTTGGCCGCGCCGTCTTTGTCGGTCTTGACCGCGCTCCACGGGGCATTGACGTCGAGATAGACGTTGACCGCGGTGGCGAGTTTCATCGCTTCGCCCAACGCCGAGCGCAGGCGCACGGCTTCCAGTTCCGCGCCGACCGTGTTAAATCCATTTTCGATGGTCTGCAACAATTCTTTGTCACCCTCGCGCAGCGTGGATGCGTCCACATTCGGGACGTGACCCTCCCAATGTTTGTAGCAGAACGACAGGACGCGGTTGGCGAGGTTTCCCCAGGTCGCCACCAGTTCGTTGTTGTTGCGCGCCACGAACTCATCCCAGTCCCAGTCGCTATCCTTGTTTTCGGGCATATTGACCGTCAGGTAGTAGCGGATGGCATCGGGATCGTAGCGGGTCAGCGCGTCGCGTCCCCACACGGCCCAGTTGCGCGAGCCGCTGATCTTCCTGCTTTCGAGATTCATGAACTGGTTGGCAGGGACATCGTAAGGCAGCGTTAACGGCTTTTCGTCTTCCGCAAAGATTTTCAGGAACTGACTCCCCGCGCCCATGAGTTGCGCGGGCCACCACGCGGCGTGGAAGAAGATATTGTCCTTGCCGATGAAATAGAATTGTTTGGCGTCGGAATTTACCCACCACGCGCGCCACGCGTCTTTCCGGACCTGGAACCGGCTCCACTCGATCGCGGCGGACAGGTAGCCGATGACCGCCTCGAACCAGACGTAGATGCGCTTGCCCGCTTCGGTCCAACCTTCGATGGGGATGTCCACGCCCCAGTCCAGGTCGCGCGTGATGGCGCGGGCCTTCAGCCCCTCCGATTCGATCTTCCGCAGCGATTCGCCGATCACTGTATCGCGCCAATATCCCTGCCGCTCCCGCAGGAACTCCTTGACGTTCGGCTCCAGTTTCGACAGGTCGAGGTAGAAGTGTTCGGTCTCGCGCAGTTCGAGCGCGCCGCCCTCCTTCGAGCGCGGGTCGAGCAGTTTTTCGGGTTCGAGCACGTTCCCGCAATTATCGCATTGATCGGAGCGGGCGCCCTCGAAACCGCAGATGTAGCAGGTCCCTTCCACGTAGCGGTCGGGCAGGAAACGCTTCGTGGATGGCGAGTACCACTGCATGGATTTGTCCGTGTAGAGAAAGCCGTTCTCCCTCAAGGCGAGGAAGATCGCCTGCGAGACCTTGAAGTGGTTTTCTGTGTGGGTGGTGGTGAACAGATCGTAGGTGATGCCGTAGCCGAGGAAGGTCTCGAGGAAGCCGTTGTGATACTTCTTGTACACTTCCTCCACAGGCCTGCCCTCCTTGTCCGCCGCGAGGGTGACGGGCGTCCCATGCGAATCCGTGCCGCTGACCATCAGGACGTTGTTCCCTTTCAGGCGGTGGTAGCGCGCCACGATGTCGCCGGGCAGGTGCGAGCCGGTCAGGTTGCCGACATGGATTTCGGCATTGGCGTAGGGCCAGGCAATGGCAATGAGGATATTTTCGGGCATTGGCGCCTCCGGGCAAACGTTTCATGTAAAGGGCGGATAGATAAGTCCGCCAAAGCAGACACGGGGGTCTGCCCCCACGATTACAAACAAAAAGGCTGTCCGCGTAATGGACAGCCCGTGTTGTTCAGGTACTTCGACTTAACGTGCTTTCCAGACGCGAAACGATATCGCCATTTTCATGGCCATGGTCACACCTGCACTTGCGCCAGGTGCAAGTGTTGCCACCATTGGGAAGGCGGATTTCGAGAACATGGGTATTATTTTAGGCGGAGGGGGAGGGTTTGTCAATGGAAAGGTTTCGCTGTTTTCGGCGAGGCCGTTGAGGGTTGGCGCTTCCCTGTCAACCTTTGCGTGCCTTCCGCCCACCCGTCAGTTCTTGAGCAGGTCTTTGAGGGCTGAGAAGGGGGAGTCGTCTGTCTCGTCGCGATGGCCGCAATCTTTCTGGTTGAGATCCTGTCCGCAGACGGGACACAGGCCTTTGCAATCGGGTTTGCAGACGGGGCTGATGGGGATTTCGGTGAGGGCGTAATCGCGGACGAGCGGCGCGAGGTCAATGTGCGCGTTGTCGGGGAGGATCAAACCGGAGTCCGTCACGGATTTCTGGTTGAAGGCGTACAACTCGGTCATCTCCCAGCGGACGATTTGTTCGAACTCTTTCAGGCAGCGGACGCATTGCGCGGTGAGCGCGCCTTCGAATGCGCCTGTGAGTAATAGTCCCTGCGGCGTGCGCCCGACAATGGCCGAGCCATGAAAATGGCGCAGTTCGAGATCGTCTTCGACCTGGATCTTTTCGAGGTCAAAGGGAAATTCGTTGCTGAAGCCGACTTCGCCGCCGACGATGAAGCCGACGTTCAAGCGGAAGGGTTTGCGGGGGTTGGGCATGGCGAGGGGTTGCCAGGTAGTGACGATTTCAATCGTCTGAAACGAAGAAAGTCGTTACTGCATGAAAGGAGATTAAATTCTTCGATCTACAACGTATCTTGCCAAATTATCGAGCGCGGCGCGTTCCCGGGAGTCTTCGAACAGGCGCAAGTGCGCGATGGCGCGTTCCACCGACTGTTCGGCCTCGCGCATGGCTTTGTGGATGGCGTCACTGCCGCGAATCAATTGGACGAGCCGTTCCATGCGCTCGTGGTCGCCCCAGCCGCCCGCGGCCAGCGAGCGGACATCGGGGTGGTCGGGATTCATCTCCGCGTAATAGATGGCGGGCAGGGTCACGAGTCCCTGCAAAAGGTCCGAACCGAGCGGCTTGCCGACCGCGGCCTGTTCACCCGTGAAATCCAGCAGGTCGTCCACGATCTGGAAGGCCATGCCGAGTTCGTAGCCGAATTTTCGCAAAGACTCGATGGTCGCCTCGTCCTTGGTGCTGACCATGGCGCCCGCGCGGGTGGACATTTCGAAGAGCGAGGCGGTCTTGGCGTAGATGCGCTGGTAGTAGTTTTCGCGGTTGATCACGCCGCGCGCCGAGAACAACTGGTTGAGTTCGCCGTTGACGATGGCGGCCAGCGTGTTGGCAAACAGGCGCATGAGGGCGGTGTTGTCGGTTTCCGAGGCGAGTTTGGCGGCGCGGGCAAAGAGAAAGTCGCCCGTCAGCACGGTGGCGGCGGAGGACCAGCGCGCATTCAGCGTCTCCGCGCCGCGTCGCAGCAGCGCGCCGTCTATCAGGTCGTCGTGGACGAGGGTGGCGGTGTGGAGCAGTTCCACGGCCGCGCCGAGGGTCACGAGCATGTCGGGAGGGCCGCCCAGCATGTTGCCGACGAGCAGGACGAGGGTCGGGCGGATGCGTTTTCCGCCGGCGGCCAGCAGGTGTTCGAGGGCGGCGCGCAGGTCCGCATTGGAGTCGGCCCCCTGGGCGCGCATCCGATCTTCGACCAGCAGAATTTGTTCCTGGATGGGAGCGAAAAAGGTTGTGTTGTTCAAGTCTCACCACAGGAAGAGGCGCGCCGCGTTGGCTGTGGTTGCGGCGGCGATCTCCTCCTTGTTACGGGATTGTACCTGGGCAATTTTATCAGCAATTTCACCGATGAAGGCAGGTTCGTTCCGCCGGCCGCGATGAGGGACGGGCGCGAGAAAAGGCGCGTCGGTTTCGAGAAGCAGGCTGGCAAGCGGTAATTGGCAAACGATGGCGCGCTTTTGTTCGGCGTTTTTATAGGTGACGGCCCCCCCGACGCCGATGTAATAATTCATCCCGATTGCCTTTTGCGCGGTTTCCAGTGTGCCGTTGAACGAATGCAGCACGCCGGGTCGTTCCGCCAGTGGATGATTTCTGGATCTCAGCCCCGCATGCCATTCGGACAAAATCTCCAGCAATTGTTCGAACGCGCTCCCAAACCAGGCATCGTTCTCCTCGCGCGTATGGATGACGACGGGCAGGTTGACTTCCTCCGCCAGCGCGAGTTGCTCTTTCAGGACTTTCCGCTGAAATGCCCGCTTCGCCTCTTCCCTGACCCAGTAGTGGTCGAGGCCAATTTCGCCGATGGCGGCGATTTTGCCGGTTCTACCCTCACCTCTGGCCTCTGTGTCACTGGGAGAGGGGGACACGATGAGGTTTCGCAGATTTCCCATCGCGCTGGTGTTCCATTTTTCCAGGTCTGTCGGATGGAAGCCGACGGCCGCGTACAACATCGGATGCGAGTTCGCCAGTTCGGCCACGCGGCGGCTCGACTCCAAATCCAGCGCGGGGATGAGGATGCGCGTCACACCGGCTTCGACGGCGCGCCGGATCACATCCGCGCGGTCGGAGTCGAATTTGTCGAGATCGAGATGGCAGTGCGTGTCGGTGAGTTCCAAGTTACTTGATTCCCGCCACCCTCAACCCATCCTCCAAAATCGCCTTCACCCTGTCCTCGTGCCGCGTCTCGCAGTATACGCGCAGGATGGGTTCCGTGCCGCTGAAGCGGATGAGCATCCATCCGCCGTCCTCGAGGCGGAATTGGAAGCCGTCAATCGTGACGAGTTCGGTGACTTTGAGCCCGCCGAGGGTTTTGGGATTCGCGTCGAGGATCATCTTCTTGCGCGCTTCCGCGTCTCCGCTGAAGGGACTGTCCACGCGGTCGTAAAAATATTCGCCGCCCACTTTGGCGAACAGGTCTTTCAGCAATTCGGTCGGTTTCTTGCCGGTCTTTACCATGAAATCGAGCATGTACAATCCCGCCAGGATCCCGTCGCGTTCGGGAACGTTGCCGCGGAAGGCGTATCCGCCCGATTCCTCGCCGCCGATGAGCGCGTTCGTCTCGGTCATTTTCGGCGCGACGTATTTAAATCCCACGCCCGTCTCGTGGACGGGGACGCCGTAGGTTTCGCCCAGTTTATTGAGCATCCTGGTCGTCGAGAGCGTCTTCACGATGTCGCCGCGCTCACCGCGGATTTCCAGCAAATAATAGGCCAGCAGGGCGTAGACGCGCAACTGGTTGATGAAATGTCCGTTCTCATCGCCGATTCCGCAGCGGTCCGCGTCGCCGTCGGTGATGAGCAACACGTCGGCGTTGTTTTCCACGGTGGCGCGCAGGCCCACGTTGATGTTCGGCGGGATCGGTTCGGGACGCTTCATCTCTGGGAAGAGCGGATTGCGCTCGTTGTGGATTTCGATCACCTTCGTTTTTCCGCCAGAAAGCAATCGCGTGAACCAGCCCGCGCCGTTGCCCCACATCGCATCTGCCATCACGGTCAAGCCCGCGTCTTTGATGGGCTGCAAATCAATCAGCCCGTCGCGCGTCAAATGTTCGATATACGGCGTCGCCGCGTCGAACTTGACAATCTTTCCCTCTTTCTCCGCTACGGAATACGCAATACGTTTTACATCCTTCACATCCTCGGGAATTCCAGACTCGATCTCCTTCAAGCCTTCCGGGTCAATCGCGCCGCCGGTCTCGTTGCGGACCTTGAAGCCGTTGTCCGTCGGCGGGTTGTGGCTGGCGGTGATGTTGACCGCGCCCGCGGCTTTCTTTTCCACTACCGCGTAGGCGATGACGGGTGTGGGCGTCGCGCCGTCGGTCAGGTAAACGTTCAGGCCGTTGCCCGCCAGCGCCTCGGCGGCCGCGGCCGCGAAATGTTCGCTGCCGAAGCGCTTGTCGTGTCCGACCACAACCCACTCGCCCTGCCTGCCGCGTTTCAAAAGATAATTGGCGAATCCCTGCGCGCAGCGGCGCACGTTATCGAACGTGTAATCCTCGGCGATTACGCCGCGCCAACCGTCGGTCCCGAATTCGATTTTGAAGGCCATGCGTTTGCTCCTTTGAAATTAAATTATTGTCATTCTCAAACACCCTCGACGACGACCATGTTGGTCTTCGCGTATTTGTGGCGCAGGGCGCGGACGGGCGCGTATTCGGGCGAATTCAGCCAGGCCTTGGCCTGCGCACTCGAAGGAAATTCGAGAATTACCAATCGCTTCGCGTGCCAGTCGCCTTCCAGCGTCTCGTTTGCGCCGCCGCGGGCGAGGTAGCGTCCGCCGAACTGCGCCACCGTCGCAGGCGCGGCTTTGACGTATTCCTTGTATCCTTCGGGATCGGTCACTTCGATGTCCACAATGACATACGCGGGCATTATTCCTCCGTGTTGGTTTGATTCCACGCAGCGACGATTTCAATCATCCAAAACGACCAAAGTCGTCGCTGCGTAGACTGCGCTGCGCAATCCGCACTGCATTTTACTTGGCGATACCTTCATCCTTCGGGGCGACGGGTTTTCCCAACGTCGTAACCAGCGCCTTGTCCACGCGGCGGCCGTCCATGTCTATCACCTCGAATTGCAGGCCGCCCCACTCGAATTTGTCGGACACCTGCGGGATGCGCCCCAGCGAGAACATGACGAAGCCGCCGAGCGTTTCGTAATCGTCCTCCTCGGGCAATTCGCGCAGGTTGAAGATTTCCTTGAGGTCGTCTACAGGCAACATGCCATCCAGCAGCCAGGAACCGTCCTGCCGCTGGGTGGCTGTTGGCTCGTCGGTGCCGATGCCTTCAACGATTTCGGACAAAATGTCGTTGAGGGTGATCAGCCCCTGCACCGCGCCGAATTCGTCCACCACCAGCATCAATTCCGCCTTGCCGCCCTTGAACATTTCCAACGCCTGCGAAGCCAGCGCGGACTCGGGGAGATAGATGGCGGGATGCAGGTTGTGTTTCAGGCTGATCTTTTCGCCCGCCAGGCTGGTGAGCAACAGGTCGCGGGCGCGGACAACGCCCAGCACGTTCTCCAGCGAGCCGTCGCGGACGGGGAAGCGCGAGAAGGGACAATCCGCGATCTTCTGGCGGACCTCTTCCATCGTGTCGTTAATATCCAGCCAGACGATCTCGGTGCGCGGCGTCATCAGCGAATAGACGCGCTGGTCGCCGATACTGAACACGCCTTCGATCATATCCTGTTCAGATTCCTCGAAGATGCCCGCCTGCCGTCCCTGATCGAGTAACACCTGCAATTCCTCCTCGGTGATGGGAGGCTCGGCCGACGGCCTGATGCCCATGAGACGCAGGACAAAATCGGTCATGCCGCTCATTAGTTTGACCAACGGTGAGAATATGCGCGAAAGCAACAGCATTGGAGCGGCTACAACGCGCGCAATTCGTTCAGGGCTGTGCAGGCTGAGGCGTTTCGGCACGAGTTCGCCCAGCCAGATGGTGAGGGTAGTAATGATAATAACGACGATCCCCAGCGCTAATGCGAGACTGTAATTCTCAAGAAAGGGGACTTTTGCCAGTTCAACCGCCAATGCTTCGGCGATTGTCGCGCCTCCAAACGCGCCTGCCAGCACCGAGATCAACGTGATGCCGATCTGAACGGTGGAAAGGAAGACGTTTGGTTTTTCGATCAATTGCAGGGCGGTGCCGGAGGCTTTATCGCCATCGTTAAGCCGTTGTTGCAGGCGCGCCTTGCGCGAGGCCATCAGCGCCGCCTCTGACATGGCCAGAATGCCATTGACGAGAATCAGCGCGGCGATGATGATGATTTCATTCCACGAACTTGACATGATGTTTTTTTAAGTAACCTCGATCCCTTTGCCGGGGGCGGCCTCCCCGATCATCCATGCGGGCTGTTTGAGTTCTTCCGCACGTTTCAAAAACTCGGATAGTTTTTCCTGCGGCACGCCCAGCAGAAGGCCGCCGCTGGTTTGTGGATCGTAGAGCAACATTTCTGCGGGTTCATCCATGCCGGTTGGAAATTGTACCGCATGGCCAAAATGCGCGCGGTTGTCGAACGCGCCGCCGGGAAACGCGCCCATCTCCGCGTATTTACGCGCGCAACTCACGAAGGGAATTTTCTCGAAATCGAATCGAAGCGACACACCCGAGGCCTCCGCCATCTCCAGCGCGTGACCGAGCAGGCTGTAGCCGGTAATGTCCGTCCCGCCGCGCAGTTCGAATTCGACCGCCAGTTCAGAGGCCGTTTTATTCAGTTGTGCCATCCACTTCACCACCTCGGTCACATCGGCGGCTTCGGCCTTTTCCTGTTTCAAGGCGGTGGTCGTCACCCCGAATCCGAGCGGTTTGGTCAGCACGAGCGCGTCACCGGGACGCAGGCCGCTTTTCGTCAGCATCCGATTCGGGTCCACGAAGCCGACCGCCACAAGGCCGTACTTCGGTTCCTTGTCCTTGACGGTATGTCCGCCCGCGATCACCACGCCCGCCTCGCGCGCCTTCTCCGCGCCGCCGCGAAAAATTTCCGCCGAGACCTCGGCAGGCAGATCTTCGGGGATGGCCGCCACGTTCAGCGCCAGGAAGGGCCGCCCGCCCATGGCGTACACGTCCGAGAGGCTGTTGGCCGCCGCGATGATGCCGTAATCGTAGGGATCGTCCACAACGGGGGTGAAGAAATCCGTGGTGACGACCAGCGCGCGCGATTCATCCAGCCGCCAGACCGCCGCGTCGTCGGGACCGTCCAGTCCCACCAGCAGGTCGGGATAATCTGCGGGTTTGAACATCTCCTGCATCGGGCGCAGAACCTGCGCCAGCGCCTCCGCGCCTAATTTGGACGCTCAACCCGCGCAGTTGGAGAGGCTTGTCAGGCGGACCTGCCGCCCGGAGGGAAACTTGGAATTCACGCGTTCCTCGAACTGTAAAATGGTCGGCCAGCGGCTTCTGCCAGCCGACCTTACCGAATCACCGATCACTGATTACTGAGTCACTGAACCTCACTGCGGGATCATCTCCGGCAGCGGGAAGATAAACGGCGCGCCGCTCGGCAGGAGCATCACTGTGATGTTCGGCGCGAGTTTGTTGATGTATAGATACGTCAGCAGTTCGGGATGCCCCGCCAGCGAGGCCGCCAGCACCTCGTTGGCTTTGGCCTCCGCCTCGGCCTGGATGAGGCGCGCCTCGGCCGCGCCCCTGGCCGCGATCACCGCCGCGTCGGCCTGGCCCTGCGCCACCTGCCGCGCCTGCTCGGCCTCCTGCTTTTTGGACTCGACGACGAACTTGGCCTGCAGCGCCTGTTGTTCGGCGATCTGCTTCTGCTCGATGGACTGGGCGTATTCCTCGGTGAAGGTAATGTCGCGCAGCACGAAGTCTATCAGCGTCAGGCCGTTCTCCAACATCACCTCCTCCAACTCGCGGGTGATCTGGTTGGTCATGTCGAAGCGCTTGGTGCTGAGCACCTCATCCACGCGGTATTGCGAGACGGCGTCGCGGATGATGCCGCGCGCCTGCGGCAGGATCAGGTCTTCCTCGTAGCGATGCTGCCATTCCTTGTGGATGGTGGTCACCACCGACGGTTCTATCTGGTAGATGACGGAGGAATCCACCCAGATGCGCTGTCCGTCCGAAGTGCGGGCCTCCACCGTAAGCACGCCTCGCGTCTCCCCTTCTGATTCCGTGCGCGCCATCGTAAACGTCTGGATGGAGATCGGGTAGCGTTCCACCCGCTCCACGAACGGCACGATCCAGTGCAGGCCCGATTTCAACGGCTCGGCTCTCATGCCGCCTTGCGAAAGGATCGAGACCACCACGCCGGTTTCATAAGGCTCGACGAATACCAATCCCGCGCCCAGCGTGGTGGCAAGGATGGCGAATACCAGCACAATGACCAGCCCGGTTGTCAGCCCGCGAGTGGGCTGGCGGCGCGAAGCGCGCATAACGACCATGGCGACCAGCCCGAGGAAAACCAGCCAGGCAAAACTGGCGACAGCCTGAAAAAGGGATGCAATGTTCATGTTTGTTCCTCCGAATTGGATGACGGTATATGGAATGGATTATACACGCTTCCGCTTGCCCCTCCGTCACAACAGTGTTAACATGCGATTATGGCAGAAGGACGCATTCTCGAACGCTTTCTGGATGAACGCCGCGCCGCCGCGCGGATCGCCTGTCCGCCGGCTCTCGTCCCCGCGCCCGGCCAATTCCTGCTCGCCCGCCTTCCCGATTCCGACGACCCGCTGGCGGTTCCCGTTTTTTCGGCCGGAGATTCCCCCGCAGGTTTCCTCGCCGCGCCGCCCCTGCCGCGCGCCTGGATCCCGGGCGCAACCCTCGCCCTGCGCGGCCCGCTCGGACGCGGCTTCGCGCTGCCTGCCTCCGCCCGCCGCGTGGCGCTGGCCGCGCTGGACGCGAGTCCCGCGTACCTGCTGGGCCTGCTTTCTCCTGCGTTGAAACAGGAGGCCGCCCTCGCCCTCGTCTGCGACGAACCACCCGACGACCTGCCCGCCGAAGTGGAGATCCGTCCGCTGGCCGCGCTGGAGGATGTGGCGCAGTGGGCCGATTATCTCGCGCTGGCCGCGAGTCGCGAGGGCTGGCGCGAACGCGTCCGAAGCGGAGGCCGGTGGAACGTCACGCGGGAGGCGCAGGCGTTGATCGTCACGCCCATGCCCTGCGGCGGTCTGGCGCAATGCGGTGTCTGCTCGGTGGAGGTCAAAAAGGGAATCCTGCTGGCGTGCGAGGCTGGCCCGGTGTTCGACCTGTGAAAAACAGGCTTCGTCGGGAAGCCTGTTTTTTTACCAACTCGCCTTACGCAGTAGCGCAAGATTTATCTTGCCGTTGCGGGGCAGCATGAATGTTGCCTCGCCGATGCGTTAATACCAGATGCGGAACGAGGTGGTGGTCGAGGCGCTCAAGCCGTCTTTGGCGACGATGATGTCAATGTAAACCATCTTGCCATAGGGTTGGTTGACGAAGGTAAGCGGCACGATTCCCACTCCGCTGCTGTTGGTGAGAAAGGATGCGGTTTCGACCACGCCGTCGGCCCGGCGGATGGTGGCCAGGCCCTGCGCGCCTACCACCGGTTGCAGGTTCTGGTCCTGAACGATGACGTAGATCAGTTGATGGTCGCTGGCGAGGGTGACCGCCTTCCAGACGAAAGCGCGCACCTGGATTTGGACGTGTTTTGGTCCTCCCTCTATTTGCACCGCGTTGAGCAGGTTGGGGTCTTCCCTCTGGTCGTCGAAGTACAGCCTGCCCAGGTCGGCGAGCGCCACACGCTGGCCTTCGGGCATCCAGGGCTTCCATTCGAAGCGGGCGTACTCGAAGTACTGGACGATCAGTTCGTTGTGAAATTCAAAGGGAGAGATCGGCTGTCCAAAGCGTTCCACGCCGCCATTCGCTTTGTAAAAATCGAGAAAGGCATAGCAGACCGAAAATCCCGTTTGGGAGAAGTATCGGCATGCAAGGGGATTGAAGATGTCGAGCCGTTCGCCCGGTTTGTACAATGCCGATCCAAGAGGGGTGAGCCGCACGCGCTGGCCTGGGGGCAATTCGGGATAGAGTTCGAGGCGGGCGCGCTGGAAATATTGGATCATCCGCCCGTTTTTCGTGAACGCCTCGGTAATGGGGTAGCCAAACAATAATTCCGGGTTCGGAGCGCTGCGGTAATAGGCCAAAAAATCCCCGCTGACGAAATGTCCCGTGTCCTTAAAATACTCGCTTCCCGACGACTGCGCCAGCGCGGGAACCCCTGTCGTCAGGAGCAGGGAGACGATAAACAAAGCCCCAAAAAAGCGTTTCACGATTTCATTATACCTAAATTGTCTCCCCTTTCACATTACAAAGCGGTTAACGGGGAAACTGGAGGAGCGCTTCCACGATCCGACGCGCTGCCTGCCCGTCCCCATACGGATTGGACGCTCGCGCCATCTCTGCGTGAGCCGAGGCGTCGTCGAGCAGGCGGTTCGCTTCCTGGACGATGCGCGGGGTCGCTGTTCCGACGAGTTTCAACACCCCCGCGGCCACTCCCTCCGGCCGTTCGGTCACTTCTCTCAAAACGAGGGCCGGGACGCCGAAGGCGGGCGCCTCCTCTTGTATCCCGCCCGAATCGGTGAGGATGAGTCGGGCGCGCTTCATCAAGTGGACGAGGGGCAGGTAGTCCAGCGGCGGCAGGAGGGTGATGTGCGGAACGCCATCCAGCAATCGGTGGACAGGTTCCTGCACGTGAGGATTGAGGTGAACGGGGTAGACGATTTCCACGTCGCCGCGCGCCGCGATTTGTTTGAGGGCTTCGCAGATGTTTTCGAGCGGCTGCCCGAAGTTTTCGCGGCGGTGGGCTGTTACAAGAATCAAATTCTTTCCGTCATTCCCCTGCGGGGACGATGTGCGAGGAGAGTGATCTTCCCGACGAAGCAATCCCCGCGCCGAGGAGGAGACTGCTTCGTTCCTCGCAGTGACGGACGCGAGGCGGATGCGTTGGAGTAGTTCGATGACTTCAGGCGGCTCTGGTTGTTGCCTGACCACATGCAGCGCATCAATGACGGGGTTCCCTGTTACTTTGATGATGGAGTCGTCAATCCCCTCGCGCAGCAGGTTTTGGCGCGCCCATTCGGTGGGGGCGAAGTGCAGGTCGGCGACCACGCTCGCCACGCGGCGGTTGATCTCCTCGGGGAAGGGCTGCCATTTGTCGCGGGTGCGGAGTCCCGCCTCCACGTGTCCAAAGCGGATGCGGTGGTAGTAGGCCAGCAGGGAGGCGATTGCGACGGTGGTGGTATCGCCCTGCGCCAGAACCCAGTCTGGCTGGAAATCCGTCAAAACGGGATCAAGGTGGGTGAAGATGGCCGCGCTCACCTCGGCCAGGGATTGGTCTTCGCGCATCAGGTTGAGGTCGTAATCAGGTTGGATGTCGAACAACTCCAGAACCTGATCCAGCATCTGGCGGTGCTGCGCGGTGACGCAGACGCGTGACACGCTGCCGGGCGTCTGCGCCAGTTGTCGGACGACGGGCGCCATCTTCACGGCTTCGGGACGGGTGCCAAAAACGGATAGTATTTTCATTATGACGAGATTACAGTGTATTGGCCCCCAACCGATGATAGGCAAACCCCGCCTTTTCCCAATCGCGCCCCGCCCAGCCGTTGACGGTGTCTATCAAAATTTTCGCCGGAGTGAGCGGGCGAAGCGACTCGGGTGTGAGGGCGCGGAACTGGCTGTGGTTGACGAGCAGGATCACGGCCTCGGCGTCTTCGAGGGCGGTTTCGAGCGTTGGGACATATTCCAGGCGGGGGAGCCCTTCGGGCTTGAACGGCTCGAAGGCTTTGACGAGGGCGCCTTCTTTTTGCAGGAGGCGAATCACTTCGGCGGCGGGGCTTTCGCGCAGGTCGTCCACGTCGGGCTTGTAGGCCAGGCCGAGGGCGGCAATGCGTTTGCCGTGCAGCGAACCGAGGGCGCCTTTGACGAGCTCCACCACGAATTGCGGTTGTTCGTCATTGACCCGGCGCGCGGCGAGGATGAGGTTGGCGAGGTCGGGCGCGGACTCAACGAGGAACCACGGGTCCACGCTGATGCAATGCCCGCCCACGCCGGGTCCCGGCGAGAGGATCTTGACGCGCGGGTGCAAACTGGCGATGGAGATGGCCTCCCACACGTCCACGCCGAAGCGCGAGGCGAGACGCGCGAACTCGTTGGCGAGGGCGATGTTCACGTCGCGGGTGGTGTTTTCCATCAGTTTGACCATCTCGGCGGTGGTGGCGTCGGTGAGGACGATCTGTCCCTTGGCGAAGGCCGCGTACAGGTCGCGTCCCGCCTGCGCGGACTCGGGGGTGACTCCGCCGATGACGCGCGCGTTCTCGATCAGTTCGCGCAGGATCTGCCCGGGCAGGACGCGTTCGGGAGAGTAGGCCAAATGGAAGTCGCGCCCGGCCGCAAGTCCGGAGCGCTCGAGGATGGGGCGAACGAGGTCAACCGTCGTGCGCGGGGGGGAGGTCGATTCGAGCACGACGAGATTCCCTTTCCGCAGGCAGGGGACGATGGACTCGGCGGCGGAGGTCACGGCGCGCATATCGGCTTTTTTGAAGGTCACACCGTGCGCCTGGCCGGGATCGCCCTCGTAAAACGGCGTCGGGACGGCGATGATGAAGGCATCGGCGGGCGCGGGAGCGGCGGCGAAGGTGAGGCGGCCTGTCTTGAGGGCGGACTGAAATTCTTCGCGCAGGCCCGGTTCGTGGATGTGGATCTCGCCGTTTCGTAAAATATCGAGGATCTGTCCGTTGATGTCCACGCCGAGGACGCGAAGTCCGCGCGCGGCGAAGGTGGAGGCGGTGGGCAGGCCGATGTAGCCGAGGCCGATGACGCAGAGGGTTTGGAAATTCAAAGAAGGCTCCTTATAATCCCTCACCCCCAGCCCACCTGCCCCCGTCAGGGGGTCTCCCGATTTCGGGAGAGGAGAGCGGGGAGAGGGCAAGTCCCACCCATTATACAACCTTCCCCTCACAGGTTTTTCGTGCGGTTTGCATACGACGGTGGTCCGAAGCGCGCAAAGGCCAAAAATGCGAACTATTCGCCAAGCGCTTCATTGACCAGTTCCTCGAACAACGGAATCAAGTCGTTTGCATATCGCTTGAGGTAGTCGCGCGCGAGTTTCAAGTCCACCCCCGCTTTGACAAGTTCGACAATATCCACCAAATCCCTCCGCCGTTTGGCAACCAGTTTCATATAAATGAGCACTTCAATCGGAACGACAGGGAGTCCCTCGCTGACAGGAGGATGGTCGAGCGTTTCCTCCACTTGCGAGCCGAGGGAGATGGGGGAAAGATAATCAATGCGAATTCCCTCCACCTCGATGGGAACCCCTGTTTTGAATGTGACAAAGGACCCATGATGGTCGAATGCCTCTTCGCCCACTAAAAAGTCAACATCGGCGGTGGCGCGGATATATCCATGTGCGCCAACGGCCAACCCGCCTGCCAACGCGTAGCGAACGCCGATCCGCTCCAATTGGGCGGCGGTTCGGACCGCGGCGTTTCGCACTTGCGGGGAAACGAATCGAAACACATCCTTGAGATCCATAAGGCTCACCTGGTGACGGGGGATTTGCGCGTAAGATAAGTGTATCATGGACACAGTATAGCCTACTGCACCCTCACCAACACCTTCCCCTCCTGCCACAACTCCTCCAGGCGGTAATAATCGCGCTGGCTGGGCGAGAAGAGATGCACGACCACGTCGCCGTAATCCAGCACCAGCCAGCCGTCGTTGGGCTGGCCTTCGATGCGGCCGCGCTTTTTGTGCTTGCGGCGGATGGATTCCTCCACGGCCTTCGCCAGCGCGTCCAACATGCGGTCGCTGGTTCCGTTGCAGATCACGAAATAATCGGTGAAGGAGGCCGCATCCTTGATGTCAATCAGCAGGATATCTTCGCCCTTTTTGTCCTCCAGGGCGTCCACGATGGAACGGGCAAGGTCGAGTGCGTTCAGAGTGTCACCTCGTTTTAATGAATTTCAAATACTCTTCGAACGTGTCAATGTCGGCGAGAACCGAGGGCGTGTCCACTTCCACATAAGCGATGTCGTCCGCGTGGCGATTCAGAAAATCGCGGGGCGTTTGCGGAGGCCGCATTTGCAGGATTTCCTCCCAGAGCGGACGCGCCGCCAGCCAGGGATGTCCGCGCCGCATCTGATAACTGGGGACGACGAGATTGGATCCTGTCTCAATGAAGCGACTCGCCACCGCCCGCACGCATCCTTCCTCGACCTGAGGCTGGTCGCCGAGACAAATCAGGGCGCTCTCGGCAGGCGTTTTGTCGCGTGCGGTTTGCAGTCCCATCTGAAGCGAGACGAGCATATCGTCGTTATCGTAATCGGGATTGTGAACCACAATCGCCTCGTATGAGGCACAGATCTTTTCCACTTCAATGCGGCGCGCGCCTGTCACAACGACAAGGCTGGGGATGTCCGCCTTCCTTATCGTGGACAGCACCGTCGCCAGCACGGTCTTTTCTCCCCAGGGCAGGAGCATTTTGGGCTGTCCCATTCGTTTCGAGGGGCCGGCAGCGAGTACGATTGCTGTGATCATTACTGTTCTCTTTCGAGCAGCCGCTTGTAGTCTTCCGGGGTATCCACGTCCAATAATAACGCATCATCGTGCCAGGGCAAATATTCCACTTTATGTTTGTCGAAGACCGCGCGGCCGCCCACATCGCCTTTCAATTGCATCAAATCGGGGAAAGTGACGCGGTCGAACAAGACTGGATTGGCGCGGCGTTCCTTCAAAATAAGCGGCGCGAGGACGGCGGGCAGGCTTTGGGCGTGAACCTCCACCAGCGCGCGTATTATCTCGGCGCCGATTTGCGGCTGGTCTGCCAGCAGAAATATACATCCGCCGACATTTCGGGGCAAGGATTCGATTCCAGCAACAATGGAACCGGCCTGCCCGTTTCGCCAGTTTTCGTTGCGGGCGATTTCCACATCCAGATCGCGGACGGCGTTCTCCACCGGCTCCGCATCCGCGCCGGTGACGACCACCACGGGAGAAAGCCCCGCGCGCAGGGATGTTTCCGCAACTATTCTTACAAACGGTTTGCCTTTCCAATCCAACAATTGCTTCGGCGCGCCAAATCGTTTCGATTCCCCAGCGGCCAGGACGATCCCCGCCAGGCGTTCATGCGCCGCGTAAACGACCTCTTCCCTCAAACTCGAGACAATAACGGAATCGTATTTCTCCAACAAAGGCTGACTCATCTGTTGCGCGACCGCCTGTAATTCTGGGGTATCTGCTTGATTAAGCAGGACAATTCGGCGCGCGTGGGATGGGATATTTTTCAATCCTCCTTCTGGATGAGTCAAGACCCGCGTCAGCATTGCGGATGTTACGGTATCCTGTTCCGCCGCGCCGCCGATTTCCCGAAAGATTTCCGGGCGAAATACAACTTTCTCTGTGATCGGTTTCCCTAATCCGCGCAAGCCTGCTGTCACAATAACCGTATCCACGAATTCGGGAATGGGCGGCTCGTGTTCGGCTGGCGCCTTGAGCGGCAGTCCGCGCGACCCGTCCGCTTCGATGAGCAGGGGAATGGAAGAGTTCCTGCTTGCTTCGCGTAGCCAGGACAAGGTGCTGGAATCTATTGGCTGGGTTCGATCTCCATCCAGCGCGCCGGTGATAAGGTTTACGCCCTCCTCGAATTTCTCAATCTCTCGCGCCGACTCGGCCAGAATATGGCGATCTGCAAGCGATATCTGCCACGCTCCCAGGTGAGAAGTGGCCGTCACGATGACGGGCGAATGTTCGGACAATTCCCGCGCCAACTGGAACATGGCCGTCGTCTTCCCTCCCGCGCCGACGAAAGCAATACAATTTTTCGTATCGCGAGACTCCTCCCCCATTTTCGGAGAAAATGGGGGAGGGTGGGAGGGGGTTCTCAACGCGCGCGAAAGTCGCATGGTTGCATTATACGCCTCCGCTTTTGGATTGGCGCTTGTATTCCTCTCGCGCTTGCTGTATAGTACTCATGAAAGGATGGTGTGCCATGAAAACCATCAAAGGCTTGAAAATTGCCGCGCTGGTTCCGCTGGGCTGGATGGCGCTAATTTCGCTGGCCTTCGGGATCGGCGAAACCGTGGGCGGGGACTGGAGCGGGCTGGGACATTTCGTCCCCCTCATTCTCGTTGGGCTGGCGATTTGGCTCGGCTGGAAGCGTCCGCTCTGGGGAGGCGCGCTTTTGCTGGTGGGCGCGGTTCTGATGGCGCTTCCATTCTCCCGCGCCTGGGGCGATCCGCAGGAGTGGCTTGCGCCCTTCCTCATCCTGATCCTTCCGCTGGCGCTTTCGGGCTTGCTGTTCCTGTTTGCCGGTTGGCTGGAGGGCAAAGCGAAAGGAAGCCACGCGTCGGGTTGAATTTAGGCGAGAACTTCCCCCGCCATCCCCGCCTCCAACCTGCCTTCGGTTAGCGGGATGACGTTCCAGCCGAACATCGCGCCGCCTTCCCGTTTGCGGAAGGCGTTGAGCGTGCGGAGCGGCTCCTTGCTTTGGGCGAGCGTCTCCTTGTCAATGGTGGTGACCACGCACCGCGCGCAGGGCTTGACCATGGCAAGTTCCACATCCCCGATGCGGATGCGCTTCCAGTTGTCCTCGGCGAAGGGCGGCGCGCCGCGTACGACCAGATTCGGGCGGAAGCGATTCATCGGGACGGGAGTCGCCAGCCGCGCGTTCAGGTCGGCGAGCGAGTCTTCGGAGGCGAGCAGGATCGGGTAGCCGTCCGCGAAGGCCGTGTGGTCGTCGTCGTTCACCGCGTATTTTTCGTTGACGCGGCGGATGAAGCCGTCGGCAAAGTGGACGAGTCGGACGGGCGCCCCGAGCCAACCCGAGAACCATTGCGCGGCCTCCTCGCCCTGGTCAATCGCCTCCACGTTCTTGCTCCGCCAGATGTCCACGCGGACGGGCGTCCCGGAGGCGCGAAGCGGGACGCGCACGGAATCGAAATTCGGCGCGGAGAGGATCACGGAATCGTCATCCAACGTCGGGGTGACGAGCGCGAGGCGCGAATGTTCGCGTTGCGTCAGGAACCGGCCTTCGGGCGTGACAACCATCATACGGCGGTCGCGCGCCAGTCCCATGCGCTCCACGTTCGACGCCTCCGCCTCGAAGCCGCGGCAGGCTTTGATGGGATAGTAGACGATGGATGATAGTGTGATTTCGGTCATGCTTCTTCTTCGCGGCGGGAAATCGTTGCGTACTTTTCGAAAGTGATTTTGTCGTCCAACTGCCTGCCCGTACGTTGAAACTCTGCAATGTCTCTCTGGTGCGCCTGCCAGCATTCCTCCAGGCTGCGCGGCGCGGGATACTTGTACAATTTGCGCGGCATATCCTGAATGGGATTCGAGGGAAAATTGACGCTGATCAGCCCCGTCCCGTCGCTGAAGAGCGTGTAGAATTTCACGCCCATGCCAAAGACCAGCGCGTAGGTGGCTGTTTCGCGATGAACCAACAGGGGCTGACTCATGGCGAAGCGCAGGGGAGATTCCACGCGAACGATCTCGCGGTTGACTTTTGCCAGCAGGTAGATGAGAAAATGTGTGAGCAGGCTGTAATTGGGGAGCAATTCAGTGTAACAGCCAAACTCCGCAAAGCCGAAGGCGCGCAGGCGGCTCGTCTCGTCCGCAAAACGCGTTCTCGCCCTTTCCATCAGTTCGGGATCGTATTCCTGGCGGTATTCGATGTTCATGGCGGTGATTCTCCGGGATAGTGTCGTGAATTTCCAACGTAACGACAAATGAGCGGCGATGAACTTCAATTTGGCCTGATTGGCCGAAAAACCAATTTTCGAAAGAGTTTACCATCATCTTGTCAACGTGTGGAACTGATGGGTATGCGGATGTTTTTAATGGACACGACCCTTCTTGAAAGAAGGTAGCGTTTGTGCTAAACTAGTATTGGACATTTTTTCACAATTGGATATTTGCCGGGAATGTGGTGATGTGATTGGTTGGTTCATCCAACCTGCCCGCCCGTTTGGAGGAGGCCCTTTATGACTGACCAGATGTCTGCATCGGGGCTCTCACCGCTGGATCAAATCCGACTGGCTGAGGCGGAAATCACGCGCAAAGTCATGTCGGCGCGCGAAGCGACCAGGCGCGCCATCGCCGAAGCGCGCGCCCAGGCCGCCCGCATCAAAAAGGAGGCGCGCGAAGCGGGGAACCGCGAGGGGCAGATCCGCTATAAGGAGATCGTTTCCAAAGCCGAGGAGGAGGCGCGGGCCATCGTCGCGCACGCGCACAACCAGGCGGCCGACCTGCGGCGAAAAGGACAGGCCCGCATGGAGACGGCGATACGGGAGGCGGTTCACATCGTTTTGGGCGTGAAAGGAGGCGGGAATACCGATGAATCTTGAAATGGTCCCGGTTGAGATCGTGGGGCTGAAATCCAACCTGCAAGTTGCCATCCACACGTTGCGCCAGTTGGGTTGTGTTCACATCGAAGACCTGGCCGACGCGCCCGAAGTCTCGGCGCGGCCGCTGGCGCTGGATCGGGATACGCTTCGCCAGCAGGAGGAACTCAGCCTGCTCCTGGCGCGCGTCGGCGGTCTGCTGAATACGCTGGGCGGCGTTCCTCAAAAGCCTGCGGGTCCACCGACGGAGAATTATCTGATCGAAGCCCGCGCCGGCGTGGAAGAACTCATGCCGAGGGTCAAGTCGCTCACTTCCCAGCGCGAGCGGCTCGAAGCCGAACTCGCGTCGCTGCCGCGCTACGAGGCGACGCTGCGTAAATTGCTGCCGATCATGCCGAAGTCCGTGCGCGAGGCGGGAAACCGATCGGTCGGCATCCTGGTCAGCCGCGAGCACATTGACATTCTGGACGCGATCGGCCGGCGCGTTCTCGACCTGACCCAGGGACGCGCCGAAGCGGTCGCCAGCGACGTGGACGCCGCCACGCGCGCCATGTTGATCGTCTTCCCCGAAAAATTCACAGCCGAGATCGAAGCCCTGCTGGGGCGCGAAGACATTTCGCGCCTGCGCCTGCCCGCCGAACTGGGAGAAGGCTCGCCGGATGTCGTCCTCGCGGCTTTGGTTCGCCGCATGGCGTCCATCCCCGAGCAGGTCAAAGACATCAACCGCGATCTGGCGACGCTCGCCGCGCAATGGCGCGACCGATTGGCCGCCTGGCGCGCCGCCCTGCAGGACGCGATCGAGGCCTCGCGCGTGTTGCCGCGCTTCGGCGAAACCGACCTGACCTTTGTGCTGGCGGGCTGGATTCCGGCGAGAGACATCGAACGGGTCGAAACGACGCTTCGGGATAACGTCGGCAATGCCGTGTTCATTCAGAAGTTGAAGATGACGCCGGAAATGAAAAAACGCGCGCCGGTCATTCTGCAAAATCCGCGCCTGGCCAGGCCCTTCGAGAGCCTGGTCAAATTGCTGGCCCTGCCGCGTTACGGGCACATTGACCCGACTCGGATGATGGCCTTCTTCCTGCCCATTTTCTTTGGCATGATTTTAGGAGACGTGGGCTACGGCGTCCTGGTGCTGGCGCTCAGCCTGGGTTTTTTGCACCGCTTCAAAGCAGGTGTGCTTCGCGACATTCTCATCGTGCTGGCGATGGGGGCGGGGTGGTCCATCCTGTTTGGTTTTTTGTACGGCGAGGCATTTGGCACGCTGGGCGAACATTTTGGGCTGCACCCGCTGTGGTTCGACCGTACCAGCGCAGAGCACGTGTTCGGACTGCTCATTATGGCGGTAGCGGTTGGCGCGGTTCACATTACGCTGGGATTGATCCTGGGAGTGTGGGAAGCGATCAAAGACCAGAGCCGCAGCCATTTGTTGGAACGCGGTGGGATGCTGGTGGGCTTGATCGGTCTCTTTTTCGTGGTCGGCGCGCTGACGGATTTCCTGCCGCAGGGTTTCATGAGCGTGGGCGTCGCCGCCGTGATTGTCGGCATTGTGCTGTTGAGCGTGTCCCTCGGTTGCCTGGGCGTCGTGATGGGGCCGATCGAATTCCTCGGTTTGATCGGCAACGTGCTTTCCTACCTGCGTATCGCGGCCATCGGATTGGCGTCGGTTTACCTGGCGAAAGTGGCAAACGAAGTGGCAGGGATCGTGGGAAACGTCGTCGTGGGTGTGATCCTGGCGGTCCTGATCCATGCCTTGAACCTCATCCTGGGCATGTTCAGCCCTACGATCCACAGTTTGCGTTTGCATTACGTGGAATTCTTCCGCAAGTTCTATGAAGGCGGAGGCAGGCCGTATGAACCGTTCAGGAGCCGGATGTAAAAAGGAGGCAGAAATGGAAATTGACCTGACTGCAATTGGAACCGGGCTGACCGCAATCGGCGCCGGGCTGGCAATCGGCCTGGCGGCCATTGGAACAGGGCTGGCCCAGGGGCGGATCGGATCCGCCGGGGCCGGGGTGATCGCCGAGAAGCCGGAAGCGCTCGGGACCGTCATCCTGCTCATCGCCATCCCGGAAACGTTGGTGATCCTGGGATTTGCGGTCGCGGCCATGGTGTTGTTGCTCGGTGGTTGACATGGGCTTGCAGGCCATCCTGGATGAAATTCGCGCTTCGGGAGAGGCGCAGGCGCGGGAGATCGAACAGGAGGCGCAATCCCGCGCCAACGGCATCCTGGCGCAGGCGCGGGCGGAGGCGCGCCAGGTCGAAGAGGACGCCTGCGCCGATGCGGGCGCGCCCGCCGTTGCCGAACGCGCCCGCATCCTGCAGCGGGCGCGCCTGGAGGCGCTGCGCGTCGTCGGCGACGTGAGGGAGGAACTCGTTGATTCGGCCCTCGCCCGCGTCCGCGAGCGCCTTGCATCTCTGCGGGCGGACCCCTCCTACCCGTCCGCGTTGCGCGCGCTGACCGAGGAGGCGCTGGCCGAACTCGCCTCGGAGAGACGGCCGCAACTCCTGGCCGACCCGCGCGACAAGCCGTTGCTGAAAAACATCCTGGCCGGCCTGGAATTGGATATCTCTGTGAGTTACGAATTGAACTGCCGGGGCGGGCTGGTCGCCAAAAGCGAGGACGGCCGCGTGGTCGTGATCAACACCTTCGATTCCCGGCTGGAGCGCGCCACGGCGTTCTTGCGCCGCTACCTGGCGGCGTTGTTCGAGGAGGAGCAATCGGAAGTGAAACAGGTAGAGTTTGCTATCCGCCGGTAAGAATAGAATTGTGTTGTGATAATCATGATCATGGAAATTACTGTTCGATTCTAAGTCGCCTTAACATTCCGTCGTTGCGAGCGTTCGTTGCGAAGCAATCTCGCGCTGCAAAAAGGAGATTGCTTCGGCGGGAGAACGCCGCCTCGCAACACTTGCGCCTGGCGCAAGTGCAGGTGTGACGGCATTGGCGGCTGCCGCCAAAGGTCGAATCATGCCCGATTACGATTACGGCAATGCGCGTTTGCGCGCGATGAAATCCCGGCTGCTTCCGCGGCGCGAACTGGACGCGCTGGCCGAGGCGGGCAGTATTCAAGGATTGATCGCCGCGTTGACCAAGACCGTTTACCAGAAAGCGGTCGAGGCGGCCCTGACGCGCGCCGCGGGGATGCAGTGCATTGACGAGGCGCTGAGAAGCGATCTCGTGAACACCGTTGGGAAGATACGCGGTTTTTACAAAGACGGCGCGGCGGAGATGGTCGCCATCGTCTTGCGGACTTATGACATTCACAACCTCAAGGCGATCCTGCGCGGCCTCTCGAAGCACGTGCCTGCGGGCGATATTCTTACGGTGTTATTGCCGATCGGCGAATTGGACGTAAGCGCGCTGCGCGAGTTGGCCCAGTTGAACAATCCGCGCGAGGCAATAGACCTGCTGGCGAGCTTATGTCTCCCGTTTGC
>DAOUMJ010000210.1:0-2370 GCA_034411715.1 Anaerolineales bacterium | reverse complement strand
TCTCCAGCGCCGCCTCCTCGAACTCCAGGCCCTCGGTGGAAAAGTTGAGCCTGGCAAAGTCCGCCGCGGCGATTTCGGGAGGGGAGGGGGTGGGAGTGGTCGTCGGCGTGAAGGTGGCAGTGGGGCTGGGAGTGACCGTGGCGGTGGGGGTGTTCGTTGGCGTCAGGGTCAGCGTCGGCGTGAGAGTTGGCGCGGGCGGGAGAAGTCCGCAGGCGGAGAGGGCCAGCGAAATGGACAGAAAAAAGGAAATTCGCCTCATTTTTCACCTCCACCAGATCGCGGTTACATGCGCAATGCGCATTATACCTTCCCGGACTCTCCGCTTGCGATGCCTGCAAGCCACTCGGGCAATCGCTCGAACAACTCCTTCATCACACCCCTCGTCCGCGCGTGGAAGAACTTGCCGTTGAACAACAAAAGACTCGCCGCGAAGTGGCTGGGTTGGCTTCGGCTTTTGGCGCTACACTGGAAGAGGAGGCCGCCAGCGTTTTTGTCAGCCCGTTTCTTGCGTGAGATGCGGACGCGCCAGCAGCAGCGCCGCCAGCGATTTGGCATCCGGCATCTTGCCCCTCTCTGCCATTTCGAGCGCGTTTTTCACGGGAATTTTCTCCACGCTGAGAAACTCGTCCGCATCCGCCTCGAGGGGATCGTGTCTCAAATCCGTCGCAAGATAAACGATCATGAATTCGGTGGAGTAACCGGGGGCGAGATAAAACTCGCCGATCTTCTCCAGTTTGCCCGCCGCCAAACCCGTTTCTTCACGGATCTCGCGTGCCGCGCAGACTTCGGGCGCTTCGCCCTCGTCCAGCGTCCCGGCGGGGAGTTCGAGCAGGTCGCCGCCCGCCGCGTGGCGATACTGCCGGACGAAGACCATGTTCCCGTCCGAATCGAGCGGGACCAACACAACCGATCCGCCGTGTTCGATGATGTCGAATTTCGTTTCACGGCCATCGGGAGTCTTCATCCAATCGCGGCGGATGGCAAAGGCGCGTCCCTTGAGCAGGGTTTCGGATTTGAGTAATTCGAATGGCATATTCATCGCTCCCCCCTCTCCCCGCATGGGAAGAGGGGTCAGGGGTGAGGGCCGTCCCCTCTCTCCCGCCATCGGGAGCCCCAAAGGGGTGCTCACCTGCACTTGCGCCAGGTGCAAGTGTCGCGAAGGGGCCGGCGGTGAGGGCAAGTTCAAAAAACGCCCAGGAATGAGCCTGGGCGTCGGTGCGTCGGAATAAACTACTGGATTGTAATCTTCTGCCCGACGGTCAGCGCCGCGCTCAGCGAAAGATTGTTGATTTGCGCAAGAACGACCGGATCCACATCGCCATAAATGCAAGCCACGGCGTAAAGGTTTGTATCGTTGACGCCAGTCACGGTATAGATCGTTCCGGGCGGGTGCGGACGCAGGGCGCGCTCGCCGGGGAAGGAACCGCTTTGCGGAATCTTCAACACCGTTCCCGCCATAAGGCTGTTGGCCTGGGCGCGCGTCAATCCGCTGAGCGCCAGCAGTGCGTCGGGATCCACGTTGAAGCGGCGGGCAATGCAGTAGGGGTGTTCGCCGCTTTGCAGGGTGTAAGTGGCCGGGCGGCCGACGATTTGGGTGGGCGGGATGGGGGTGGAGGTGGACACGCCTGCGTCAAGCGTGGCGGTGGGGGTGGCGAGATCCACGCCCAGAGTTGGGGTCGCGGTGGAAATCGTCAGGCCGCCGCCTTCCTCGGTGGGCGTGGGCGTGCCGGTCGGTTCGCCGTTTGCCATGGCCGTCTTGGCCATGGCGGTTCCGGTGGCGAAACCTTCCACCTGCGACATGGGTTCGCTGTCGGTGGGCAGCGGTCTCGTAAAGGGATTGGTGGGGATGGGGGTCGCGACGCCCGACTGCGGATACGACATGGTACAGGACGAAATCATCAGGGCCGCGGCGACAACCGCCACCGCAAGTTTTTTATAGGGCATACAGCTCTCCTCGCGCTTGTCTGTTGGCGATGATGGTAGCACATCCCCATGATAGCGTCAAGCCACTGCGGATAGTCGTTTTAGGGGATGCCGATATTCCGGGTCGCGCGGCGCGAATTTTCGAGGGTGGTAAAATCGAACCGACCACGAACCACTGACCAGCGACCACTGAACACTGAAAACTGAAAACCGGAGTTCCCATGTCCACACCTGTCATCATAGACGCCCTCCGCACGCCCATCGGCGCGCTGGGAGGGATTCTCGCTTCGCTCCGTCCCGACGACCTGGCCGCGCTCGTCATCAAGGAAATCGTCGCTCGCTCCAGGCTGGACCCCGCGTTGGTGGAGGAAGTCTACTTTGGATGCGCGAACCAGGCGGGGGAGGATAACCGCAACGTGGCGCGCATGTCCGCATTGCTGGCGGGGG